>JAIXRO010000014.1 GCA_027485145.1 Hyphomonadaceae bacterium | reverse complement strand
TTTAACCGTCTTCCAGTGATTACTGGACGATGATCGTGACTTCCGAACGACGGTTCAGCGGCTCGCGCACGCCATCGTTGGTGGCTTTCGCCAGTTCCGACTCGCCTTTACCGGCTTTGTCGATCGTTGCGGTGATACCGCGATCGGCAAGAGCGGCTGCAACGATGTCAGCGCGGCGGATCGACAGGGCCTCGTTGTAGGCGTTGCCGCCCGAGGTGTCGGTGTGGCCGACGATCGTGACGCTGCCTGCAGAACAACCGGTACCGGCTGCAATGTTGGCCACGGCCTGATCGATAACGGCAGCTGCCTGGCTCGTCAGATCCGAGCGATCCCACTCGAAGTACACAACGAACTGCTGGTTGAGCGCCGAACAGACCTGCTGAACCGTTTCAGCTTCAACCGGCGGGGCCGGTGGTGCTGGCGGTTCCGGCGGCGGTGCCGGCGGCTCTGGCGGCGGAGGCGGCGGCGTCACGCCGAAGGCGTAGCGCAGACCGATCGTTGCCGTGTGGTCGGTGTAGTCAACGTCGTAAGGAACGCTGGTGTGCTTGCCGTCGAACTCGAGCTCTTCAGCCGTGAAGTACTTGTAGCCGAGGTCGAGCGTCAGGCGGTCCGAAAGGGCGAAGCCGATACCGGCAAGCCCCTGCCAAGCAAGGCCGGCGGCGGTGTCGCTGAAGCCGTTGGCGGCGCTGAGGTTCGGGGCAACACCCGTGGTGCGGTTGGTGGCTTTTGCGCGGATGCGCGTGCCACCGACGCCGACGCCGATGTACGGACGAATGGATCCGTCAGCGTTGAAGTCGTAGATACCGTTGACCATGAGGTCCATGACGGTGGCGGTGCCATCCGGATTTACCTGGCTGCCAGGAAGCGCGCCGGAAATGGCCGGGGAGACGTCGAGGTCTCCGCCGCGATAACCAATCACGCCTTCAAGGCGAAGACCATTGTCGTAGCCGTAGCCGAAGCCGGCTTGAGCGCCGAGCAGTTCGGACGCATCCGAATCGCCAGCCAGCTTGCCAACTTGGTTGCCCGTGGCGTCGTGATCAACACGGCCATCGAACGTGTATTGCAGATCGGCGCGGGAGTACCAGCCTTCTGCATGCGCCGGAAGGCCGGCAGACGCGAAAGCGGCCGCGGCTGTCGCGCACATAAGAGTTTTCTTCATACTCAATCCCCTTCTGTGTGCCGAGAGACGGGATTGCCTTCGGCCGCAGGATGATACGGTTAGACCGCATATTCGCCTGTTAAAGGGTTTTTCAGGAATCCGCGAGAGATTTCCCAGAGAAAATCGTCCAATTCCGTGGAAAAGTCCGCCCACCGCGACCCTTTTGCAACACGTAGGAATACGGACGTCGTTTGAACTTTATGTAGCGATTACAGGGAAGAGCCTGATGGTACCGCCTCCCCGGCTTGAACGGGGGACCTCTGGTTCCACAAACCAGCGCTCTAACCAACTGAGCTAAGGCGGCAATCAGATTTCGGCATACAGGCGCATTGCTACGGTTTCAAGGCCGTCACGATTGCGCCGTCCTGCGCCTGTTCAGACCTTTACGACCTGATCGAATTCCAGGTCCACCGGCGTGCCCCGGCCGAAGATCGAGACGGTGACCTTCAGGCGGCCATTGGCTTCGTCGATTTCTTCCACAGCGCCCTCGAAACCCTGGAACGGGCCGTCGTTGACCTGCACCTGTTCGCCGATCTCGAAGCTGATTCGCGCGCGGGGACGCTCAGCCGAGACGTCCGTCGATTTACCAAGGATCCGGTCCACTTCACGCTGGCGAACGGGCAACGGCTTCTTGCCGCCTTCAGCGCCAAGGAAGCCGGAGACTTTCGGTGTATCCTTGACGAGGTGGTAGATATCGTCGGTCAGCTGGGCCTTCATGAGCACGTAGCCGGGGAAATAGCGCCGCTCGACGGTCTTTTTCTTGCCACGGGCGACTTCGACGACTTCTTCCGTCGGAACCTCGATCTCCTCGATCAGGTGCGTCAGCCCCTTGCGTTCCGCCTGCTCACGAATCGATCCGGCCACCTTCTTCTCGAAGTTCGAATAAGCATGGACGATATACCATTTGGCTTCAGGCATGGGCCGAGCACGCTCCTGTTGGGCTGGATTCGTTGAGAGCACCCTCAGGCGCCCCGGATCAAGTTCACGAACCACATAATGACGGTATCGGCCGCGAAAAGAAAGATTGCGATCAGGATCGACATGATGACCACGAAAATCGTCGCCTGAATCGTTTCCTGACGGGTCGTCCAGGTCACCTTGTTTCCCTCTGCCCGCACTTGCGAGAAGAAGGTCAGCGGTCCGATCCGCTTTTTCTTCGGTTTCTGGTCCTTGTCGGCCATTATGTCACTCGTTTTTCAAAGGCGGGCGATTAGCGGGTTTAGCGGTCCGCGTCCACGGCAAATCTGCAACAGAAGTTATGGTTATCAGGATTTGGGGGCCTCGAAGCGCCTTCGCAAGGCGATGCCTGCGAACCGGCTTCAGAGCCCTCCGGCGCCGAAGGACCGGCCTGGAAGGCCCGGAATATCAACGGTTACGGCAAACAAGCTGCCCGAGAGAGGACGCGCGTCCAGCTGGGGGAAGCTCAATCCTGCCCGGGACGTGGTGATGAACAGCGTTCGCAGGTCCTCCCCGCCAAGCGCACATCCGGTGGGTAACGGCGCCGCCAGCACAATCACTTGATCGATCTGACCGTCCGGCTTGAACCGGGCCACTCTCGATGCGCCATGCAGGCAGGTCCAGAGACCGCCCTCCCTGTCTACCGTTGAGCCGAACGGCATTCCGCCGAGCTCGTGCGTAAAGGCGAAGGTCCGGCGCCCGCCAACGGCCCCTGTTTCGGGATCGACATCGTGCGCAATGATTTCCCGCTCAGCCGCATCACAGGTGTAAAACGTACGCCCATCCGGCGAAAACTCGAAAGTGCGGGACAATAGCACTGAAGGCAGCCGGATCGGCGCGATGGTACGATCCGTGCCATACCGGTAGTAGTTTCCGATCGGCTCACGTTCGGCATCATCCTCGGTCGCAAACCAGAACGATCCATCCGGAGCCACCCCGCCGTCGCTTGTCCGGTTGGTGTCCGGTTCGCCGGCGACCACAGTCAGGCGTTCGTAGACTTCCGTGGCTGGGTCAAAAAATCCGATCTCCCGGTCTGCCGCCATCAACAACATGCCGTCGTAAAGCACGATCCGGCTCGGACGTACGGGCAGTTCATATCGCCGCGTGTTGCCGGTCCGGGGATTGTATCGGTGCAGCTTGGCCCGCTTTTGATCCACCCACCACAAAAAGCCCTCGGCATGGCTCCAAAGGGGCGACTGCCCGATCAGGCATCCGGTAGGTGCTACGCATTCGGGAGAAATGATCATCGAAGGGCCGGACTCCTCACGTGTCTAGGCGGGCCTTAGTCTTCGCCGAGCAGTCCGGCAAGATCGGCTAGTTCAAACAACCCATCCTGCAGAGCCTCGACAGCCGACGTTTCTTCCACATCTGCGCCAAGGGCATCCAGCGCGAACCCATAGGCCTCCAGCAGCGGACCATCGGCCACCAACAGGACTTCATCGCCCGGATCATAGTGAGCGGCTACGTCTGCACCGATCATCAGACCAGCCAGAGCCGCTGACTTGTTGGTGGGTGACAGCAGGCCTTGCCGGATCGCGGCTTCGACCGAGAACACAGGCGGCGAATCATCGGTGTCGAGCGCGCGCTCGATCCAGTCCCGGAAAACCTTGGCATCGAATGTCTGCGCGATGTCCGATTGCAGGGACAGGGTGCCATGAGAAAGTAGCAGATCTCGAAGTTCGGCCGTGATTTCCGTAGAAAACTCGATGAGACGGCCATGTTCGACCACGCAATGACGCGTATGCGGCCCCGCAATACAGATCGAGCCGTTTGCGTCGCCAAGACCGACCAGCACCGTTTCGGCGCCGCATGTCAGGTCTGGCGGGGCGTGCTGGCTGATCCAGGGTACGAGGTGAATGCCGTCATGCTGCCCGAGGTTTGGGGGGAGCTGCGCGAGGGTCGCCGGCGTCGAAATCACCGGACCATTGGCCGGGATCAGACGCTCAGCGACATCACCGCAGCCGATGATCGGAATGCCGCTTACATCGCCCAGCCATTCCGAGAAATCGAAACGCAGACGGCCCGGCCATTGCGGATCGGTTGCCGGGGGGCCTTCGCGCAGCTCGACTGCCGACAGAATCTCGCCATTCGCCCCGAATGCCCAGGCCCGGATCAAGGACCCCGCCCATTCGAAACCGATCAGGGCCAACTTTTCCTGCATACAATCATCCTGCCGGAACCGGGCCGGTCACTTGCCTGAAGAAAGCCTCTCTCCCGTCTCGCGGCTGGCCCGGGATGTCAATCGCCCCGCCGCTTTGCCTTGCGCCGCCTGATGCGTGGAGGCTAGACGAAGGGACCGACGGGAGCTGCAAATGGACGAGACAACGGACAGGACGAGTGAAGCGGCGGGCGCTTTCCAGGAGTTATTCCGCATCATGGCGCGGTTGCGCGATCCGGTCTCCGGTTGCCCTTGGGACCTCGAACAGGACTTTGCGACAATCGCGCCCTACACGATTGAAGAGGCGTATGAGGTCGCCGACGCAATCGAGCGCCGCGACATGACCGAGCTTCGCGACGAACTCGGCGATCTTCTGTTTCAGGTGATGTTCCACAGCCGCATGGCCGAGGAAGCGGGCGCGTTCGATCTTGCAGACGTCGTGGGCTCCATCAACGACAAGATGATCCGGCGCCATCCGCATGTGTTCGGCGCGGCGCCGGATGGACGCTCTGCACACGAACAAACGGCCGCGTGGGAAACGGTGAAGGCGGCAGAGCGCGAACAAAAGGCCAAGATCGGTGCGTCGGTCAGCGCGCTCGACGGGATCGCGCTGGCCCTGCCCGCCTTGCTGCGCGCCGAAAAGCTGCAGAAGCGCGCGGCCCGGACCGGCTTTGACTGGACCGAAACGGCCCCGATATTCGACAAGTTCGAGGAAGAGATCGCCGAAGTGAAAGAGGCGATCGCCAGCGGTCACGCAGCTGCGATCGAGGACGAGGTGGGCGACCTGCTCTTCGTCGCAGCGAACCTGGCGCGCCGCCTGTCGGTGGATCCCGAACAGGCGCTGCGCAAGGCAAATGCGAAATTCGAACGCCGGTTTCGCGCCATGGAAATTGCTGCCAGCCGAAACGGCGTGGACTTTGCCGCACTGTCGTTGGACGATCAGGAAATCTATTGGCAGAAGGTCAAAAAGGCCGAGCGGGGTTAAGCACCCTCGCTCAGCAGACCGGGGAAACCCGATCTGAATTGCCCAAGCCGCTCAGCGGACAGGCGCACCACAAGCCGCGACGCGCCGCCCTCGTCCGCCTGTTCGTCCGTCACTTCTCCGTTCTGGTGAAGCCAGGCACGGGCGCGGCCTTGTTCGGGCCCCAGCACAATTTCGACTTCAAGGCGTCCCTGGAGCAGAGACCCTTCGATCAGGGCGATGAGGTCGTCGATCCCCTCACCCGTCAGGGCGGAGACGGCGACCGCGGGAGGATCAACCTCGGACGCAGCGAATGTCTTCATCGCCTCTGCCCGAGCGGCCGGGATCGCGTCGAGCTTGTTCCAGGCTTCGATGATGGGCGGCAGCGTAAGGCCGGACTCAGATTCGAGGCGTTCCAAAACGATCATCACATCCTCTGCCTGTTCGAGTTCCGCGGCGCTTGACCGGTCGCGAACATGGATCAGCAAATCGGCTTGCAGCGACTCTTCGAGCGTCGCCTGAAAGCTGTCGATGAGGTGGGTCGGCAGATCGGAAATGAACCCGACGGTATCGATGAGAGCCGCTTCGCCGAGCGCCGGCAGTTGAAGCTTCCGGATCGTCGGATCAAGCGTCGCAAACGGCATGTCCTTGGCAAACACATCGGCGCCGGTGAGCCGGTTGAACAGGGTCGACTTGCCCGAGTTGGTATAGCCGACGAGTGCGACGACAGGTGTTCCAGAGCGGCGGCGGCCCGCCCGTTGGACTGCGCGTGTACGTTTCACTTCATCAAGATCACGCCGCAGGCGGATGATCTTGTCGTCCAGCATGCGGCGATCCGCTTCAAGCTGGCTTTCGCCGGGGCCGGACAGAAAGCCCGATCCGCCGCGCTGACGCTCAAGGTGGGTCCAGGTTCGCACGAGGCGGGACCGCTCATACAGAATGCGCGCCAGTTCGACCTGCAATCGGCCTTCTTTTGTGCGCGCCCGCAATCCGAAGATCTCGAGAATGAGACCCGTGCGGTCAATGACCTTAAGCCCCAGCCGCGTTTCAAGATTGCGTTGCTGAACGGGTGTCAGCGCGCCGTCGATGACGGCGATGGTGCAATTGGCTTCCTTCAGGTCTTCCGCCATGCGGTCCAGAATACCGCCAGAGAGCAGGTAGGACGGATTAACGTTGCGGACCTGGTCCGGCCGGACAAAGCCCAACTGGCAACCCAGCGCTTCGACCAGACCTGATGTTTCGTGAAGCCGGTCCGGCGTCGGACGGTCAGCGGGCGTGAACCAAGGGATGACGACCCCGGCGATTTCGGGAGCCGGCAGTCGGTCTATGAACTTTTCGGTCAAAGCCGATCAGTCTCCGTCCATCTCTTCGTCAAACAGTTGCACCGGCGCACTCGGAGCGATGGTCGAAATGGCGTGCTTGTAGACCAGTTGCGGCGGGCGGCCGTCGCCTCGGAGAAGCACACAAAAATTGTCAAACCAGGTGACGACACCCTGCAGCTTGACACCGTTGACAAGGAAGACGGTCAGCGGTGTGCGTGACTTGCGAACGGCGTTGAGGAAAGTGTCCTGCAGGTTCTGTTTCTTATCGGCTGACATGCGGGTTCGCTTTTCCGGCTAGTGTTCTTGTTATGGGAACGAGCTAAGTTGTTTGCTGCAGGTGCGCAAGGGCGCCCTGCCCCAAAAGCACAGCGACCGGGCATGAAGCGGCGGCGAACTACAAATTCTGCTCAAAAAGAGGGCGAAAATTTCCAGTTTCCGCCTGCTCCGTGTCAACAGGCTGCAAGTTCGAGCACAGTCTCGCTGCCGCCTTAATGCACCGCAGCAACCGGGTCACGTATCGTGTTTCACACCGGTCGTGATCCCGAGCGCCTTGAGTTTCCGGTGCAGCGCCGAGCGTTCCATCCCGATGAATTCTGCCGTGCGCGAAATGTTGCCGTTGAACCGGGTGATCTGCAGCGTGAGGTATTCGCGCTCGAATTGCTCCCGCGCGTCCCTCAGCGAAAGCCCGACCAGATCGGCCGAGCCTGACTGGGCCGCCGGCGATGCAGAACGGCCGGGATCTCTCGGCAACTCGTCCACACTGATCGGCCGGGTCGAATCCGACGGCGACAGGATCAGGATGCGCTCGACGAGATTGCGCAGCTGACGGATGTTTCCCGGCCACTCCATTGACTGAAGGACGGCCAGCGCTTCCGGTGCAAAGTTGCGGCAGATCAGGCCTGAGGTTTCGGCAATCCGTTCGCAGAAATAGGTCGCGAGCTCTACGATATCGTCGCGGCGCTCCGACAGGGATGGCACGCGCAAGGGCACGACGCTCAGCCGGTAGAAAAGGTCTTCGCGGAAGTTTCCACGTTCGATCTCGGCCCGCAGATCCTTGGTCGTTGCCGCCATGACACGCACGTCGACACTGACATCTGATCGGCCTCCAACACGCTGAAAGCGTTGCTCCGTCAGCACCCGGAGAATCTTGTTCTGCGTTCCGATCGGCATGTCCGCCACTTCGTCGAGCAAGAGCGTGCCGGTATGCGCCCGCTCGAAAAGTCCAACACGAATGGTGCGGCCTTGCGCATCCTCCTCTCCGAAGAGCGCAATTTCCATCTGGTCCGGCGCAATAGTCGCGGCGTTCACGACCACAAACGGACCCTGCACGCGCAGAGAGCTCTTGTGGATCAGGCGGGCAGCCAGCTCCTTGCCGACGCCGGCGGGACCTGAAATCAGCACGCGAGAATTGGTCGGCGCGACCTTTTCAATGGATGCGCGCAAGGCCGCGGCGGCCTGACTGTTGCCGATCCAGCGTTCCTCGTCCCCCGCCCGGTTGCGCAGGGCAGCATTCTCGTAACGCAGCGCGGCAGATTCTATCGCGCGCTCGACGACAAGCATGAGGCGGTCCGCCTTGATCGGCTTTTCTATGAAATCAAATGCGCCCCGGCGGATCGCCGCGATGGCGGTCTCGATGTTGCCGTGTCCGCTGATCACGATCACCGGCAGGATGGGGTCTATGGATTTCAGATACTTGAGCAGCGAAAGACCATCCATGCCGCTGCCCTGCAGCCAGACATCAAGGATGACGAGACGCGGCGTTCGCGAGCGCACCTCTTCCAGTGCACGCTCCGCGGTGTCGGCGGTTCGCACGGAATAGCCTTCGTCGCCGAGGACGCCTGCCATCAGTTCCCGGATATCCGGTTCGTCATCTACTACCAGGATGTCCAGAGCCATTCGTGACGTTCCTCTACAAACTCAAAAGATTGGGGGCATGACCGGCTTCGAGCACCCGCTCATCGCTGGACGTGTCAAACGATTGCATGGCGAGCGCGCCGTTTTCCGGCATCAGCACGCGGACGCGCGCGCCGCGCAAACCGTCGGGCCGGTTCTGAAGCGAAACCGATCCGCCATGATCTACGATGATCCGGTTCACGATGGCCAGGCCGAGTCCTGTGCCCTTCTCGCGCGTCGTCACATAAGGCTCCAGAAGCCGGTTGCGGACATCCGTCCGGAAACCAGGTCCGTTGTCTTCGATGATGACTTCGAGTCCGCCGGGATCCCGGTTCAGGATGATCCGGATATGCCCGGAAACGTCGCTTTCGATCGGTTGGCCTTCAATGGCTTCGGCCGCGTTCTTCAGGAGGTTTCCGAACGCCTGTGCGAGCAGACGCTCGTCGCCGAGGAAAGGCGCTTCCTCGAGCGCTGTATCCAACTCGATCTCGATATCCGGCGAGACGACGCTCTGCGCGAAGCTCGCGCCTTGCAGCACCGTGCGCATGTCGAAGGGGGCGACGCTAGGTTTGGGCATTCGGGCGAAGCTGGAAAACTCCTCAACCATCCTCGCAATCTCGTCGACCTTGCGCAGTATCGTCTCGATGCAACGGTCAAACACGCCGTCCGTATCGTCAATCTTGGAGGCATAACGCCGGCGCAGTCGCTCCGTCGAAAGCATGATGGGTGTGAGCGGATTGCGGATTTCATGCGCAATCCGCCGCGCGACGTCCCGCCAGGCGAGCTGGCGCTGCGCGGAAATAAGGTTGGTCGTATCGTCAAACGTCAGCACGCAGCCACCGGTGGCCTCTGGCGCAGACTTCAGACGGATGCTTCGCACTTCGCCATTTCGGACCAATTCAAGGCCCGAATCGACAGGTACGTTGCGTTCGAACGTCTCACGAACGATCCGCTCGAACGAAGGCGCTATATCGGCGAGCGGTGCGCCTTCGGGCACTTCCTCAACGCCAAGAATGACGCAGGCCGACCGGTTTGCAAGTGTGATCGACCCTTCGCGGTCCACACGGATCACGCCCGCTCCGATTTCGCCGACCAGGGTCTCGACGAAGCGACGGCGATCTTCCTCATCCTTCCGGGCACGGATCAAGGCATTCTGCTGGCCAGACAACTGCTCTGTCATCGCATTGAAGGAACTGCTCAGCGCATGCACCTCGTCCACCGGCCCGCTCACCGGCACGCGCACACTAAGATCGCCATCGCGCACTGCATGCGCGGCGGAAGCCAGCCGCCCGATTGGACCCGTAATCCGCCCGGCCGCCTCGAGTCCCAAGCGGCCCGCGAGCAGGAGCACGAGCCCCACGATTTGCGTGTAGCCGATGACGAAGATGGCCTGCAGACGGCCGCTGTTGCGTTTCGCGGCATTGTACTCGGAGAGTGCGGTTTCGGCTTCGCGCAGCGAACGGGCGGCGTTCCGGTCAAACACCTTCACGGCGTAGATGTACCCATCCACCGGCGCGGAAATTCGGATCAGCGCGGTTGCGATGCCCCGGCCCTCATACAGCGTTGTCGCGACTGCGCCGGCTTTCGCTTCCACGAAGGCTTCTTCGGGCGGCGTCAGGAGAACCGCGTCCTGCACGCTCGCCTCGGCGATGAGATCCACGCCATCGGGCCCGAGGATCGCGATGGTCAGGAACTCGCGGATCGCGAGCTCCGAGCGCAGGCCTTCGAAAAACTCAGCGGACGCATACGCGGCGATCTGGGGCGTCGCGCCGTCAGTGCCAAGTTGTCCTGCAAGCGACTGATCCACCTGCTTGGCAAAGTTTTCGACGTCCATCGCGGCGAGGCGCATGTCGGACTCGAAGGTCGTTTGAAAGTTGTCGACGTAGGCCCGGAAAATCTCGGTGTTCTGCTCCATGAGGCGGTCCACGCGCTCGCCGATCCACCGGTCGAGGCCGCGCGTGATGAACGCGCCCATGAATACCGCCACAACCATCGACGGAATGAGCGCCGAAAATCCGAACAACAGCACGAAGCGGCGCGCGAGCTTTCCGCCGCCATCATTCCCGCCGCCGCGGATCTTGAGGTATTCGCGCACCACGAGCACCGTCAGTACGGTAAGCAGCACAAAGTTGAGACCCAGGAGCCACGGGGTCGCGCCTGCCGTGGGATCGTTCGGCGCAGCCCCCGAGATCGCAATGAAAGTGGCAAACACCGCGACGAGCGACGCAACGATGAACAGCCCCTCGAACAGGGCCCAACTCGCATTCGTTGCCTGGGTGTTTGAAGCTGTCGACACGCAATCCGGCTCAGTGAGGGCCCCAGCCCGTTGCGGTCAGGACACAGTTACGTGCCCAAATTGCAACACTGATGCAGTAAAGACACGGATAACCCTAACGTCAATCAGTCTTCTGCAATTCCAAGTGCATTAATCTTGGCCCTCAGTGTGTTGCGGTTCATGCCCAGCAGCTGCGCGGCCTTCACCTTGTTGCCAGACGTCACCGAAAGGGCGAGCCGGATCAGGGGGCGCTCAACCCGGTCGATGACCGAACTGTGGACCATGGAGTCTCCGCTCTCCCCGCCGGCCACCAGGTCGCTCATCACATAGCGGTGTAGCAGGCCTTCCACTTCGGCCTCGAAACCGGCATGTCCGCCCGCCTGCTCTGACGCGCCCGTGCGCATCTCCCGCTCGACATCCATCAGCGTGATGATCGTGTCCGAACTCAACACCGCCAGCCGGACAACCAGATTTTCCAGTTCGCGGACGTTGCCCGGCCAGTCATAGGCGGCCATCAGGTCCAGGGCGGACTTCTCGAAAGTCCGCGCCGCAAGGCCCTGCCGCTGGGCCCGGATCAGGAAGGCCCGGGCGAGTTCCGGAATGTCTTCCTTGCGTTGCCGAAGTGGGGGAATGGCGAGACGCATGACGTTCAGCCTGTAGAACAGGTCTTCCCGGAACTTGCCCTCTTCAACCAGCTTGCCGAGGTTGCGGCGCGTGGAAGCGATGAGGCGCGCTCCGCCCGGCTCACGCAGCAGCTTGACGAGCTGCGCCTGCGCCTCTGCCGGCAGGTCCCCGATCTCGTCGAGATACAGGGTGCCGCCCTTGAGGTGCACCGCACCGTCCGTGCCATTCACGCCAAACAGCTCGCGGTTGATCTCGCCTGCCGGCATTGCGGCCAGGTCCAGACCGATGAACCGGCCGTTCTTGGAGTGGCCCAGCTGGTGGATCGCGCGCGCCGCGAGTTCCTTGCCCGTGCCGCTCTCGCCTTCGATCAGGACGGTCAGATCGGTATTCATCACCTTGGCGATCAGGCGGTAAACTTCCTGCATCGCGTCGGACCGGCCGATCAGCGGCAGCCCGGCATCCTGCACCGCCTTCTGCGCTTCCGGATGGATCAATCGCTCGATGTTCGGCGACGACTTCAACGCGCGCCGAACGAGGTTCGACAAGACGTCAATGTCGAACGGCTTGGGCAGGTAGTCGAAGGCGCCATGTTCCGCAGCCGACGCCGCCGTCAGGATGGTGTTCTGGCCACTCATCACGATGAAGGGCAGATCAGGCCGGGCAAGTTTCATCGACGGCAGAAGGTCGAAGATCGACGTGTCACCGAGGTATACGTCGGTGACCACGACGTCGCCCTCCCCGTTGCGGACCCAGCGTTGCAGCGCGTCGGGCGAACTTGTGGCGCGCACTTCATAGCCCGCAGAGACGAGCGTCTGGTTCACGACCAGCCGGATGCTGGCATCATCTTCAGCGAGCAGGACAGTTTTGTCGGCCATATCAGACAGTTTCCACGAGAGGCAGGAGAATGGTGAAACGGGTCGAGCCGGGTTGGCTATCAACCCGGATCTGCCCGCCATGTGCGGTAACAACTTCACTCACGACCGAAAGCCCGAGTCCACGTCCACCCGACTTGGAACTCTGGAAAACATCAAAAATGGTCGCCTGGCGTTCACGCGGGATTCCATGGCCATTATCTTCAAAGGAAATCAGCATGGCGCGCCTGAGGCCGGAACCAAGACGTGCCTGTCGCATGGCAAGCCCCGCCGCATAGGCCGTGCGCACGACCACCTCACCGCGCTTGCCGTCTTCCGAGGCGGCTTCGGCCGCGTTCCGGATGATGTTCTGGAAGGCCTGCTGCAAATGATCCGGGTCTGCCTGGACGTCTGGCAAGGACGGATCAAACTCCCGGCGGAACTCGATCTTCGGCCCCATCGCCGCGCGCTCGGCGGCAATCACCTTGTCCAGCAAGGCATGCACATTGCACGGCAGCATGCGGGGCGCCGAAAACAGCTCGAACGCCGACAACCGGTTGACCAATCGCTCTATCCGCCGGGCTTCGTCCTTGATGATATCCAGAAGCTCCGACTGATCCGAATGCCCTTGGCGCTCAAGCAGCTGCGCCGCACCGATGATTCCAGCGAGTGGGTTCTTTACTTCGTGTCCGAGGATCCGCCCGAAGCCGGCCGCACCGGCAACACTCTCGGAGGAATCGCGGGACGGGGCGTCACTGAGCACGAGGATAAAGTCGCCATTTTCGAGGCTCCGCACACGGACATCGCAGATCGTGCGCCCCGGAACAGACGGCCCCGAAATCGGTGTCGATGGCGCCGTAATCTCGGCAGCCTCGCGCGCCGCGCGGTCGATCAACTCGAACAGCGGGGAATCGTGATAGATGATTTCGCTGAGCGGTCTGTCGACCAGAGCACGCCGCGAAAGCTGCAAGAGCGACTCGGTCGTCGCGTTGACGTTACAGATGCGCCGGCGCGCATCGATGTGCAGCAAGGCGACGGGCGCAAGTTCGGAAAGATTGGCAGGCCGTGTCTGATCCATCGTAGGCATTCACACCAACTCCTCGTGATTACTCTCTACAAATACGGCCCGGAGCGCACGAATGAGCTCAGCGGGATCTTCGATGCGGCACAGGTCGGCCCGAAGCGTGCGCCGCTCGGATGCGGTCATCGGCACCGCAAGATGATCGATTGAGGCCGACACGTGCTTGCGCACCATGCGCAGACCAAGCCGGGCGCCATACAAGGTAAGCGAATCCGCGATCTGCTCTTCGAGACTTTCAAATTGGGCGCTCAAGTCCGGCGCCCGCCACTTCCGTCCGTCCAGCGCCGCGGAAATTTCACCCGGCAGCCAGGGCCGGCCCATCGCCGCTCGTCCGACCATCACACCATGTGCGCCGGATTGTTTGAGCGCGTCCCGTGCAGACGCGGCATCCCGGATGTCGCCGTTGACGATGACGGGAACCGACACGGCCTCAACCGTGTCCCGCACACCCGACCAGTCTGCAGCGCCGGTGTAGAACTGACAGCGCGTGCGGCCGTGCACTGTCAGCATCCGGACACCTTTGCGCTCGGCGATGGCGCCGAGTTCCGGAGCATTCCGGTTCGCATCGTCCCAACCGAGCCGCATCTTGAGCGTTACCGGACGGCCGCCGGCTCCTTCGATCGCCGCGTCTATGATTTCACCTGCGAGCCCGAGATCGCGCATCAAGGCCGAGCCGGACTGGCCACCGGTCACTTCTTTCGCCGGGCAGCCCATGTTGATGTCGATCACATCGACACCGGCCTCGGCCATCAATCGGCTACCCGCTGCCATGTCTTCCGGGCGCCGGGCGGCCAGCTGGACAATCCAGGAGCCGGCGCCTTCGTGCCGGCAGGTGCGGCGAACCACATCGGGCCGGGCCTTCGCCAGAGTCTCGCCGGCGACCATTTCAGAGACGACCGCGGGCGCGCCAAACCGGACAGCCTGACGCCGCATCGGCGCATCGGTTGCGCCAGACATCGGCGCAAGCCAAACGCGAGGTGCCTCAAATTTGATCATTACTCTTTCTTCACGACTTTTGCCCTTGGGACAAGCGCCCAAATGATGGGCAGCACAATTTTCATGCAGAAGGGGAATTGAGTGAGGCCGTATAGTCACAGCAAGATCACCCCGCTAGAAGCGGCGCCATGACTCGCGTTGCTGCTCTCATTGTCGCCGGAGGCCAGGGACTCCGCGCAGGCGCTGATGCGCCCAAGCAATGGCAGACGCTTCTCGGGCGCCGTGTGATCGACTGGTCGATCGACAGGTTCAGCCGACATTCCGCGATCACGGACATTGTCGTGGTCGCCTCAGAGCAATTGGGGCCGCCAGTGCCCCAACAGCGCTTCATTCGGGCCGAGCCGGGCGCGACCCGCACGCTGTCCGTACTTAGCGGCCTCGCGGCGCTGGCCTTGCCGAACGACGCGAAAGTCCTGATCCATGATGCCGCTCGCCCCGGATTGGACGATCTGACGATCTCGGCGCTCATCGAGGCGCTCGATCATGCGGCCGCAGCGGCGCCCGCCTTGCCCGTTTCAGATGCGCTCAAATCCGACCGGAACGGCGTGCTCAAGACGATTGACCGTAGCGGGCTCTTCCGCGTCCAGACGCCCCAAGCCTTTCGCTTCGGAACGATCCACAAAGCGTTGATTAGTGTGGGCCCGGATCTGGTGGACGACCTTGCGGCCGTCGAAGCATCGGGCGCCCGCGTCCAACTGATCGCCGGATCAGCCCGCCTCTCCAAGATCACCTTCCCCGAGGATTTCGACATGCTCGCCCGACTGCTCGCCCCCAACGGTGTTCCCCGCGTCGGCAAGGGTTTCGATGTGCACGAGTTCGAACCGGGCGATCACGTCACGCTTTGCGGCGTCCACATCCCACACAGCGCCAAGTTGAAAGGTCACTCCGATGCCGACGCCGGTTGGCATGCCCTTACGGATGCGATCCTCGGCGCCGTGGCCCTCGGCGACATCGGCGATCATTTCCCCCCCTCCGATCCCCGCTGGAAGAATGCCGACAGCGCCCTGTTCCTGAAGCACGCCCAAGACCTCGCGACGGCGAAGGGTTACCGGATCGACAGTTGCGACATCACGGTGATCTGCGAGGCGCCAAAGGTAAAACCCCACCGCGAGGCCATGCGGGCGCGCACCGCCGAACTGCTGGGCCTGCCGCTCGACGCAATCAGCGTGAAGGCCACGACCACCGAGGGTCTCGGCTTCACGGGCCGTCGGGAGGGCATCGCCGCCGAAGCCATTGCCGTATTGGCGCCCCTTGCCTGATACGGACCGCCGCGCGGAATACGGCAATTTTCAGCCTATTTTTCAATGGATTAAGATTCTTTCCCTAGCGTCAATTTCCGTTGCGTAAAGTGACCGCCTAAGTTACGTTTTCCACCTAACGGGCGTTCAGCCCGAACACGGGAGGATTACGAACATGATGTACGATACGCGCGCTCATTCCGGGTCGTCGCGCGGGCCTGGCCTTGCCACTGTCATTGCCCTGCACGTGGCGCTGGGCGCCGCCCTTCTCAGTATCAAGCAACCCGCGACCGAGCTGATCAACAAGGCGCCGCTCGTCGTGTCCCTGTTGCCGGACATCACGATGCCAGCCGAGCCGCTGCCGATGCCCGTCACGCCGGAAGATGTTTCGCTGACCGAACCGATGCCGCAGGAGACATTCCAGCTTCCGGAAATCCTTCAAGTCGCTGAAATCCCCGCTGACACTCCGGCTATCTCGGACTCCGTTCCGACCGCAACGAGTCTGCCGACGCGCACAAGCGATGTCCGCCGGAGCGCGGGTCTCCCCAGCCGGCTGGAAAAGCCGCCCTACCCGAGAGCCTCCGAAATTCTCAATGAGGAAGGCATCTCGACCATCGAGGCCTGCATTTCGCCGCGCGGTACTGTGACAAGCTCGCGCTTGATCGCCACCAGCGGCTTCAGCCGGCTCGACGATGCCGCTGTCGCTTGGGTCAAGAAGGTTCGCAACTTCAAGCCCGCCACGCTGAACGGCAAACCCGTCGCCGAATGCATGACCATTCCGGTCGAATGGAAGATCGAAGTCCGCTGACTTTGGCAGGCGCGCGACTTCGGCCGCGTGCCTGCCTTTCGCAACTGACGCCGCGACAACATTTTCAGCCGCAGTGCTTCGTGACACTCTCCCGCAAAACATACCGGGAGGAACGCCATGTCCGACATCCTGCTCACGGAGCATCGCGGTCACGTGACCGTCCTCACGCTG
>JAIXRO010000178.1 GCA_027485145.1 Hyphomonadaceae bacterium | reverse complement strand
GAAATTCCGCAGGTTTGTGGGCAGGGCGCCGGGTGTGTGCCCAAGGGGCATCAAATGCGCGCGAGGCTTATCAGCGCGCTTTCCATATCGTCAAGCAATCGGCTCCAGCCGACTTCGAGTGTCGCCTCACGCGCGATGAACACATAATCCCATCCGGGGCGCCCGTAGCGGGCAAGTAAGCGCCGGGAGGCTTCCCGGAGGCGGCGTTTCGCCCGGTTACGCTCGACCGCCCCGCCGATCTTCTTGGTGGCCGTGAAGCCCTCGCCAATGTGGAGGCCAGGCTGTTCGCCGGCGCGGGCGCGGGCCTGGATCACCACGGACTTGCGGCGCTCGGTGATTCCATCACGCGCAAATGTGAATTCGCGCCGCTTCTTGAGGCGGCGCGTTTCCAGCAGTTCCGGATTTTCGGGGCCGGACATGAACGGCCTCCCGGTCAGCAAGCCAACCGGCCCGCGAGGGACAAATCAGGCCGTAAGGGTCTTGCGGCCCTTGGCGCGGCGGCGGGCCAGCACCTTGCGGCCGTTTTTCGTGGCCATGCGCAGGCGGAAGCCGTGAGTGCGCTTGCGGCGGAGGTTGCTCGGCTGGAAAGTGCGTTTCATCGGACTGCTCTGGGCTTGGATTGGGGCTTGGAATTCGGGAAACGCGGCTGATACAGGCGGGCGCCGGCAAGGTCAAGCCGGAGCGGACGCAGAATTGCACGCGCGCCAAACGCTGCCATCACTGCCTCGTGAGGTGCCGGAGCACCGGGTAGAGGCTAAGTGACCCTCAGGGCTGCCTTGGCCCGGTATGGAGAAACGCCGATGCGCCGCGCCGCTTTCATCGTCCTTGCCCTTGCGGCCACTCTTTTCCCCGCCGCCGGCGCAGCCGATACACGCCCGAAGCCCGCTGCGGAGACCGCCTTGCCCGCCCAACATGCCGACTGGACCCGCCTGCTGAAAAAGTACGTCAAAGCCGGCAGCGACGGCATCACGCGCGTGGACTATGCGGGCCTGGCCGCGTCAAAGGCCGACCGCGCAGCGCTGGACGCCTATATCGCCGGTTTTGCCGAGGCTGACCTTTCCGCCAAGACGGATGCCAACTTCGCGGCATGGGCCAACCTTTATAATGCGGTCACGGTCCGGCACATTGTGGGGCGCTATCCCGTCAAGTCGATCAAGGATGGGTATCTGACCGGGCCCTGGAAAGAGGTGAAGGTACGCGCGGGCGGCCGGGATGTCTCTCTGGACGCCATCGAGCACCAGATCCTGCGCAAGGTCTGGGGCACGCCCGAAGTCCACTACGCGATCAACTGCGCCTCCTACAGCTGCCCGAACCTGCCAGCGAAAGCCTGGGAAGCTGCGAGCCTGAAGAAGGACCTTGCGGCGGCGGCCAGCGACTACATCAATTCTCCCCGCGGCGTGACCGTCACGGCGAAGGGGCTCGTCGTCTCGGAAATCTACAACTGGTTCGAAGGCGACTTCGGCGGAACGAAAGCCGCGGTGATCGAGCACCTGATGCAACATGCCGACCCGGCGCTGGCCGAAAAAATCCGCGCCAAGCCGAAGATCGTCCGCTATCAGTACGACTGGTCGCTCAACGATGCGGCGAAGCTGAAAAAGTCCTGATCCGATGACCGACACCCCGACCCCTCTCTGGCGCCGTCTCTGGCCGGTCGCCCTGATCGCCGCCGCGCTCGTCGCCGCATGGCTCAGCGGCGTGCACCGGTATCTCTCGCTCGACACATTGCGCGAGCAACAGGACGCGCTGCGCGGCTTCGTGTCGGCGAACCTTGTGTTGTCTTTTGTCATCTACATTGCCGTATATGCGGCGGCGACACTGCTGATGCTGCCGGGCGCCCTCTGGATCACGATTGCCGGCGGTTTCCTGTTCGGCCTGTGGGGTGGCACTGCTGCGACCGTGGTGGGCGCAACACTCGGCGCTAGCCTTTTGTTCTTCGCGGCAAAATCCTCCGTAGGCAGCGCATTGCGGGAGCGCGCGGGGCCGTTTCTCCAGAAGCTGGAAAAGGGCTTCCAGGAGGATGCCATCTCCTACATGTTTGCGCTGCGCTTCCTGCCGGTTGTGCCGTTCCCCGTCGCGAACATCGCGCCGGCTCTGTTTGGCGCAAAGTACCGCGACTACGCCATTACGACCGCGCTGGGCATCGTTCCGGGCGTCGTCGCCTATACCTGGATCGGCGCCGGCCTCAGCGCCACGTTCGCGGCGGGCGGAGACCCGGACCTTGCGAGCGTCGCGCGCAACCTGATCCCGGCCTTCATCGCGCTGGGCGTCGTCTCGCTCTTGCCGGTCGCCTACAAGAAACTCTTTGCGAAGAAGGTGCCCGCCTGATGGCTGATGTCCGTACCCTGAAGGCTGACCTTTGCATCATCGGCGCCGGCTCGGCGGGTCTGTCAGCCGCCGCCGGCGCCGCGATGCTCGGGCTCAAGGTGGTCCTGTTCGAGAAGCACGAGATGGGCGGGGACTGCCTGAACTACGGGTGCGTGCCGTCCAAGGCGCTTCTGTCCGCCGCCAAGGCCGCACATGCACCGGCGGACTCGGCGAAGTTCGGCGTGGCGCTGTCGCCCGCAAAAGTGGACTGGAACGGCGTCAAGGCGCACGTCCGAAAGACGATCGAAACCATCGCGCCCGTCGATAGCCAGGAACGCTTTGAAGGGCTCGGCTGCACTGTCATTCGCGAAGCCGCGCGCTTTGAAGATCCGTCTACGGTCGTTTCGGACTCGGCGCGCGTCAAGGCACGGCGGATCATCGTGGCCACAGGCAGCCGCGCGTTCATTCCGCCGATCCCGGGCCTTGCAGGCCTCCCCTACTTCACCAACGAGACGATCTTTTCGGCGCCGGAACTTCCGCAGCACCTGATCGTGCTCGGCGGCGGGCCGATCGGCCTTGAACTCGCGCAGGCCTTCGTTCGCCTCGGCACGAAGGTGACCGTGATCGAGATGGGCCGTGCGCTCGCGCGGGCCGACGCTGACCATGCCAAACTGGCGGTTGAAGCCCTGCGCGGCGAAGGCGTGACGATCCTCGAAGGCCACAAGGCCGCGCGTGTGTCCGGAGACCCTGGACGCATCACGGTGCATGCAGAAGGCCCGAATGGCGAGACAGCCATTCAGGGCACGCATCTGCTTGTGGCGCTCGGCCGGCGCGCCGTTCTTGACGGGCTGGACCTGGATAAAGGCCGAGTAGACCACACGCCGGCTGGCATAACGGTCAGCGACACACTCCGCTCCCGGAGCAATCCGCGGGTTTGGGCGCTGGGCGATGCGGCGGGCCGCGAACAGTTTACGCACATTGCCGGCTGGCACGCGTCCGTCTTCATCCGGCGCGCGTTCTTCAAGCAGGGCAGCAAGGCGACGAGCCTGCCCGTACCGTCCGTGACCTACACATCGCCAGAGATCGCCCAGATCGGCGTGACCGAGGCTGAAGCGCGCGCAAAATTTGGTGACGCCGTGAAGACATCGTCCTTCCCCTTCCATGACAATGACCGGGCAATCGCCGAGGGCAAAACGCCCGGCGGCGCGAAGCTTGTGCTCCACAAGGGCAAGCTGGTCGGCGCATCCATCGCCGGGGACGGCGCGGGCGATATCCTGCAACTCGTATCGGTCGCCATGTCGAACGGGCTGAAGCTGACGGCGCTGACGAATTTCATCTCGCCCTATCCGACGCGCGCCGAAGTGGTGAAGCGCGCTGCATCGGCCTATTTCACGCCGAGCGTCTTTGGCAAACCCGCCCGCACCCTGGTGGGCATCCTGCAGCGGTTTCCCTGATTCCGGCCCGAACGGTGACGGCATAAAGCGATGCGGCCCCGTTTCCCTTCGGCTTGAATTCGCTTAAGTCTTCGCCGGTGAGCGCCGACCCGCCAGCCCTTGATCAAAAGCCGCCCGGACTGATGCGTTTTGCAGACAGCCTATCGGGCCGGCTGTTCGCGCTGACGCTCGGCGCGATCCTGTTGACCGAGTTTCTCATTTTCATTCCGTCGGTCAGCGGGCTGCGAACCCAATGGCTTGAAGAGCGTGTGGCCGCAGCGCGCATCGCCGCGCTTGCGCTGGAGGCAGCGCCCATGCGGGAAGTGTCCGACGAGCTGTCGGAATCCCTTCTGATGAAAGCCGAAGTGCTTGCAGTTGCGGAAATCGAAGACGACATGCGCTTTCAGCTACTCGCCCCGGCCAGCCCTATCGAAGGCCCGATGCGGAGCATCGACCTGCGCGGCTCGACGATGATGGGGCGGTCAATGGCCGCGATCTTCGAATACTTCTCGCCCGAAGGTGAAATCCTCGTCGTCTCGGCGGATGGATCGAACGAAGCCCGGATCATCGAGATCGTGGTACCCCAGGCGCCCTTGAAAGCGACACTGGCCGCATTCGCCTGGCGGGTTGCAGGGTTGTCGCTGATCATCGCCCTGGTGGCTGCCGCGCTGATCTATGCCGTGCTTGACGCGCTGGTGGTGCGGCCGATGAAGCGTGTCACGATCAGTGTTGAACAGTTCAGCCGCGATCCCGGGAGTTGGACACGTCGCCTGTCCCCAACCACCCGGCGCGACGAGATCGGCCGTGCACAGAATGCGCTATCGGGCATGGAGGAAGCCGTCGCCGACGCCTTCCGCCAGCGCGCGCATCTTGCCGAACTGGGCAGCGCCGTTGCGAAGATCAACCATGACCTGCGCAACTCCCTGGCGTCAGCGCAGCTGGTTTCGGATGTCCTTGCCAAATCGGAAGACCCCCGCGTCAAGCGCGCCGCCCCGCGGCTTGAGCGGGCCCTGGAACGGGCAATTGATCTCGCCACCGCAACACTTGACTATGGCAAGGCGGCGCAGCGGCCGCCGAGACTGCAATCTGTCAGCCTCCGGATGGTTTTGCTGGAAGCGGCCGATGAGGCGCTGAATGGCGGCGCGGCCCTCATGCAAACCGATGTTCCGCCAGACTTTACCTTCCAGAGTGATCCTGACCACCTGCACCGGATTGCCTCCAACCTGATGCGCAATGCGGCCGAGGCCATGTCTCAGGCCGAGAGTCCGGCACACCGGATCGATGTTTCCCTGGCACCCGGCGCATTGGTTTTCCGCGATACGGGGCCCGGCTTGCCGGAGAAGGCGCGCGCGAATCTGTTCAAGCCGTTTGCCGGATCCTCCCGCACACTTGGAACCGGCCTCGGCCTCGTCATTGCCCACGAGCTGGCGGCGGCCCTTGGCGGCGAATTGGCTCTTCTGGAAACCGGCGATTCGGGAACAGCCTTCCAGCTCACCCTTCCGGGACTGCCGGCATGACCGTCTATGCGCCGCCGCGCTCGGCGATCGATTTCGTCCACGTTGATGATGCCTTGATCGCAATCGACAAGCCGGCAGGCCTTTTATCCGTACCCGGACGGGGTGAAGACAAGGCCGATTGCGCAGCCACGCGCGTTCAGGCCGAGTTTCCTGACGCGTTGACCGTTCACCGGCTCGACATGGCGACCAGCGGGCTCCTGTTGTTCGCGCGGGGAAAGGTTATGCAACGCGCGTTGTCGGGCCTGTTCGAGCGCGGTGAAATGGCGAAGCGCTATATCGCGGAGGTTTGGGGCCGGCCCGATCCCGGCGAAGGAGAAATCAACCTGCCGCTGGTCACCGACTGGCCGCGCCGCCCGCTTCAGAAAGTGGATTGGGATACCGGCAAACCGAGCGTCACGCGCTACGAAACACTGTCCTCATCGGGCAATACCAGCCGGATGCAGCTGACACCGCTGACAGGACGGTCACATCAGTTGCGCGTGCACCTGGCGGAGATCGGGCATCCCATTCTGGGTGACGAGTTCTATGCACATCCGGACGCCCTCGCGGCGCGGTCGCGGCTGGCACTTCACGCCGCCGCTCTCCGCTTCATGCACCCGGGCACCGGCGAGGCGATGGCGCTGGACTTACCCTGCCCCTTCTAGGGCGGCGTTCAGTGCTCTGCCGCAAGTTCAAGAAGCAGCGCGTCCATTCCCGGCGTGACCGGCGCGGCCTCTACGGCGCGGTCGTTGGAAATGACGGAAAACACCAGCGTCTGCCCGCTGGCCGCGATCAGAAATCCGGACAGCGCATTGACGCCCTGCACCGTGCCCGTCTTCGCAAAGATGCGTCCTTCGAGCGGTGTGCCCTTGAAGCGGCGCGCGAGCGATCCCGCCCGGCCACCGACGGGCAACGTCGCGCGGAACGCCTCGCCCCAGCTCTGCGTCGTTGTCCAGGTCAGAAACCGTACGGTCGCTTCCGGCGTGATGCGATTGTAGGGCGAAAGCCCAGACCCGTCGAACAGTTCGACCCCGTTCCGGTCAATGCCAGCCTCGTCGAGCAGGGCATGGACCG
This sequence comes from Hyphomonadaceae bacterium, assembly GCA_027485145.1. GTDB lineage: Bacteria > Pseudomonadota > Alphaproteobacteria > Caulobacterales > Hyphomonadaceae > Hyphomonas. The sequence goes on along the minus strand of JAIXRO010000178.1, from coordinate 33,624 downwards.
CGTCGAGGCCGTCCGCTGCAGACGCGCCCCCCGTGGCGCGCGCAACGTGGCGCAAAAGCACTTCAGCCGACAGGTTGTCACTATCCTTCGCAGTGTTGATCACGGTTTCAAGCAAGGGCGGGGCCGTCAGCCGGGCCATCTCGGTATCGGCAAAAACGTCGCTCCGTGCACGGACTTTTGCACTGCCCTCGACCGTGACACCCCTTGCCCTTAGCAATCGCACGAGACGTTCTGCGGCGGTTCGTGCAGGATCAGGCACGCTCAGGAAATAGGTTCGTGCGGGCGTTCCCGCCGGAAGGCTACCCGATATCTGTACCTCGTCAGACCCCGGCCAACGAAGCACGCTGAGAAGATTCTCGCTTCCCGGCGGACTGGTGACGGCGTCGATACGAAGCCGCAACACGTCGTCGCCCGGGGCCCAGACTGCGGACACGGGCGCGCCGTCGGCAGCGCCGGGCAAGACCCGCAGCCCGGCCGCATTGCCGTTGACCGTCAATGCCGAGACCGGCGCTCCGAAATAGAAGGGGAGATTGTTCCAGCTCCATCCGAGGCCGAAGGGTTCATGCGGAAACAGTGTGTCGTCGCCATAAACATGTGTCACGCGCAGGATGCCGCGCCGAACGACCGCGTCAGCCAATTCGTGCAGGCAGTTCGACACGCAGTCTGCGCCGTCGCGCAGGGTTGGATCGCCGACCCCGGCGAGGCGCAGCGAGGGCGGTTTGCCGTCCGGTTCCGGAACAAGGTGCAGCGATGTTCCGAGCTCAGGCCGGGATTCATCGAGATCGGGCAAGAGACGGAACGCGGCAGCGGCTGTAAACAGCTTCGCATTCGAGGCCGGTATGAAGCGCTCGTTCGCCCGGCTTGCCCGGACGACTTTGCCGTTGAGCGTCGCCACCATCAAGCCGAGGCGGGAGCCCTCGCCGGAAGCTTCCAGAGCCTGCGGAGTTTCCGCCGGCGTCTGCGCGGGGGGCGCCGGCGCGGTGGCACACGCGGCCAGGATGACTCCAAGACCCAAAACTGCGCTGAGGCGTAGCCCGTCCTTCCACATGCGCGAAGCCTTCATGGTCAATTCCGTCCTTGTCATGACAATCGCTTCCGCGTGCGCCCCTCGTGCGGGCGCGCCGTAGCAGGATCATCCGGCCAGTCGTGCTTGGGATAGCGTCCGCGCATGTCCTTGGCCATGTCCTTGTAGCCGCCGCCCCAGAACCGCCCGATGTCCTGCGTGGTGGCCACCGGCTTCTGGCCGGGCGACAGCATTTCGACGGTGACCGGCACGCGGCCTGCAGCAAGTTTCGGATGGTCTGTCAGGCCGTAGAAAGCCTGCGCCCGGGCCGAGACGAGAGGGGCGCGAGGATCGAGCCAATCGACCCGCGCGGTCTGGCCGGAGGGCAGATCAAGCGTGAGCGGCGCCTGTTGGCGCAGCGCTTCCTGAACCGGCCAGTCGAATGACTGCACGAGCGCGTCGCGCACCTCAGTGGGCGGCGGAACCGATGCGCCCCGGCGCCGGAGCATCGGCCGCAGCCAGTCGGGCGCGGTTTCGATCAAGGTGGGCCTTGAAGGCGCCGGCAACTCGATCAGTCCCGCTGTATGCAGAATGCGCAGACGGCTGAGAACCTCTTCAACGGCATCGTCCGCGCCGATGGCCGAAAAACCGCCGGTTCGGATCGCCTCCAGCATCGCATCCGCAGCGGTATCGGCCGTGGGTTTTGGCAGCGGCGCTTCGGACAGGACGATGGCGCCCAGCGCTTTCACACGCCGCGCGGTAAACCGGCCGGTCTTGGGATCGAACGCCGCGCGGTCTTCACTGACGACCGGCCCGCTCGCCAGAGCCTCCGCCTCGGTCAAAGGCAGTGCCAGGGTGATCCGCGGCTCGCGCGCCGCGCCGCCGAGGTCTGCCACCACAAGCCAATCTGATTTTGCCAAATTGTCCGTCGACGGAAGATTCGCCGCCCGGCCGGACGCGAGCAGGTAGGAACCGTCGGTTCCCGGCCGTCTGCGCGCCACCTCCCCCGGCCAGGCCGAGGCGAGCAAGCGCGCAAGGCTTCCACCCGGCGCAGCCCCCCCGCCCCAGCCGGCGGCTTGCGCCTTGAGACTTCTCGCGCGTGGGCTGCCATCGGCGCGGAAGCGCTGAAGCCGGTCGCGCAGGTCGCTGGAGTCGCCGCCCATGCCGCGCTCACCGGCGAGCGCCGCAATCTCTGCGGCGAGGGCCTTTTCAGCGGGCCCGGGCGCAGCGGCGATCAGGGCGGCGAGGCGCGGCGCCATCGGCAGACGCGCCATCTCCCGGCCCTTCTCCGTCAACCCGCCCGAGGCATCCAGCGCGCCGAGCGCGAGCAACTGGGCCTCGGCTGCGCGGTACTTGCCCGACGGCGGCGGATCGAGCCAGGTCAGTTTCGCGGGATCACGCTCCCCCCATTCGGCCAGCGCAAGGACGAGGCCTGACAGGTCGCTCGACAGCATTTCGGGCACCGGCGCGGCGGTCAGGCCGCGCGTCGCCGCCTCGTCCCAAAGCCGGTAGCAGATACCCGGCGCCATGCGGCCAGCCCTCCCGCGGCGCTGGTCCACGGACGCGCGCGAGGCACGCACCGTGGTCAGCCGCGTCCCCAATCCGCCCGCCTCATCCTCGGCGACCCGCGCCAGACCGGAATCGATCACGATGCGGACGCCTTCGATGGTCAGCGCGCTCTCGGCAAGATCAGTCGCGAGCACAATCTTGCGTTTGCCCGCTGGCGCAGGCGAGACCGCTGCGTCCTGTTCAGAGGGGGACAAGGCGCCAAACAGCGGCGCAATGAGTACTTCCGGCCCGAGCCCCGTCAGCGCCTCGGCCGTGCGATGGATTTCACGAGCACCAGGCAGGAAGGCGAGGATCGATCCCTCCGCCTCCCGCAGCGCCTGAAGGATCGCCTTGGGCATCCGGTCTTCGATCCGCGCCTCCGAACGCCCGAGGTAGCGCGTCTCGACGGGATACTGCCTGCCCTCGCTTTCGATCACAGGTGCAGCGACCGCGTTTGAAACGGCGCCAGTATCGAGGGTCGCCGACATGATCAGCAGGCGGAGGTCTTCCCGCAGCGCCGATTGGGCTTCAAGCGCGAGGGCGAGACCAAGATCGGAGTTCAGCCGGCGCTCGTGAAACTCATCGAAAATCACAGCGCCGACGCCGGTCAGTTCCGGATCATTGAGCATGCGCCGCGTAAACAGGCCATCGGTGATCACTTCGATACGGGTGGCGGCTGAAACCTTGCGATCCACGCGTGTGGTGAGACCCACGGTCTGACCGAGCCGCTCGCCAAGGCTCGCTGCCATGCGCTCAGCGGCCATGCGTGCCGCGATGCGGCGCGGCTCTAGCATCAGGATACGGCCCGAAATGACAGGCGCGCCGCCGAGCAGTCCAGCCAGCGAAAGGGGCACCCGCGTGGTTTTGCCTGCCCCCGGCGGTGCGGCAAGCACCAGCCGGTTGCCGCCGCTCAGCACACGCAAGATTGAGGGCAATACCTCATCAATGGGCAGAGGATCTTGTGTGTTCGGCATCGCGGGTCAGATAGGCCCGCACACGCGGCCAAGGCAAGCCGGGACTAGGCTGCCGCCCCTTCCGGTTGATGCGCGTTGACCGAAGGCGCCAGTGCTGCCTGCGCCGGCAGCCAGCAGGTGACTTCCAGGCCGCCGCCATCGACGGACTTCATGCCGACCGTTCCGCCATGCAGGTGAATGAAATGCTTGACGAGGGCGAGACCGAGGCCGGCGCCGCGCTGATCGCCGGAAACGAAGCTGTCGAAACTGGTGGCGCGCTTGTCGGCCTCAAGGCCTATGCCATTGTCGCGCACACTGAGGGTGATCATGTCGCCGACACGCTGCGCCGACACGACGACTTCGCCGCCGGATTCGGTGAAACGCAGCGAGTTCGAGACCAGATTGAACAAGACCTGCTTGATCCGGCGGGCGTCGCCGCGGATCGTCCCCAGTTTGCCGATCACGTCGGCGCGGACCGTCACTTCGGTATCTTCCGCTTTCGAGACGACCATCTCGATACCTTCGGTGATCAGGTCTTCGAGATTGACCGTCTCGAGATCCAGATCCATGCGGCCAGCTTCGATCAAGGCGAGATCAAGGATGTTCTCGATCAGCTTGTTCAGGTGATCCGAGGCTGAGAGGATTGCTCTGACATGATCTGTCTGGCGTTCCGTCAGGGCGCCGTTGCGCTGGGTCTCGAGCAGTTCGGCATAGCCGAATATCGTCGTCAGCGGCGAGCGCAACTGATAGCTGACATTGCGCACGAATTCGGTCTTCAGGCGGTCGGCAGCTTCAAACGCCTCGGCGCGGTCGCGCAGGGCCGATTCGACGCGCCGCGTCGCGGTGACGTCCGCAAAGGCGATCAGCGTATTTCCGTCCGGGAGCGGATTGGTAATGTAGGTCAGCAGTGAGCCGTCCGAACGGCGCATTTCGCCCGTGGTCGGCTGACGGGCCGCTGCGGACGGATCGGTGATGTGGACCTTGATGGCGTCCCAGATATCGGCGTCATGGAACAGCGGAACGCACGCCTTGATCACGTCGTCATAGTCCGGCGTATCTTTCAGAAGTTCGCTCTGCAGATCCCAGGCGCGTTCGAAGGCGCGGTTGTGGAGTTTCAGGCGGCCATCGCTGCTGAACACGGCCACCGCTTCGTGCAGGTTGTCGAGCGTCGATCGCTGGGTCTTGATCAGCGCATTGAAGCGCGTCTGCAGATCCAGCTGGTCGGTGATGTCCTTGAACAGAAGCAGAAGGCCGCCCATCGGATGACGCTGGCGGGTGACCGACAGCGTGCGGCCATCCGGCAAAGACCACTTGTCTTCCATCACGCCGTCGAGGTCGAGATAATAGGAAATCTCCTCGGCGCGCCATTCGGCATAGTTGGGACGTCCCGGCAGCTTGCGGCGCTCGCGCAGGCGGTCCAGCAGCTGGCCGTGCGTTGGCCGGTCGAGCAGGAACACTTCTTCAAGGTCCCACATGTCGCGGAAGGCCTTGTTGTAGAAGGTCAGCTTGCGTTCGGCGCTGAAGATCGCGACGGCGTCGGCAACGTGGTTCAGCGTTTCATCATGGGCGCGCACGTGGCGGTTCAGTTCTTCGCGGGCGATTTCCTGCATCGTCACATCAAAGGCCATCGCGCCGGCGCCGCCCGAAAGCGGGAATGTCAGCACACGCATCGAACGGCGATCACCCTTGACCACGATATGACGCGTCTCGTCATGCTCCTGGCCGTCAGAGATCGTCTTGCGTGCCTGTTCCGCCACCGCCTGGTCCAGCATCGTCTGCTCTTCGAGCAGGCGTTCAAGGTTGGAGACATCAACCGCGGCAAGATAGGCCGGGTTCGCCCATTGCAGGCGGCCCATGCCGGACACGCGCCAGGCCGGGAACGGCGCCTTGCGCAGCATGTCGAGGAAGGCTGTCGGGTCGCGGGCAATCACCTGCCGCGCCTCTTCGAACTTTCCGCGGGCGGAGCTTTCTTCCAGCCCCTTGATGGTGGAATCCGTGACCCAGACCACGACCCGTGCACCGGCGGTGCGGCCATCGGCTTCGAGGAAGCGGCCCGACGGGCCGATGATCGTCAACGAAAAGGGATGGCCCTGCTCGCGCAGTTCGCGCAGGCGGATGCGAAGCGTGGTGTCCTGCCCGGCCGAATCGCGTGCTTCCAGATCAGCGATGCCCTCAACGATCCGGACTGTCGGATTGTCCGAAATGGCCGCATCCGTGAAACTCAGCAGACCGGCGAGCGCTACCGAGGAACCAAATACGTCTGGCGGCGTGATCTCGTCGCCCTCGACGTCCAGCGCTTCGCCCTGCCAGACAAGGATGATGCCCGGATGCGCGCCGAGGACGGATTTCAAGGCTGCGTTCTCGGTTTCCCGGTCACCCGCCAGATCGCGGTATTTCTTGGCTGCGCCGCGCGCGCCATCCGAGACCCGCAATGCCCAGAGCAGCGCGCCGAGTGCCAGCATCGCCGTGCCGACAGCCATGATGATGGGCACTTGTTCTGCGTTCATCGGACAGCCGCCTTTCCATGCGCGGATCACCGCACCCAACGAGCGCGACTCGAACACGTTTATAACGGTTAACGAATGACGCCGCGAGCGTTAAGGCGCGGTTAACGCGTGGGGGGCGGGTCTCGTTCAAGCGGCGTTCAGGCGCTGTATCCGCATGTTGCAAAAGCGCCACACCCGCCTAGGGTATACTCTGGCAAGCCTGAGGAGATAACGATCCATGCGCCGCGCCCTGCCGACCGTTCTGCTCGCCGCCGCCCTTTTGGCAGCCTCACCTGTATTCGCCCAGGCGGAGGGCGATACAGACGAGCTGGTTCGCCTGCCCGGACAGGGTCTCGTGAAGCCCGATTCGGCGCCGGCCCAGCGCAATCTCGACCGGCTTGTGCCCGGCGGCGGTCTGTTTGCCAGCTTCGATGCAAATGCCGACGGCCGCATCTCCGCTGAAGAACTCACTTCGGGCACACGTGCCGCTTTTCTGATCGCCGATGCGAATGCCGATGGTCAGTTGGGCGCGCTGGAACAGCAGGATTGGGCCGCAGACCTGCCGACGCGGGACGACACGCTTGCCAACCCCGTACGGTTCGACCCGAATCTCGACCGCGTCGTCACATTCGAGGAATTCCGGGCCGTCATCGCCGAGCTGGCAACCAATTATCAGGACGACCGGGGTGTCATCGAGATCGCCAATCTCTCGGCCCCCGATCCGAAACCTGAGCGGGGCCAGCGTCGGGGCCCTCCGCCGGGTCCGCCGCCCGATCGGATCGGCGCCGATAGCAACTAGCGCCCGAAGCCAAACCTCCGTCTTGACACCTCCGGTCTGGCGGGCGACCCGCTGGTACCCATGACACGCCCGTCCCTTCCGCCCGTCCGGGGCAAGCTCATCGAGCATGCGGCGCTGGCGCCCTACACATGGTTTCGTGTGGGCGGTTCGGCGGATGTGCTGTTCCTTCCGGAAGATGAAGCCGATCTCGCCGCGTTTCTCGCCGGGCTGGATCCCGCCGTCCCGGTGACGGCCCTGGGTGTTGGCTCGAACCTGATCGTGCGGGATGGTGGCATTCCGGGCGTCGTCATCCGGCTGATGGGACGAGCCTGGGGCGAAGTGATGAAGACCGGGGAGCTGGAGCTGACGGCCGGCGCGGGCGCCCTCGATCTGGCGGTTGCCAAAGCCGCGGCGAAACACGGCCTGACCGGTCTCGAATTCCTCTCCGGCATTCCAGGTTCGCTCGGCGGGGCGACACGCACGAATGCCGGCTGCTACGGACGCGAACTGAAGGATGTGCTCGTCCGCCTCGAAGGCGTCACCCGCAGCGGCGAACGGCGCACCTATGGCCCGGGCTACACGCCGGTCGCGTTCACCTACCGGCATACCGATCTGCCGGACGATTTCATCGTGACCCGGCTTGTGCTGTCTGCCACCGGTACCGCGGAAGCGGCGGAAATCTCTTCGGCCATCGATGCGCTTCAAGCGCGCCGAGCCGAAACCCAGCCGATCCGCGAGAAAACCTCCGGTTCGACCTTTGCCAATCCCGATCCTCCCGGCACGCCCGACCAGCGTTCCGCCTGGAAACTGATCGACGCGGCCGGTTGCCGGGGCCTCAGGGTCGGGGGCGCACAGGTCTCGCCCATGCACTGCAATTTCCTGATCAACACGGGCGACGCGACCGCCGCGGACCTCGAAGCCCTTGGCGAACTCGTCCGCGCCCGCGTGCTGGAGCATTCCGGCGTGAGCCTGCGCTGGGAAGTGCGCCGGATCGGCCGCCTGCAGGCTCTCTAGAACGTACCCTTCAGCTCTATCGTAAAGATCGGGCCGAACGCGCGCGCATACTTCTCGGACCGGACAAGGGCGCCGTTGCGGTCCGGCGCATAGGTCTCGCGCCAGAACTTGTCGCGCTGGTTGAACAGGTTGCCCAGGGCGACCGTGCCGGTCAGGCCGCCGATGTTCTTGTGTTCGAGATAAGCCAGCGAAAAGGCAGGTTCGTTGCTGCCGAGTGCAATCTGCGAAATCTGGTATTCCGGCTCCTGTTTGAAACCTTCGATCACGACGCCCCAGGCCCAATCCGTGTTCGGAACATCCTGCCTGAGCTCAGCCTCATACTCGAAGATCTGATGGCCATTGATCGCGCGCCGCTGGCCCGTGACCGGATCGTCCACCTCAGTATCATAATAGCTGCCGGTGAATGTCAGCTCCGCGCCCTTGAAACCCGCTTTCTCAAGTTTCAACGTAGTTTCCGTCGCGATCCCGAACAGCGTTCCACTGTCGATATTGCCGGGGCCAGACCCGGTGCCGATGGGCACCTGGTCCACCACGTCCTCAAGCTCCACGAAAATCGCGCGGACCGTCGATGCGCCCCAATCCTTGAAATCCTTCTGCGCTTCGAGGTTCAGTCGCCAGGACTGGTTCGGCACGATCTCGGGATTGCCGCCCTGTCCGTTCTCGGCCTCGAGGTTCACGGACGAAATGAAGTCGAAAAAATCGAGCTGCCCCACGCGCCGCTCAACCTTGGTCACGAGTTTCAGCGTTTCGCTCTGTTGCCAGGACAGGCTCGCCGTGCCTTTCGGCCGCGTGAAGCTGCGGACATTCTCCGCGTCGCCTGTCTGCGACAGCTCGGAGTATTCGGCGCCCGCTGATACCTGGAGGCTGAGCTTCGGCGACAACTGCCGACCGTGTGTGAGGATGACCTCACCTCGCCGTTCTTCGACACGGGAGTTGGACAGGTCCAGCGGAACTTCCGTGAGCGGAGCACCGCCCACGCCTTCGAACAGCTGGCTTTCCGCTTCGAGGAAATTGAAGGCGCCTTCAGCCGATATCTGCCAGTCCGTGCCCTCCCCGGTCGGCAGGGAATACTCGCTGCGCAGGATGTATTCGCCTTCATCGATCGTCTGCAGGAAGCGCTGGTCAAACAGGTTCGTGCCGTCGAGGTTGCCGAGTTCGAACCGGTCCACGAACGGGCTGTGTTCGTGGCGGGCGAGGCTGATGAATTTCAGCTTGCCCGGCCCGAAACCGAATTCGAGATCGCCGCCAACTTCCCCGCCCCACTCATCTTCAGAGCCGGTGAAAAAGCGCCGCCCCTCCGGCCCGCCGACCGGGAATGTCTTGGACACCTGCTTCTGGTCCGCTTCAAAGACGACGGCACTGGCGTTGAGGTTTGCCACAAGGCCGCTGGCAGGCTTCCACGCGGCCGACCCCGATGCGGAGATCACATCCGCCACGAACGTGAAGTCCTCGTCGCGCCGCTCGATCAGCCCGCCCGCGCCGTTAAAGATGTCGCGCCAGCCGGCATTCGCGCCCCGCTCCGGCGCGCTGCCCGCTTCGAGCGTCCAGCTGAGGTCCCCCTCGGCGCCGGACAGGGTCACATTGAACTCGTCGAACGAGGGCGGGAGGTTTTCGCGGATCCGCACCTTGTACCGCCAGGTGCCATCCAGCGCGCTCTTCCCATCGGTGACGACATTTACAACCTTGCCGGACAGGCCGGCGATGTCGGTCTGGTTTCCGTCCAGCACCTCGATGCGCACCACCCGGGCGACCCCGATCCGGCCGAGCGCCACTTCCGCACCATTCGACTTCGCCGAAACGCGCTGCCCGTCAATCAGGACGTTGCCCCGGGCCTGGCCGAAGCCGCGATTGCCGGTGTCGTCGCTCTGGATTGCGAAGCCCGGTACCCGGCGGACCATGTCGAGCGCCGTCTGGGGCGCGAACTGCTCGAAGTCGCTCGGCGCGAAGACGGTACGGTTCGTTTCGCTCTCGATCGGCGCATCAGACGTCTCCGCGCCCGCCGCAAATTGCCCCGCCAGCACTAGGGCAGCCACGCCGCTCATCAGGAATCGTTGCAACGGCATGTCATTTTCTCCCCTTGGGCACGCCACCAGGCTCGTTGTGAGCCGGAGAAGTTTGCCGTTTTTCGCTATCGACTTACCGCTTATCAACAATGACTATGTATGTAGTCAATCCATAATCGCCGTGTCTGGATGATATTTCTGTAATCCGCCGCAATCGCGCCGGACATGCGCCCCGCGCTGATCTTTAAGCTGCTGTTCACCGCAGCATTCCATCAAGGAAGAACAAGCGCGGGACACATCTCAGAAGGAGGTCGCATGAAACGGGTGGCGGTGATTTACGGCGGTTGGTCTTCGGAACGGCCGGTTTCGCTTTCTTCCGGCAAGCAGATGGCCGAGGCAGCGCGTCAGGGCGGCTATGACGTCGCCGAGATCGATGCCACGCGCGACCTTGCCCGCCAGCTGGCAGATGCAAAGCCCGACGCCGTGCTCAACGGCCTGCACGGCCCCTGGGGCGAAGACGGCTGCGTTCAGGGCCTGCTGGAAATCATGGGGCTGCCCTACTCCCATTCCGGCGTACTCGCCTCGGCGCTGGCGATGGACAAGCTGAAATCCAAGGCCGTTTACCGTTCGGTTGGCCTTGATGTGGCGGAAGACCGCCGCGTGACCCGCGCCGAAGCTGCGGCCGAACACGCCCTCAAGCCGCCCTATGTCATCAAGCCGGTCAACGAGGGCTCAAGCTTCGGTGTCCTGATCGTGCGCGAAGGCACCAACAGCCCGCCGCAGGAACTGACCGGCCCGCAATGGCGCTACGGCGACTATTTGATGGCCGAAGAGTACATCCCCGGCCGCGAACTCACCGTCGCCGTCCTCGGCGACCGCGCTCTCGCGGTCACCGAGATCACCACCTTAAGAGACTATTACGATTTTGATGCAAAATACGCGGCTGGTGGATCGCAGCATGTGATCCCCGCGGATCTGCCCGCGCACGTGACCCAGGCAGCGATGGACGCATCGCTCAAGGCTCACCTCGCACTCGGCTGCCGCGGGGCGACACGCTCGGACTTCCGTTACGATGAAAAGAAGGACCGGCTCGTGATCCTCGAAACCAACACCCAACCCGGCATGACGCCCACCTCGCTCGTTCCCGAGCAGGCCGCATACCTGGGCATGAGTTTCGTGGATCTCGTGGCCTGGATGATCGAGGACGCCTCATGCCAAAGATAGAGCGCAACCAGACGGTGCCCTCCGGCCGCCGCCGGCCCGCCACCATCATCGATGAAGCCACCGGCGAGGAAGTCCGCGTCTCGTCGGTCATCTTCGGCGTCGTGATGCTGATCGCGATTCTGGTTGCGACCGCGGCCTGGATGGGCGGGTCCATGTCGCAGATCGGCACCCGTTTCGGCGGCTTCATGGACGACACCTCGCGCGTTATCGGCATCGACGTCGAAGACGTCTCGGTGCTTGGCCTCGAAGACAATCCGGGCCTCGCCGAGGAAGTGCGCGCCGCCGCGATGATCGAGCCCGGCGAGAACATGTTCCGCGCCGATCCGCACCTGATCAAGAACCGCGTCGAGAGCACCAGCAAGGTGCTGAACGTGCGCGTGCACCGCCTCTGGCCGGGCCAGATCGTGATTCTCGCCGACGCCGCTGACCCGGTTGCCCTCTGGCATGACGGCCGGCAGTGGCAGGTTGTCGACGGGATGGGCCGCGTCCTGCCGGGCGCACATGCCGAAGATCATCCGGATCTCCTGCGCCTCGCTGGCCAGGGCGCACCCGAAGCGGCCCCGCAACTGGCAGCGGCCCTCGCATCTGCGCCGGACATCAACGGCCGCGTGGCGGTTGCCACCCGGATATCAGACCGCCGCTGGGACATGCGCTTCATCAACGGCGTGACTGTGCGCCTGCCGGAAGACACAACGCTGGAGCCCGCCATCGAGCGGCTCGCGAAGCTTCAGGTCCGCACGGCGCTGACCCAGCGCCCGCTCGAGATGATCGACCTGCGCAGCGCCGGCCGCGTCTATCTCCGCCTGGCGCAGGCCCCCGCCCCCGCGCCTGCCGCCGAACCGGTTAGCGGAGCCGCCGAGAAGACCTGATGTCCGACCCGGTACCGAAGCGCCCTGCCCGCATTCAGGGCCGCCCGGGCAGCACGGTCGCTGCGCTCGACATCGGCTGCCTGAAGACGACCTGCCTGATTGCCCGTCCGGATACGGACAATCCCCGGCGCATGGCGATCCTTGGCGGTGGCCGGCATCCGACACGCGGCTTCACCGGCGGCACCATTACCGACATGGAAGGCCTCGAGCGCTCTATCCGGCTCGCCGTCGAGGACGCCGAACGCGAAGCGGGCGAGCCGATCACCGAAGTCATCCTGGGCATCACCGGTCCGTCGCTCAGTTCGCGCCTCGTCAGTTCCTCCATCGACACCGGCGGGCGAGCCGTGACGGCGAAGGACGTGCGTCGTCTGCATGCGCAGATCCTCTTCAACGCCGCCCACTCACCCGCCCACCGCAACAACGAAATCTTGTCGGCATGGCCGATCGTCTACACGATCGACCGCGCGGCTGGCCGTGTGCGCCAGCCGGTCGGCATGATTGCGGGACAGCTGAGCCTGACCATGGCCGTCGTCTCGGCGCCCCGGGCGATCGTCAAGAACCTGATTGAGTGCGTGGGCCGCGCGCATCTCGGCGTTCGGCAACTGGTGCCGTCGGCCATCGCCAGCGGCGCGGGAACGCTGATCGAAGACGAGATCGAGAACGGCGCCGTCTGTATCGATCTCGGCTCCGGCGTCACCGCTGTTTCGGTCTACCTCCACGGCTCACCCGCCTGGCTGGGGCTCGTGCCCGCCGGCGGCGCGCACGTGACCTCTGACATCGCGCAAGGCATCGGCACGACCTTTGCCGCCGCCGAGCGCCTCAAGCATGTCTATGGCACGGCGGACCTGAACGGCCCGAGCCTGTCAGAGCGCATCGAAGTCCCCCGGCTTGGGGATGATGGCCGGCTGCACGCCTCGAAGCTCGAACGCGCCGAAATCGCCCGCATCATCGCGCCGCGCATCGAGGAAACCTTCGAACTCGTCCAGGCCATGCTGGCGCGCAGCGATGTCCGCTCGGTGCTTCCTCAGCGCGTGGTGCTGACCGGCGGCGCAAGCCAGCTGCCCGGCGTGCGCGAAGTCGCCGGCCGCATCCTGAAAATGCCAATCCGCCTGGGCCGGCCGGTCCTTGCTGAAACTTTAGGCGAACAGCTGGCAACGCCCGCTTTTTCAACGGTTTCCGGTTTGCTACTCTACCCGGACTTGGGGTTCACGGACGTCGCGCGGGCTGGCGCGTCGTCATCAGAAACGGAAGGCGGCAACAGCCGGGGATGGTTCAGCGAAGGTCTGTTCTGGCTGAAAGAAAATTTCTGACGCCGCAGTCCCTCACTTAAGCGTTTTTTAGCGGCGCAGGCGCATTCTCGCCACTCAAGCCCGCAGACGCCAGACCCCGGCCAATGCAGACCCAGATTGAGGCGCCATGACCCAGGAACTTAAGCCACGGATCCTCGTATGCGGCGTCGGCGGTGCCGGCGGCAACGCGATCAACAACATGATCGAGGCGAACCTGCAGGGCGTCGAGTTCATTGCCGCCAATACCGACGCCCAGGCTCTGTCGCGTTCACGCGCCGATCACCGCTTGCAGCTCGGCCTGGGAACGACTTCCGGCCTCGGCGCCGGCGCCCGCCCGGATATCGGTGCCCGCGCCGCGGAGGAATCCATCGATGAGATTCGCGCCTGTATCGAAGGCGCCCACATGTTGTTCATTGCTGCCGGCCTCGGCGGCGGCACCGGCACAGGCGCCGCCCCGATCATCGCGCGCGCGGCGCAGGAAATGGGCATCCTCACCATCGCCGTGATCACCAAGCCCTTCGGTTTCGAAGGCACGCACCGGATGCGCCTTGCCGAAGACGGCATCGCCAGGATCCGCGGCCATGTCGATACGATGATCGTAGTACCGAACCAGAACCTTTTCCGCATCGCCAATGACAAGACGACCTTCGCCCAGGCATTCCGGATGGCCGACGATGTGCTCTATTCGGGCGTGCGCGGCATCACCGACCTGATCGTGATGCCCGGCCTGATCAACCTCGACTTTGCCGATGTCAGCACGATCATGCGCGGTATGGGTACTGCGCTGATGGGCATGGGCGAGGCCACCGGACCGGCGCGCGCCCTCGAAGCGGCGCGCCAGGCGATTGACAATCCCCTGCTTGACGACGTCACCATCAAGGGCGCCAAGGGCGTGCTGGTGAACATCACCGGCGGCTACGACATGACGCTGTTCGAACTCGACGAGGCCGCCAACGAAGTGCGCCGAGAAGTCGATCCGAACGCGAACATCATCCTCGGCTCGGCCTTCGATGCCAGCCTCGAAGGCCGTATCCGCGTGTCGGTTGTGGCCGCGGGGCTCGACGCAGCCGCGCGCCGCCTTCCCATCGCCGTGCCGATCAACCCTCCGGTCATCCAGCGCGCGCCGGCACCTGAACCCGAGCCCGAACTCGCCCCGGCGATGCCGGTGCAGGCCGATGTTTCCGAGCCCGCGCCCGCCGTTGAGGAAATCGAGGAAGACGTCGCGGACGCCGCTGAAATCGCCCTGCAGACACAGGCCTACGAACAGGACTTCGCCTCCGAGGCGCGCCCGAAAATCGTGACACCGCCGCGTCATCCCGCGGTCCCCCCGCCCCGGTCTTCCGGCGTGTTTTCGGATCGCACCGACCCGCCGGCGCCAGATCGGCCGCACCGCGAGTCGGCGCAGACCTCGTCCGGCTTCGCCGGCCTGTTCGGATGGCGCCGCCCGGCGCCGCAGGGTCAGAACGATTCCGCTCCGTCCCCAAAGGGCCCGGTCCCCAATCCGCCGATCATCTCGTCGCCGGATGATCATCCGGACCCGGCGCCGTTCAACGATGCGGATCTGGAGATTCCGGCCTTCCTGCGCCGCTCCGCCAATCATTAGGCCCGAGTGTGGCGCCGGGGCGACACATTCCGCCAAGGATAATTTATAACACAATCAATGCGCTAGCCTAAGTTCAGGGGAGTCGCTGTAATACGGCGAAACAACCTGTGTTTTGAGTGCGGCGGACAGCCGGTCCATCTAAAATCCCAGAGTAGCGTTCCGGGCTGAGGATTAGATTTCAGATGGCAATTGAGCGGCAAACCACGATCCAGCGCAAAGTGAGCTGCGCAGGCATCGGCGTTCACAGCGGCGTGCGCGCCCGCCTGACGCTGCTGCCCGCTGCCGTCAATTCCGGCATCCGGTTCGTTCGCGTCGATCTGCCAGCAGGCACCGGCGAAATCGTGGCTCATGCCGTTTGTGTCTCGGACACGCAGCTCGGCACCACACTCGCCAACGAACACGGCGCCACGGTCGCGGTTGTGGAGCATCTCCTCGCCGCCATTTCCGGGCTCGGGATCGACAACCTGCTGATCGAGATTGATGCGCCGGAACTGCCGATCATGGACGGTTCCTCGTCCGTCTTCTACGAACTGCTGATGAAGGCTGGCCAGAAGGCGCAAAGCGCCGCACGCCGCCGCATCCGTATCCTCGAAACCGTCGAAGTCCGCGAAGGCCCGAAGCGTGCCTCGCTTTCCCCCGCAAAGGGCGAAGTCCTGACGCTTCGCGCCCGCATCGAATATGCGGATCAACACATCGGCGTGCAGCAGATGGCCATGCGGCTTGCGCCCGGCATGTTTGCCCGCGACCTCGCCTTTGCCCGCACGTATGGCTTTGCCCGCGATGTCGAGATGCTCCGCTCCATGGGCCTTGCCCGCGGCGGCTCGCTCGAGAATGCGGTCGTGATTGGCGAAGATGGTATCCTGAATCCGGAAGGCCTGCGCGTCGAAGACGAGTTCGTCCGCCACAAGATGCTGGATGCCGTCGGTGACCTTGCGCTCGCGGGCGCGCCGATAGCCGGTGACTATGATGCGGTTCAGCCGGGCCACGGCCTGAACAACAAGCTGGTCCGCAAACTGCTCGCCACACCGTCGGCCTGGTGCTGGGAAGATGCCGGCGCCAGCGTTGCCATGGCAGATGCGCGCGCTGCGGTCTGACCGGCAACGCGACGGGTTTCAGGTTTCTGGACTGTCTTGAGACAGAGTTAGAGGCGAGGGCTTTAGCCCATCAGCCCCTTTTCCGCGGCAGCAATAACGGCATCGCCAGTCAGAGCGCCGTCCATCTCTTCTTCGCCGCGGCCGGCGAGAGAGCGGACAAGCGCCATCAGGTGCGTGCGCACGCGTTCATCTTCGATCCGCGAAAAGTTCCGGACGAGATCAATCACGGCCCGTGACGATCCCCCGGCCGACTCGGTCTTCTCGACTGCGCCGAAGAACCAGCCCGGCTGGACCTCCAGCACTTCGGCGATCTGGGCCAGACGGCCCGCGCTGACGCGGTTGGCGCCGGTCTCGTACTTCTGGATCTGTTGGTAGGAGATGCCGAGCGCGTCTGCCAGCTGGTCCTGGGTCAGGCCGAGCAGGATCCGGCGGCGCCGCATGCGCTCACCCACCTGGCGGTCAACCGTATTCGCATCGCTGAGTTTGCGGTTCGTCATCTACTGTGCCTGCTCTTCTAGATCGCGGAATGGGCTGGCGGGGCGGCGACTCGTGAACGAGCCGTTCCGCTAACTTCTCTCCTACACATAGACCCGCCGCTCGCAACGGCAAGCTGTTTCTGGGTCAAAACCCTGCGGCGTGTGCGCCGGGGGGACGGGAAAGTCTGCCATTCGGGCCTTGGAAAGGCGTCCCCATTCGGGCTAAGCAATCAGACGCATTCCCGAAAGCCGCAAACACAGGCCGTTCGATGTCCCGATTGACTCCCCTGCCCCTGGCAATTGCCGCCTGCGCCCTGGCCCTCGGCGCCTGCCAATCGAGCCGGCGCAACACCGAACTCGCTTACGTCGAACGCCCGGTCGAACAACTCTACAATCAGGCGGCGGAAGAACTCGATTCGCGCGACTACGCGAACGCGATCCTTCTGTTCGAGGAAGTCGAGCGCCAGCACCCCTATTCGGAATGGGCCCGCAAATCGATGGTGATGTCAGCCTACGGGTCCTATAAGACGCGCGACTATACGACCGCCATTTCCGCCGCTGAACGCTATCTCGCGCTGCACCCCGGCGGCTCCGAGGCCGAATATGCCTATTACCTGATCGCCCTGAGCCATTTCGACCAGATCGTCGACGTGGGCCGGGACCAGGCCACGACCGAACGCGCACGCACCGCGCTAAATGACATCGTCCGCCGCTTCCCGGACAGCGAATATGCCAAGGATGCGATGGTCAAGCTCGACATGGTCAACGATCAGCTGGCCGGCAAGGAAATGACCGTTGGCCGCTGGTACCTGCGCTCGAACCAGACATTGTCCGCCGTCAACCGTTTCCGGAACGTGATCGAGACCTACCAGACCACCAGCCACGCGCCCGAAGCCCTGCACCGCCTCGTCGAAGCCTATCTCACGCTCGGCCTCAAGGACCAGGCGCTCGCCGCAGGCGCGACGCTCGGCTACAACTATCCGGACAGCGACTGGTACAAGATGAGCTACCGCCTACTGACGAATGAAGGCGTGGACCTCGAGGCCGTCAGCGCCTCCGAAAAGCGCAGCCTGATCGAACGCCTGATCCCCGGCGGTAACTAGTCCGCTTACGGAGCAGGACTGCGTCAGGCATCGCCGATCAGTTCCAGCCATTCGGCTTCCGTCATCGTGCGCACGCCGAGGCCTTCCGCTTTCGCGAGCTTTGATCCGGCGCCCGGCCCAGCGACCAGGATGTCCGTCTTGGCCGACACCGATCCTGCCACCTTTGCACCCAGCGCGCTTGCACGCGCCTTGGCCTCGTCCCGCGTCATCCGCTCCAGCGTGCCCGTGAACACCACGGTCTTGCCGGCCACCGGACTGTCCGTCGCCGCGGGTACTTCATCCTGAACCTCGATCTCGGCCAGAAGCGCGTCCAGCATCTCGCGGTTGTGGGGCTCGGTCTCGAACTGGATCAACGCCCGCGCCGCGGCCTCACCGATGCCATCGATTCCGGTCAGTTCCGTGTAGCCGTCGCTTCCCGGCCCGCCCTCGGCAGCCCGCCGGACAGCCTCCCAAAAGCTCTGCCAGCTGAGAAACCCCCGCGCAAACTGGCCGGACGTGGTCTGCCCGACATGCCGGATGCCGAGCCCGTTGAGGAAGCGCGCGAAATCGGGCCTGCGGCGCGTATCGATCGCGGCGTAGAGCTTCTTCGCCGAGGCGGCGCCGAACCCGTCCCAATCCTCCAGCGGCGGCAGCCCGGCCGCCTCGATATTCGTCTTTAGACGGAAGAGATCCTGCGGCGCGCGCACCACACCCTTTTCGTAGAACAACTCGATCTGTCGCGCGCCGAGCCCATCCATATCCAACGCCTTGCGCGAGACGAAATGCTTCAATCGCTCGACGGCCTGCGCCGGGCAGATCAGGCCGCCCGTACAACGGCGGCGCACATCGGTCTCACCCGCCTCATCGGCCTCGCGGACGGCTGCCGATCCGCAGGCGGGGCACGTCTCCGGCATCCGCCAGGCGGGCCCCTCGCCCGCCGTCACGACCCGCAGCACCTGCGGGATCACATCGCCGGCGCGCTGGATCTCGACCACGTCACCCGGCTTGACGCCCAGGCGCGCAATCTCGTCTTCGTTGTGCAAGGTCGCATTTGACACGACGACGCCGCCGACCGTGACCGGCTCCAGCCGCGCCACCGGCGTCAGCGACCCCGTACGCCCGACCTGAATATCGATTTCCAGCAGTTTCGTGGTCGCCTTCTCGGCCGGGAATTTATGCGCAATCGCCCAGCGCGGCGCCCGGCTGACAAAACCGAGACGCTGCTGCCAGTCGAGCCGGTCCACCTTGTAGACGACGCCGTCGATATCATAGGGCAGGCCGGCGCGCTGCGCCTCGATATCGCGGTAGACCGCCAGAACCTCGTCGACCGTCAGGACACGGATCATCAGAGGATTGGTGACGAACCCCCAATCCGCGAATGTCCGCACGGCCCCCGATTGTGTCTCTGCAAACGGCGCGCTGACCGCCCCCCAGGCATAGGCAAAAAAGCGCAACGGCCGCGATTTCGTGATCTCCGTATCAAGCTGCCTGAGACTGCCGGCGGCCGCATTGCGAGGGTTGGCGAATGTCTTGCGGCCCGCCGCCGCCTCGCGGGCATTCAGCGCGGCGAAGTCGTCCTTCGCCATGTAGATCTCGCCGCGGATCTCGATCGACGCGGGCCAGCCCTTCCCCGCAAGCTTCGCCGGGATATCGCCGAGCGTGCGCGCATTCGCCGTCACATCTTCGCCGGTCTGCCCGTCCCCGCGCGTGGCCGCACGCACCAGCTTGCCCGCCTCATAAGTGAGGCTGAGCGAAAGCCCGTCGATCTTCGGTTCCGCCGTGAATGCCAACTCCGTTTCCTCACCCAGCGCGAGGAAGCGCCGGATGCGAGCGGCAAAGTCAGCCACGTCCTCATCCGTGAAGGCGTTCTCGAGCGACAACATGGCCGCGCCGTGGCGCGCCTTGGCAAACCCGTCGCCGGCCTCCGCGCCGACGCGCAGCGAAGGGCTGTCCTCGCGCTTCAGGTGCGGAAACGCCGCCTCGATTTCGGCATTGCGCTGTCGCAGCGCATCATAGGCCGCGTCGGTCAGTTCCGGCGCGTCATTCTGGTAATAGGCCGCATCCGCCTCGGCGATCGCCTGCGCAAGGCGCGCAAGCTCCGCGGCCGCTTCGGCCTCGGTCAGCGCGCGGACGGGTGTTGCGCCGGTCATGCATCCTCCAACAACCTCCCCGCGGCAGCCCGCGCCTCATCGGTGATCTCGGCGCCGGACAACATGCGGGCAATTTCTTCCTGCCGTGTCCCCGCATCTAGCGTGGTCAGCCGTGTCCCGCCAGCCTTGCTCCCGCTATGGCCCGCCTTCTCGACGAGCCAATGTGTATCGGCCGCAGCCGCCACCTGCGGACTGTGCGTGACGGCCAGCACCTGGCGCTGCACTGACAGGCGCACGAGCCGCTCGCCAATCGCGGCGGCAACCGCCCCGCCCACGCCCTGGTCGGCCTCATCGAAGATCAGCGTGCCCGCGCTTCCCGCTTCCGCGAGCGCGCATTTCAGCGCCAGCGACACGCGCGCGAGTTCGCCGCCGGAGGCCACCTTGCGCAGCGGCCCGAAGCCCGCGCCCGCATTGGTCTCGGCTTCAAACTCCACGCGCTCGGCGCCCGTCGCGCCCGACTCCTCGGCCGCCAGCGGGATCAGCGCCACCCGGATCGTCGCACGCCCCAGTTTCAGCGGGGCGAGTTCGGCGGCAATCGCTGTCTCCAGCCGCCCGGCAGCGGCGCGCCGTGCTTCGCTGAGGGCATGCGCCGCACTGTGCCAGCGCGCCTCGGCCGCGCGTTCGGCCTTGCGCGCCGCCTCGATGCCAAGTTCGCCCGCTTCGGCCAGTTCCAGCTTCGCCGCCAGCGCCTCCCATTGCACCTTGAGCGCGTCCGGATCGCAGCCAAGCTTGCGTCCCATCGCGCGCAGCGCGAACAGCCGTCCCTCGACGCCTTCGAGGTCGCCGGCGTCCAGCGGCAACCGCTCCAGGCGGGCAATCGCGCCCTCGGCCTCGCGCACTTCGATCATCGCCCGCTCGATCGCCTCGCAGGCCGCCTTCGCCGCCTGTGGCAGGGCGCCTTGCGTATCCTCAAATCCTGGCAGGCGGCAGATCCGCTCCGCGGCCCGCGAGGCCCGGGCGAGCGCCGACTCCGCATCCGCTGCCGAAAGCGCCGCCGTTGCCTCGGCGACCGCTTCCAGCACGCGCTCGGACTGCATCAGCTGCGACCGCTCGGCCGTCAGCCGCGTCGCCTCCCCCGGTTGCGGCCCCAGCTTTGCCAGTTCCGTCACGGTTTCCTGCAGCCACACGCGCGCCTCGGCCGCCGATTGCGCATCCGCCTCCAGCGCGGCCCGCGCGGCCCGCGCCTCCAGCCGCGCCGCATGTGCGCCGGCGCAGGCCGCCAGCAGGGCGTCATTGCCCGCAAACTGGTCCAGCAGGCGCCGGTGCGTCGCCGGGCGCATCAGGCCGGAGGCCGCATGTTGCCCGTGAACTTCAACGAGCAAATCGCCCGCTTCCGCCAGCAGCGCCGCGCCGACCGGCTGGTCATTGATGAAGGCCCGCGCCGGCCCTTCGGCGCGCACCAGGCGTTTCAGCGTGAGCGTGTCGCCTTCGCCCGCCCCCACGCCTTGTGCGGCGAGCAGTGCCCAGACCGGATGATCCGCCGGCGGCGCAAATTCCGCGGCCACGCTCGCCTGCGCTGCGCCGTGCCGGATGACCGAGCGGTCCGCCGCCCCGCCAAGTGCCAGCGACAGCGCATCCAGAATAATCGACTTGCCGGCCCCGGTCTCGCCGGTCAGCGCGGTAAAGCCCTCGCCCGGCGAAAGATCGAGCCGGGAAATGAGCACGAAATCACGAATGGACAATGACAACATCATGAGCGGTCCATAGCACAAGAACAAAAGCGGAACAAATGGAATCTTGCTTGCCTCTCCCGGCGCCTTGCTTTCATCTGCACGGGCGCTGAGGGCGGCCGGGGGAGACGGGGTGGACGCACGCAAATTCCTGATGTCGGGTCTCGGCGCCTTTGGCCTCGTGGTCACGGCCGCGGCCGTCTGTGGCTTCTGGTATCTCGGCGCCGCCTGGCTCGCGGGCATGCTTCCCGTCGGCGGCAAGTCCGCGCACCTGCCGCCGGCCAAACCGGCCGCCTATCTCTGCGAAGCCGCCTTCCACACCGACATCGCCCTGCCGCTCGACGGCGAAGTGATCAACTGGCGCAAGGAACTGCGCGGCCATCTGCCGGATTACCTGCCGCGCGATACCTACCTCCTCTTCGGCTGGGGCGACTCCGTCTTCTTCACCAAAGTTCTGTACCCGGAGGACCTCACGCCCTCCCGCGCGCTCTCGGCGCTGGCAGGCCTCAACCCCGTCGCGATGCGAATCGTGCCGGTCTATGGCTCGGATGTGCGCGAAGTCTGCAAGCCCCTGCCGGGCGGGCAGGCCACCAAATCCGTGCTGATCGGCGAAATCCTGGACAGCCTCAAGAAGGACGCAGACGGCGCCTACCGCCCGATTGACACGACTGTTCCCGGCGAATTGCTGCTGAATGCCAAGGGCCGCTACAGCCCCTTCAACACATGCAACCAGTGGACCGCGCGCGCCATCGGCAAGGCGGGTCTGCCGCGCGCCACCTTTGCGCCCTTCGCCTGGAGCGTGACACGCCCGCTCGACCTGGCCGCCGAACGTGAATGACATGAAAAACCGTCCGTGCCCTGACTGGTATGCACAGCCCCAGCTTGGCATCTTCATCCATTGGGGCATCTTCACGATCCCCGCCTGGGCCCCGCGCGGACGAGCGATCCACGAGCTGATCGGCGACGATTATGACCGCAGCGCCGTCCTCACGCCCTATTCGGAATGGTACGACAATGCCATCCGCGTCGAAGGCAGCCCGACGCAGGTGCGCCACAAGGCCCTCTATGGCGACAAGCCGTTCACGGACTTCCGCCCGGAATTCGACGCTGCCTCCGAGGCTTTCGACGCCGATGCCTGGGCGGACTTCTTCGTGGAATGCGGCGCCACCTATGTCGTCTTCGTCACCAAGCACCATGACGGCTATTGCCTCTGGCCCACAGGCGTTCCCAATCCCCACAGACCCGGCTGGAACACGGCGCGCGATTTCACCGGTGAGATCGCAGATGCCGTGCGTGCCCGCGGACTTCGCTTCGGGGTCTATTATTCCGGCGGTCTCGACTGGACCTTCCGCAACACACCGATCGCCAATATCGGCGACATGTTCGCCTGCGTACCCACCGAAGCCGACTACCGCGCCTACGCCCTCGCCCAGGCGAAGGAACTGATCGACCGCTACAAGCCCTCGGTCTTCTGGAACGACATCTGCTGGCCGGATGTCGACGGCGTCATCGCCCTGCACGAATACTATTACGCGGCGCTGCCGGACGGCGTGACGAACGACCGCTGGCTTGCTGCGACGGACTTCTTCAATTCCCTGCGAGACCCCGCATCCCGCGCCAGCTTCAACGCCATGCTGAAAGCCCGCACGGCTGGCGGCATGCAGGAGGAAACCCCGGCTCCCTTCGGCGATTTCCGCTGTGTCGAGTTTGGCCTCGGCGCCATCCCGAAGACCCAGAAATGGGAATCCTGCCGCGGCCTCGGTCTCGGCTTCGGCTACAACACGGACGAGCTGCCGGAAGATTTCCTGGACGCAAAAGGCCTCATCGATCTCTATACGGACGTCACCGCAAAACGCGGCAACCTCCTGATCAATATCGGCCCCCGCGCCGACGGTTCGATCCCGGACCTCCAGTCCGTCCCCCTCCGCGCGCTTGGCGCCCACCTGCGGCGCTGACCCGCCAGAAAGCCCTCGTCCCATGATCGACTACTCAGGCAAGGTTGCCCTCATCACCGGCGGCGCGTCCGGCATCGGCAAGGCGCTGGCCGAGGGCCTGGCGGCACGCGGCGCTGAGGTCATCATTGCGGACGTCCAGGCCGAAGCGGCCACTGCCGTCGCCGCCAGCCTCGGCGGCCTTGCGATCGCGTCTGATCTCTCGGACCCCGCCGCCCCGGCCGCCCTGATCAACCAGGCCTTCGCCTGGAAGGGCCGCCTGGACCTCGTCTGCGCCAATGCCGGCTACGGCCGCAACAAGCGCCTGCTGAAGGAGACATTTGACGAGGGCGCGATGAACATGTTCGCCGTCAACATGTTCGCGCCCATCCGGATCGCGCAGGCCTACGCCGCCGCGCTGAGCGCTGCCGGCCAGCGCGGGCGCCTGATGGTCACCGGCTCGGAAAACTCGCTCAGCCTGCCCGACGCCGTCCGCCGCAACGGCCTCGGCGCCTATGGCGCCACCAAGCACGGCGTCCTGATCATGGCCGAATGGCTGCGCGAGGAACTGCGCGGCGAGACGATGGACGTGCACATCCTGCTGCCCGGCGGCGTCTACACACCGCTGATCGCAAAACACATTCCGGACCCGAAAGACCTGCCGCCGGAGATGCACATCATCATGCCGGAACGCTGCGCCGAGATCGCGCTCAAGGGGCTCGATCTCGGCCTGTTCTATATCCCGACCCATGTCCACCTGGCAGACGACATGCGCCCGCGCACGCAAGGGATCATCGACGCGCTTGCGGCACTTGGCCTGACGCCGGACTAACCCGCGCGGCTCGCCTTCGTCAGCGGCTCGACCAGCACGGCCTCCGGCTTGCGCCGCCCGCCATACCGGCCCTTGAAGCGCACCTTCTCGCCCACCCGGGGCGCACGCTTGAAGGCCGCCGCCTGGAACCGGACATGACCCTTCACCCGGTCGCAGCGGATCAGGCCCACAGCCTTCTGACGATCGAAATGGACAATGTCGCCCGCCACCCATTCTTCCGGGTTGAGATCGGCCGCGGCAGCCGCTGGCTGGATCCGCGCCATCTTTGAGGCAGCCGTCTTGCCGGGCCGCTTCTTGCCGAAGGCTGCGATCATCATCAGCACCGGCACCCCGAAGCAGACCACCAGCGCGCCTGCAAGGACCGCGAGCCGCGCGCCGTCGCTCCAATCCGCCGGCAGCAGATCCATCGCCCGGCCAAGTATCTGATTTTTTTCCATGGGAGCCTCCCGGTTTTTTGCAATCTACTAGGAGAACCGGACCCCAACACCTAGGGCGCTGCGCGCAACTATCGGCTGGAAGTCGGCGCCTGCCTCAAATTCGGGCACACGCCGCCTTTAACCAGTCCTTCACTGGGCCTTCGAGCTTGCGGCTCAGCAGTTTCCAGACGCGCTTGTGGTACTCGTTGACGTAAGTCCGCTCTTCTTTCGACAGCAGCTTCACATCGATCAGCCCGCGCGCGAGCGGCGCAAAGGTCAGGCACTCAAAACCCAGCATCGGAATCTCGCCGCCCGGAATCTCTGCCGCCGGAGTGACATATTGCAGGTTCTCGATGCGGATGCCGTACTCGCCGGCCTTGTAGAAGCCCGGCTCATTCGAGACGATCATCCCCGGCATCAACGGCACCGCGTTCCACACCTTGGCGATCCGGTGCGGGCCTTCATGCACGCCGAGATAAACCCCGACCCCGTGGCCCGTGCCATGCTGGTAATCCAGCCCCGCCTGGTACAGCGCATGGCGCGCGAGGATATCGAGATGCGTGCCGGTCGTACCCGCCGGGAAGCGCACGGCTGCGAGCGCGATATGCCCTTTCAGCACCAGCGTGTAGTGCCGGATCATGTCCTTCGAGGGCTCACCGATCGGCACCGTCCGTGTCACGTCGGTCGTGCCGTCGAGGTACTGCCCGCCGCTATCGATGAGGAACAGCGATCCGCGCGCCAGCTTCCGGTTCGACGCGGTCGAGACCCGGTAATGCGGCAGCGCCCCGTTCGGCCCTGCCCCGGAAATCGACGGGAAAGAGAGATCATTGAGATTGCCAAGGTCCTCGCGGAACGCCTCGAGCTTCATCACCGTCTCGATCTCGGTGACTTCGCCGGACTGCGCCTCGGTATCGAGCCAGTGCAGGAACTTCGTCAGCGCCACGCCGTCGCGGATATGCGCCGCCGTCGTGCCCTTGATTTCCGCCGCATTCTTGCACGCGCGCGGCAAGGCGACCGGATCGCGCTGGCGCAGGATCGTTGCGCCGGCGGCACCCAGCCGGTCGAAGAACCAGGCCGAGGCGACATCCGGGTCAAGGCTCACCGTCTTGCCGGACAGCGCCGCCAGACCGTCTTCCAGCTGTGACAGGGGACGAAGCGTCACGGTATTGCCGAGGTGGCGGCGCAGCGCGCCATCCGTCTTCGCCTCGTCGATGAACAGCTCGGCCGATCCATCCGCATACAGAATGGCGCGGCCGAGTGGCAGCGGCGTGCAGCTCACGTCGCCGCCGCGAATGTTGAACGCCCAGGCGAGCGAGGCCGGCGAGGTCAGCACCGCCGCCTCTGCACCGTCCCGCTTCAGCTGCGCGCCGATGGCGTCCAGCTTGTCGGTGTGCGCGATGCCGGCATGCTTCACGCCGTGCGGCACGACCTTTTCCATCGGCTGGGGCGGGCGGCCCTTCCAGGCCTTGTCGATCGGGTTCTCGGCCACCGCCACAAGTTCCGCCCCGGCCTTCGCCGCCGCCGCGCTGAGCGCCGCCACGTCGTTCGGGCTCATCAGGCGCGGATCGTAGCCGACGCGCTTGCCCTTCAGTGATTGCTTCGCCAGCCATCCGAACGCGCCCGGGTCCGGAATGCCCTCGACATCCACCAGCGCCGGATCGGTCTGGTCCGCCGCCTGCAGCGTGTAGCGCCCGTCGGCGAACAGCACGGCCTTGTCGGTGAACACGAACGCCGCCCCGAACGAGCCGGTAAACCCGGTCGCCCAGGCAAGGCGCTCATTGGCGTCCGGCAGGTATTCGTTCTGGTACTCGTCGTCATGCGGCACATAGAGGCCGTCGAGACCCTGGGCTTCGAGTTCACGGCGAAGCAGCGGAAGGTGGGCCCGGCCGTCCTGCGGCCCACCCTTGATGTCAAATGTCTGTTTCATGATGCCTGTTCTAGCCGGATGCGGGGTAGCTGCAAACGGACAATTTGGCGTCGACGCCTCCACGCGGCGTTCCGAAACGTGAGAACAGGTATTCGGGCAACCCCGGCAAAATCATTGTCAGGCGGCCTCTGGCGAACATTCGAATGGCGGGCTAGTTTCTGCCCTGTGAGCGGTTTGAAAATGGAGCGTTGGAAGAACTGGGCGACCGGCGCAGCGGTCGTCATAGCGGCTCACGCCGCGATTTTCGGCGTGATGCAAGTCATCAAGGGCGCCGCGAATGAGCACAAGCTCCAGGCGGTTGAAGCTGCCGCAGCCGAAAAGGCCGCACAGGCGCCCGAGCCGGTACCGGTTTTCATCCTCCCGCCGCCCGAAGGTCCATCAGGATAACGCCTTGATCGAAAACCTTGAGGCCGTCTTTCGGACCCTGGCGTGACAATCGCCTGGCCCCCTATCCCGCCTTCGCAAACACCAGCGTCGACCAGCCGTCGCGCTTGATCTTGCGCTGGAACAACATGCCATGCCCCTCGAACGCCGCGCGGACAGGGGCTGCCTGATGGTGAAGAAGGCCTGAGAGAATGATCGCCGCCCCCGGCGCCGACAGGCGCTGGATTTCCGGCGCAAGGCCGATCAGCGGCTTCATCAGGATGTTCGCGAACACCGTGTCATACGGCCCGAGGCGGCGCATGTTCGGCGTGTTGGCTCCGCGCACATGGTGTACGAAGAACCGGCTGACCTTGTTCTTCTTGGCGTTCTCGCGCGCGACGAAGACCGAGTCCCGGTCGATGTCGCTGCCCGTGGCGAGCTCCGCGCCGACCTTCAGCGCCGCAATCGCGAGCACGCCCGAGCCTGTGCCAAGGTCCAGCACCCGGCCGACCTTTCGCCGCCGCCGCACTTCCGCCAGCGCCAGCAGGCAGCCGAGCGTCGTGCCGTGATGCCCCGTGCCGAACGCCGGCCCCGCCTCGATCAGCACCGCCGTCTTGCCCGGCGAAATGCCCGACAGCGCATGACTGCCGACCACCACGAACTGCCCCGCATTCACCGGCGGCAGGCCTTCCAGCGACAGGGTCACCCAGTCGCGCTCCACGATCTCCTCGATCCGGGCCGTCAGGTCCGGCGCCGCTTCCGTGATGATGGCAACGCACGCTTCGGCCTCCTCCAGCGTCTCGCAGAACGCATCCAGACGCCATGCGCCCCGCGCGTCTTCCTTCGCATCGACGGCATCGGCGGGTGACGGGTCCGCCCAGGCGAGGGCTTCCCAGGCAATCTCGATCGGCCCGCGCGGGCCTCTGGCTGTGATCTGGTACATGGCGCGGGCCGTTAGCAGGCTCGCTCGCGGAAGGAAAGCGCCGCTAGGGCGCGGTGCCCTCGACCACCATCAGCCGGGAGACGGTATTGTCGGTCCGCAAGCGAACGATCGCGCCATACTCCGGCGAGTCCAGGAACGCCTTCGCCGCCTCGAAGCTCGGATATTCCAGCACGACGATCCGCCCGGCCGGCGGCGCCCCTTCGCGCCCCTCGGCCTTGCCGCCGCGCACGAGATATCGCCCGCCTGCTGCAGCCACCATCGGCGCCACAGCCGCCTTGTAGCCCTCATAGGCTTCGGGATTCGTCACCTGGATCTCGACGATCACATACCCTTTCGGAACAGCCGCCGCCTCGGGCGCAGCCGCCGGCACGCTCGCACAGCCCACCAGCCATAAAGAGGCCGCCAGCGCGGCCAGACGGGTTTTCATGTCCGTGTCCTCCCTCGGCCAGCAGGCCCCATTCCGCCCGGCGGCGCAACGGGTCCGGGGGCGGGTTTGCGTATTTTTCGCGCTGGCCTCTTTAAACCTGCGTCAAAAGCGATTATCTGTTTATCGATAAGAACGAGGAGCCCAACCGGGAACCGCCATGTACAGAACCGAAGACCAGATCCTGATCGAAACCCGCGTCTCGAACGAGAAGAAGAGCGCTGCGGCGGCCTATTTCCTGTGGTTCTTCCTCGGGTGGATCTCGGCACACCGGTTCTATCTCGGCAAGCCGGTGACGGCGATCCTGCAGATCCTCAGCTATTTCATCCTGATCGGCTTCGTCTGGTGGATCGTGGACCTCTTCCTCATTCCCTCGATCATCGAGGACAAGATGAACGAGACCCGCGGCCGCATGGCCCGCGAGATGAACCGTTACGCGTACTGAGCCGCAGCCGCAGATTTCGCGCCCGGCGCAACTCACTCCGTTCTGATGTGCGTCACCCTCGACCGGCGCAGCCGGTCTGAGGGCCCATCTTCTACGTTCACATCCCGCGCAGCGACGGCCTGGATCAACCCAGGTCACACGATGGGCCCTCAGATGGCCTTCGGCCATCGAGGGTGACGCACCTTCGCCGCCGCAAGTCTACTTCCCCTTGACTTTTTATTTTCACAATACTAGAAATATTACGAACCCAAGAAAGGAATATCCGATGTCCGAATTCGACCGCCCCAAGGGCATCGCCAGCGCGCTCTGCTATGTCGATCCCAACGCCGCCTTTCTCTGGCTGGAGGAGGCCTTCGGCTTTGAGCCCTACATGGTCCTGCTCGACGAGAATGACAAAATCGCCCATTCGGAAATGTCCTTCGGCACCGGCTTCGTCATGGTCGGCAGCGAATGGTCCGCAGACCACAAGAGCCCCAAAAACCTTGGCGGCAAGAACACCCAAACCGTCCACGTCCAGCTCGGCAAGGGCGAGGACATAGACGCCCATTGCGAGAAGGCGCGCCGCGCCGGCGCCGAGATCCTGCAGGAGCCCGACACGCAATTCTACGGCGACCGCACCTACCGCGCCCGCGATCCCGAAGGCCATATCTGGACCTTTGGCGTCACCGTCATGGATATGTCGTCCGCCGACTGGGACAAGGCTTCTGGCGGAGCCCTCCGTACACAGACACGCCTGTGAAGGCGCGCCCCAAACTCGATGCCACGCTGACCGCCCTCGCCGATCCCGACCGGCGGCGCGCCATCGAGCTTCTCGGCAAGGCGCCCCGCCGCGCGGGTGAGCTGGCCGAAGCCCTCGGCCTGCCCGCCCCCGCGATGAGCCGTCATCTGCGCATCCTCAAGCAGGGCGGCCTCGTCGAGGAAACCCATCCCGAGTTCGACGCCCGTGTGCGCATCTACACGCTGAAGGAGGGCGGCATGGCCGATCTCAAACTCTGGCTTGCCGAGACCGAGAAACTCTGGGCCGCCCAGCTCACCGCCTTCAAGGCGCACATGGAAAAGAAGCGTACGTGAGCGCTGTCCTCGTCGCCATCCGCGTGCCCGCCGCGCCGGACGAGGCATTCGATGCGTTCACGGATGAGATCGGCCTCTGGTGGCGCCCCAGCGCGCTCTTCCAGCTGACCCCGCGCGGCGATGGGACCCTCAGCTTCGACGGCCAGACCCGCCTCATCACCACCCTGCCCAACGGCAAGGTGTTCGAGATCGGCCGCGTCACCGCCTGGGAGCGCGGCGCCCGCCTCGCCTTCACCTGGCGCCAGGCCACCTTTACCCCGGACCAGGTCACCACCGTCGAGGTGACCTTTCAGCCCGTCGGCGACGAGACCCGCGTCACCGTCACCCATCGCGGCTGGGACCGGGTCCCGCAGGACCATGTCGCCCGCCACGGCTTTCCGCTGCAGGCCACGCAAGGCCACCTCGCCAACGCCTGGCGCGCAGCCCTCGCGGCCCTCGCAGCCCGGCTCACACCTCGATGAAACGCGGCGCGTAGCTCACCGGAAAATTCACCGACCGCGCGATGAAACACACCTTGTGGATCTCGTGATGCAGCGCCTCGGCCCGCACCAGGTCCGCCCCGCGCGCCACCTTGATCACCGGCCGCAGCGTCGCCGAAAGAAACCGCCCCGCGCCGCCCGGCCCGGCCTCGCCGACGCCGACCGGCTCGTCCCTGTAGTCCTGCACCACGATGCCCGCCTCGCTGGCATAGTGGAGATACCAGAGCATGTGGCAGGCCGAGAGCGAGGCCAGCAGCATGTCCTCCGGATTGGGCCGCGACGGGTCGCCGCCCAGCAGCGGATCATTCGAGCACGCGATCACCGGCTTGCCGGGCGTCTCCACCTGCCAGGTCCGGTCATAGGCCTTGTAATGCGCCGTGCCCTCTCCCCGGTTTCCGGTCCACGCGATCGTGGCGGTGTAGTCATG
Organism: Hyphomonadaceae bacterium; assembly: GCA_027485145.1. Lineage (GTDB taxonomy): Bacteria > Pseudomonadota > Alphaproteobacteria > Caulobacterales > Hyphomonadaceae > Hyphomonas. The sequence continues at coordinate 3,124 of JAIXRO010000178.1, read as the reverse complement.
CGTTTTCATGCGGCGTCTCCGTCAGCGCCGGCCGGATAAATCTCGCTGAACCGCGCCCACAGCGCAGGCCGCGTCGTCTGGAAGCTTTCCACCACCAGCGCATCCTCCGCCGCGACGGCATCGGCCGCCGCATGCTCTATCCAGATATGCGACGTGGGAATCGCCCAGCGGCTGTCATCCAGCGTGCCGGCACACAGGATCAGGAGATCCGGCGCGGCCTCCGGTAGATGCCACATCCGCGTGCCGCACACCGCGCAGCGCTCGACATTGATCCCGTTCCCGCTGCTGCCGATGCGCCGGAACGTGTCGCGCGCCCCGCCGGAAATCGCCACCCCATCCTTCGCCAAATGCAGGAACAATCCGAACGGCGCGCCCGACAGCCGCTGGCAATCCTTGCAGTGGCACGCATTGACCGCCCGCGGCTTCGCCGTCACCGAATATCGCACCGCGCCGCAATGGCACCCGCCCTCCAGAGGCAGCTTCGGCAAGGGCGGGCGGGTCATCGCGATACGTTTCATGCCGCCGATATGGCACACCGCTCCGGACCCGCACAACGGACACGCCTGCATGCCTCAATTGTGCCGGTATCCTTCGCCAGCTTGGGATACTTTCCGTCTGGAGAGCCCGGTCATGGACAAGCCTGAACCCCAATCCTATGCGGCCCGTTTCGCCAAACCGTCCGCAGCCGGCACATCCCCGCCCAAGACCCGCAGCCAGGCCGACGCCTATATCGCGCGCAATGGCCACCTCGTTCACAAGCTGAAGGCCAAGGACACGACCGGCCGCTGGGCCTATTACTTCGTGCTGATCGAACCCGCAAAAGAACGTGTCTTCCTGAAGATGATCGGAAGCGACGGGATCATCGACCTCGAAGACTATGGCCGCGTCATCGCCTCCTGCTATGGCGAAGCGCCGACGCAGGAAGTCCGCGACTTCCTCAAGGAAAAATACGGCTTCGACGTCTGATCCCCCGCCATTGACGCCCTCGCCGGCCTCGCCGACAGTCCGTCCATGAAACGCGTCCTCGCCCTCGCTGCCTTCGCCCTCGCTGCCTGTTCCAGCGTGCCCGCCTCAATCGCCGAAGCGCCGTCAGCGCCCGCCGCCGGGGTCCCCGCCTGGCGTCCCGTCGCCCCGGAAAACCTCGTCCTCCTCGAGGTGCCGACCGGCACTGTCGCGATCGAGCTTTTCCCCGATGCGGCCCCCGCGCATGTCGCCCGCCTGCGCGAACTCCTGGCGGAGGGCTTCTTTGACGGCGAATACTTCTACCGCGTCATCGACGGCCACGTGGCGCAGGCTGGCCGCGAGTTCGAGATGGCCTCGAAAGCCTGGCCGCCTGTCCCCTTCGAGGCCGAACGCGCGGTTCCCGCGACCGGCTTCACCCCGCTCGGCAATGCCGACCTCTTTGCGCCCGAAGCCGGCCACCGGTCCGGCTTCGCGGTTGGCCGCGACGGCCAGCAGGAATGGCTGATGAACTGCCCGGGCGCGCTCGGCATGGCGCGCGACGACGCGCCGGAGACCGGCAATACCGAGATCTACATCCCCCTCCAGCCGCGCCGCTACCTGGACCGCAACTACACCGTCTTCGGCCGCGTCATCGCCGGCATGGAGCACATCCACCGCCTGCCCCGCGTCGATCCGTTCACGGAAGAAGAAGCGGGCGCCCTGTTCGGCGAGGACGAACCCCTCGCGCAGCAGATGTCACAATACCGGCGCTCGAAACTGGACGGCAACATCATCACCTCCGCAAAGCTCGCCGCCGCGATCCCCGAGGCCGAACGCCCCGCCTACGAAGTGATGGATACCGCCTCCGCCGATTGGGCCGCCCTGAAGGAATCCAAGCGCGATTATTCCGCCATCCCCGCCTTCATCGCTCCGCCCGTGAACAAGCTCGACATCTGCTCGCTGCCCGTGCCGGCCAGAAAAGTCGGCGGGTAGGCGTCCGCCCAACCAACCTTACGCATTTATAATCTGCCCCATTCCCTACAGGATTCAGGGTTCTAACCTCCGGCGCGCGGCCCGCGCCGCGAATCCCGCCCGGCGCCGCCTTGCCAGTTTCCAGGCGCCATAGTTTCGTCAGTTTCAAGCGAGGCGGATGGTAAATGGGGCAAGTGAGTATGGCGTTCGACGGCAAGGCACAGATTGCAGAAAAGCCCGCGGAGTTCGAAGCCCGCCAGACCGGCCGGCGCTGTTTCGTCATCCTCCCCTATGCAACCCCGTCCGGCGCGGGCCACACCGGCATCGACTTCGACGCAGTCTTCCACGAGATCATCCAGCCGGTCGCCGACGATCTCGATCTCGACTGCATCCGCTCCGACCGGGTGAGCCGCTCCGGTCTCATCCACCGCGAAATGATCGAGAACATCATCGATTCCGATGTCGTGATAGCCGATATCACGCTCGGTTCGCCCGACATCTTCTTCGAACTTGGCATCCGCCAGGCGGCCCGCCGCGCGGGCACGGTCGTCATGTGCCATCTCGGCAGCGGCTCGGAATTCAACATCACCGGCGTGCGCGCGCTCGACTATGAACTCCCCCCCGAAGGCGCCCCCGCCCGCGCGCAGATCATCGCGGACTGCCGCGCACTGCTCCGTACACATATCAAGAACAGCCTCGACAACCGGGCGACGGACTCGATCGTCCACTCCCTGATCCCGGGCATCAATATCCGCCTGCCCGACCGTCCGCTCCCGGAGCGTCGCTACCATATCTACAAGCTCGGCCTCGCCGGGATAACCGGCCCGAAAGCCGCCCGCCAGATCGAGATCGTCACCGGCGACATTGCCGACGTCGACGACATCGACGTCTGGGTGAACCCCGAGAACAACCGGATGGAGCTCGCCCGCCTGCACGACAGCTCCGTCTCCGCCACGATCCGCTATCTCGGCTCGCGCCGCGACCGGCACGGCTTCGTGCGCGATGATGCGATCACCCGCCTCCTGCGCTCGAAAGTCGGCGCCAATCACCGCACCGGCATCGAGCCCGCCACCACCATGCTGACCCGCGCCGGCGCGCTCGCCCGCAACAACAAGGTCAAGCTCCTCGTCCACGTCGCCGCCCATCAGGGCGAGCCGGGGCGCGGCTACCAGCTGATCGGCGCCTACCGCAAATGCGTCACCAACGCGCT
>JAIXRO010000024.1 GCA_027485145.1 Hyphomonadaceae bacterium | reverse complement strand
TCGGAACCCGCCTCGAGAGCCCGATATTTCGTCAATACCGCACCGAGGATATTGCCGCCCACCAACCGGAGACGTTTGAGTGATGTGCGGGCTTGCGCCAAGCTGGTTCTATTGGCTTCGATCACGAAAACGGTGGCATCGACACATTTCGAGATTTCCACAGCGTCAGCGAGGCCGAGCACCGGGCTGGAGTCCACGATTACGAGGGAATATTCCTGACGACGCTGATTGATGAAGTCGCGGAAAAGCGAGGAAGAGACAAGTTCTGCAGGATTGGGCGGCATACCCGCAGCAGGGAGGATCGTGAGATTTTGGTGAATGCCTTCGATCTTGGCCGCATCGAAACTCATGTGACCGAGGAGGACCTCGGTAAGGCCCGCCTTGGCTTCAATATTCAGCAGGTGGTGGACGGTAGGCTTGCGCAGGTCGCTGTCGATCAGCAGGGTCGTGCGCCCTAGGCGAGCAAACAGCTGCGCAAGGATGAGAGCGGTGGTCGACTTGCCTTCCGACGCTTGGCTGCTCGTCAACTGCAGCACAACCCCATGCCTTGGGATGGCAAAATCAACTGCGCTTCGGATCGACGCATAAGCCTCCATCACGGAGCTGAATTGAGACGATTCCGCGGTCTTGAGATCTGCTTCCTTGACATTGGGAGTGAGCCCGAGGAACGGGATCCCCAAGCGGTCCTCAATGTCTTCAGCTCGGCGGAACTGGTCGACGAAAATCTCGCGCACAAGGGCAAGAACACCGGCCACGAGGCCCCCGAGGAGGAGCGCGATCACCATGTTGCGCACAAGGCTTGGCTCCACAGGTGCGCTCGGAACCACCGCCGGGTCCAGCGGGGTGATCGTACCGCTCTCCACATTGGCCGCCGTATTGATCTGGTTGTAGCGATCAAGAAGGGTCTTGAGCTGCTCACGCAAGGCGGTTGCCTCACGCTCCAATCCGGTCAACTCGACCTGCTTGTCCTTTTCGACGAGAGCGTCGGCTGAGACCGAACCCAGTTCGGCCTCAAGGGCCTGTTCCTGCTGCTTTGCAATAAGATACTCACTTCGGACCGACGCCCGAATGTCCGAGCCTATCTTGTCAAATTGCTGATCTATAAGGCCAAGCCGCGACTTGACGTCAACGATCGCCGGAAAGTCGTCGTTATAGCGTTGGCGCAGCACTGCGAGCTCTGCGTTGAGCTTGCCACGCTCCCCAAGCAGGCTTTGCACCACTGCGCTGTTGATCACCTCCGGCACTTGCGAAGCAGGAATAGTGGAGATTGCCCGCCATTTCTGCTCTGCCGCAATCCGCCTGGCGCGGGCTTCTGTGTAGGTCTGGTTGATACTGGCGAGGTTTGCGCCGGTGAGCGTGGAACTGCCCTCATCCTCCGATGATCCGGGCTGGGTGACGATACCGGAATCGCGAGAATACTGGTTCGCCGCCTTTTCGGCCTGATCAAGCCGTTCACGCACTTCAGCAACCTGTTCGAGCAGGAAGTCTCGTGCATAGGAGTTGCTGCCCAGCGATCGCTGGAGATCGGCCTGTTGGTAGCCCTTCACGTAAGCATTGGCCACTTCGGCTGCGATCACGGGATCCTGCGCGCGAAAACTGATTGCGATGATCTGCGCCTGCGTCGGAAGGTTAGCCACGACGTCGGATTGAAGCACTTTGGCTGCGAGCTTGATCTTGTCTTCCCGCCATTGCTCGTCCGTGCGACCTGGAGGGCGCTGCTTGTCGATATCAGTACCCAAAGGACCATTGCGGTTGCCGAAGTCGAGATTGCGTGCGACGACTTCAGCGAGCATCTGGCTTTTGATTATTTCTGTCTGCGTGGCGAAGAACCCTGCCAACTCATTCCCCCCGATGGCGGGGGACGCGACATCTTGCCCCTCAACGATGGAGGCGACCCGCGGAGAGACCCGCACAGTCGCTGTTGCCTCGTAGACCGGGGGCATTAGCAGAGTGAGGACGAGGCCCCCGATAAGCGCCACGAAGAGGCAACTCGCAATCAACCAACGCTGGCGGAACAGCAACCCTCGGATCCAAGCTGCATCGATCAGCGACTTGCGTTCCGCCCCCCCGAGCTCGTTCGGAAGATATTGATCGACCCACAAGTCGCGCCCGCTTTGCTCCGGGGGCTGGATGATTGAGCGATCGTTCATTTGGTCATTCCCAAGGACGGACAGTCATGTCGGACTTATTCTAAAATACTCAGCAATAGTGACTGCTGTCGATGTGAATTACTGTATCGTTACCGGAGCCCCGCAGCTACGAATACTCCAAAGACCGGGAGCGTCCGCAACAGGTCGTTCCAGAAGGCCGAAAGTCCGTCCGTTCCCACAACGACCCGGTCGCTCGGCTCGAGGATAGGGTCGAGCATGGTGCCTTGCCGGATTTGGCCATAATCGAACTTCGCGATCATTATGCCTTCGGGGGTTTCACGGAAGACTGTCACTTGGTCATCCTTCGCAACCGCCGTAGGCCCCGAAGCCAACGCTATGGCCGAGGACAGCCTTGCGCCCGGCTGGAACGCGAACACGCCTGGCTTGACTACGGCCCCTTCGACAGTGACGAGATGCGAGGCATAGTCGATGATGTTCACGCTCACCATCGGAGACTTGAGGCCGAGCGCGGCAAGACGACGTGTGACGTCGTTTTCGAATTGCTTCGCGGTCATCCCCGCGGCGGGGACGGAACCCAGCATCGGCAGGGAAACACTGCCTTCGACGCCAATCCTCACTTCTTCGATCGAAAGGTCTGGCTCGCGATATACAGAGACCGAAATCCGGTCCGAAGGACGCAACGCGTAGACGGTCGAGCGGGTGTGACTGTAGAGTTGCTGGCCGAATTCAGCGCGGGGCTCCGTCACGCTTGCCCCGATGATCGGTTCCGGCGTCGAGGCACATCCTGACAACGTCATCGCCGCGAAGGTACCAGCCAGCAAGCCATGCCGGGTTCGATCTCCTAGACGCATCACATGTCCCTCCTTGATAACGCCGCCCCGTCTAGAGCCTTGCGGTTTGCAACGCAACATGGATGCTTGCCGCGCCTGGCGGAACATGCGCACCTAAGCGCAGCCTTCGCGATGTGCGAAGATGGACGGTGCGATCGTTGCGCGAACGAATTTGCGTGGCATGGAATGGGGCAACGGGATGCGCTGCGCAAAAGCCGGCGCTTGGACAACGGAGGTGACTGGATCACGATGAATACAATTGCGCCATCCGCACTCAGTCTGTCGGCTGCCGCCATATACCTAGGGGTCCTGGTATCCTGCCTCCTGGCCGCTGTAGTCGCCATAAAGCAGCGCAGATCACCATGGCATTGGCGCATCTGGATCGCGATCGCTATCTTGTTCGGATTATTTGCTGTGATGCGAGGGCTCGCCTTGGAGGCCCTCTTGCGCGATCAGTTGCGCGCGGCGTTTTTCGATGAAGCCCTTTATGAGCAGCGTCGGAGTTTCCAGCGACCCATCGCTGCTCTCGCAATCGCGATAGCAGCGGCGCTCGTGCTGCTGATTCCCATGCGATTTGGCAAGTCACTAAGGAGCCGACCGGACCTTGCCGTTTTCGGTGCGTGCGCAAGTGCATCCGCTATGGTCTTTGTGCTGCTGATGCGATTGATCTCTCTGCATCAGATAGATGCTTTGCTCTATGGTCCGCTCAAGCTCAATTGGATCATAGACCTCGGTGCGAGCCTTCTGGTCGCTGCGGCGGCGGTCGTCTTCATCACTGGCGAGACAACATCGCGGCGCGGGCCATCCTGAAGCGTGAGCAGCGGCTCGCCGCGCCGAATTCCCGAGAGCTGTCTTGGAGCCGGCCTCGGCTAAATGTTGTCTTGCGCGTGTGGCGGAAGTGGCAGGCGAAAAAGGTTTCGGCTAGGGCAGCGGAGCCACGGGGACTCGTACCTTTGCAAACTGGAGCCTGAAGATGGAAACCTTGGAGAGTAGTGGTCAAGAGTCCCTGATCGCGGGGCCCGTTTATCCGCTTGATCCGGAGACTCTTTATCTGTCGCGCGAAGAAGCGCGGCAGGTCGGCGCGCGGTATGCGGAACAATATCAGTCTGCAGAACCTTACCCGCACATCATGCTGGACAACTTTCTGCCGATCGAAATCTGCGAAAAAGTAAGGCAGCAAGCCTTGCTGATGACGCGCAAGGTTCCGGAGAATGCAAGCCCGCAGGAGCATCTGAAAACGTCATACAACCCAGACGAGATGCCCGACTACGCCCGCCTGCTGTTCATGGCATTGAACTCCGCGACCTTTCTGGCTTTCCTCGAGTCGATTACAGGCATCACCGGCCTCATCTCCGATCCCTATTTTAAGGGTGGCGGGATTCATCGTACGAACAATGGGGGTTATCTTGGGGTCCATGCGGACTTCAATCACCATCGGCAGATGAACCTTGAGCGGCGCCTCAACATCCTCATTTACCTCAATCCGGATTGGAAGCCCGAGTATGGCGGCGCTTTCGAGATCTGGACCCCTGACATGAAAACGCAGGTCAAAAAGTGCGCGCCGGTAATGAACCGGATGTGCCTCTTCAACACGTCCTCGACGAGCATGCATGGCAATCCCGAGCCGGTGAACCATCCGGAAAACCAGTCGAGGCTTTCGATTGCGCTATATTATTACACCGCGACATGGACCAGCAAGCATGTGTCGCACAGCACGCTGTTCAGGGCGCGACCCGGGGCAAGTGATGTCGTCACGCGCAAGGAGGACATCCGGAGGCTGATCAGGAAATACAGTCTGCCGGTGCTTTCTGCCACTTTCCAGCGGATCATTTCGAAGAACCGCCCTTGATCACCCGGACGTGACGAGGTGCCAGTTCGCCTCGTCACCCCTGACCACCCACCATCGCAGGTCCATGTCCTCGGTAAAGGCCGCGGGTGCGGTATGGTTGAGGGCGACCCGACACCGGCCTCGATCTGGACCGCAAGGCCTCCTCATAAGCGTGCGGGAAAATAGGTCTCGTTGTTTGCCACTAGGATGCCGGCGCGGCGTGCCAAGAGCAGGATCGGCCTGCGGTATCGGCCGTCAAGCCCGGTCCGCTCCGGTAAGCCGGCTATTGAGACCGATGATCGGCCGACCCCGGCATCGACGCTGATCCGCGGCAGACGCGGATTTTTGGCTTGCAACCGTTTCGGGGCTTGCCCGGAGGTCACCTTTGCGCAATCAGCGCCCGGCGCAGTTGTCACCTTATCCTTTCGTGCCCGAGGCGGAGCGTTGCACCTTGATGGAAAGACCGAAAGTGCTAGCGGTCGCGTCGGGCGGGGGACACTGGGAGCAGCTTATGCTCCTGCGTCCGACTCTTGCGCGGTTCGACGTGCGTTTCGCCACAACGGAGACCGCCGTCGCATTGCAACACGGCATCGCGGATGCCGCAAGCCTGCCCGACTGCAACCAGAACATGCCTTTTCGCTCGCTGCTATGTGCCTTTGCGGCGATGCGGATCGTCCTCCGGCACCGGCCCGACGTGATCCTCTCGACCGGCGCGGCCCCAGGCTTCTTCTGCATCCTAGCCGGGCGGCTGCTCGGCGCGCGCACCTTGTGGATCGACAGCGCCGCCAACGGCGAGGAGCTGTCGATGTGCGGTAAGCTCTCCTTGCGCGTCGCGCACGAATGCTGGACGCAGTGGGAACACCTGGCCGCTCCCAACGGACCGCATTATCACGGGTCGGTGCTATGATCCTAGTGACTGTCGGCATGCAGCTCGGCTTCGATCGACTGATCGCGGCGATGGACTCACTGGCACCGGGGCTCGGGATGCCGGTGATCGCGCAGACGGGCAAAGGCACCTACCAGCCGCAACACATGGACACCCGTCCGCGCATCGCGCCGGCCGAGTTCGAGGCGCTGATGGGCGAGGCAAGTCTGATCGTCAGCCACGCCGGGATCGGCACCGTGCTGACAGCGGCGCGCTGCCGCAAGCCGATCGTGCTGGTGCCCCGCCGCGCGGACAAAGGCGAGCACCGTAACGATCACCAGATGGCAACGGTGCGCAATCTCGCCGGGCGGACCGGCATCCTTATCGCGATGGAGGAAAGCGAACTCGGCGCGCGGATCGCCGAGGGTCTCGCGCTTCAGAGCGTCACTGCGGTGCGCTCGGCGACCTCCGAACGAATGCACCAGTCGCTAGCTCGCTTCATCGAGAGCCATGCGCCCTGAAGCAAAGCGTGGGACGCGCAGCGCGTCAGGGCTGCGCCAGACGAACCGCGGTATATGACTTCGCGAGCAGCGCAAACCGCTCCGCTTGAATTCGGGCATCGGGAAACAGGAAGCGCATCTGCTCGCCCGTTATCATCCGCGCGCCGTCGACCATCTCCGCTGCATGGGCAAGATCGCGCGCGCGACCGCTATGGGCCAGCGGCAACCAGCGCATCAGCTTCATCCGGAACGGACGCGGCATCCAGTGGTTAAACGGCACCAGCGGGAAGTGTGGGTCAATCGGGAACCAGAAGTTCGGGCTTTGACAGTAATAGGACGGCGCGATGCGCCGCGTCTCGCGCGCAAAGGCCTCCATGTCACGCCAAAGCCCGACGTGCTCAATTACCGAATTGGAGTGACATAGATCAAACGCGTTATCCGCAGAATCGAGTTTGCAACCATTGCCGACGAGGCTTTCGAACATGTCCGGCGCGTCATCGACCATTCCCATTTCGGTCTCGGTCACGTTGATCAGCGTTATGCGAACATTCTGAGCCTTGAGAAAGTCGATCCCGAAGCGCCGCCAGTAGGCCACACGCCCGCCGATATCTAGAATTCGAAGCGTCGCTCCAGAACGAGGGGAGCGGGTTATGACATCGCGCAGCAGTTGATCACGCTGGCCTCTGAAATGATCTGATATGGCAGCTCGCACCCATCAGCCCCCCTCGAAATAGAACCGCGGCGGGCTATCATGGGTGCCGAAGCTTGTCACGAAGGGAAATTGTGCATTGCACACGTGACATTGCCAAGGGCACGCAGGATAGTGAAACGCCCGGCAAGCCTAACGCGATCTTAAGGGCTTTGCGGCCATCAAGCATCCCGAGAACCGGGACTTTGATCGCATGAACGCTCCTTTCGATGCCACCGCCGCGCTCGGGCGCAAGGCTCTTGCCCATCCAGCTCCGGACCATCAGGTCGCGGTGATCGGCCTGGGCTATATCGGCCTGCCCACCGCAGCGCTGCTCGCCTCCTATGGCTGGAGCGTGTGCGGCGTGGACGTGTCGCAGCGCGTGGTCGACACGGTCAATGCAGGCGGCGTGCACATCGAGGAACGCGACCTCGATAAGTTAGTCCACGATGCTATCACCGCGCAGACGCTGGTCGCCTCGACCGAGGTTCCCACTGCCAGCTTCTACATGATTGCCGTGCCCACTCCGCTGGGCCCGGACAACGCGCCGGACATCACCTATGTCGAGGCAGCAGCGCGCGCAAT
>JAIXRO010000101.1 GCA_027485145.1 Hyphomonadaceae bacterium | reverse complement strand
GTCGAGGCCTTGCTGCGCAGTTTTGATGTGTTTGCCTTTCCGTCCTTGTGGGAAGGGTTTCCGTACAGCATTGTCGAGGCGATGCGCTCGCAGCGGGCCATCGTGGCTACCCGTGTCGGCGGCATTCCGGAGGCGATTACTGATGGACGTGAAGGCTTGCTGGTTGAGCCCGACGATGCGGCGGAGCTGCTTGGCGCCTTGCGCCGGATGATCAGCGACCCTGCGTTGCGCGAGGCCTGCGCCGCCGCCGCCAGGGCCCGTTTCCTCAGCGATTTTTCGCTGCCGGAAATGCATCGCCGCGCACGGGCAATTGTCATGGAGGGCGTATGACGGATTCGCTACACCGGGCCGCCGTACTCGGCGCCGGTTTCATCGGCATGAATTTCGTGCGTCACGCCTTGCAGCGCGGATATGAGTTGTCCGTGCTGGATCACAAGCCGGCGCCCGCAGATCTGGCTGGCCAACTGAAGTGGTTGCAGGGCGACATGGCCCGCGAGGCGGATGTTGCGCAGGCGCTGCAAGGCGCCGGCACGGTTTTCCACTTCATCTCCAGCACCGTTCCCGGCGATCAGGTGGATATTGCAGCCGAATTGCAGCAGAACGTATTCCAGACCCTGCAGCTGCTCAATCTGTGCGTCAAGCACGAGGTTCGCCGCGTCGTATTCATCTCGTCGGCCTCCGTATATGGCGAGCAGAAAGTGCTGCCCATCGCGGAGACCGCCGCGACCGATCCGATCAGTGCGCACGGCATCCACAAGCTGACCATCGAAAAGTATCTGCAGTTCTATCGCCATCAGTATGGCCTCGATTGCAAGATCGCCCGCGTCAGCAATCCTTATGGACCCGGCCAGAAGATTACCGGCCGCCAGGGTTTCATCGCGATTGCGATCGGCCGCATCGTGGCCGGCGAGCGCATCATGATTCGCGGCGACGGCACCGACATCCGTGACTTCATCTACATCGACGATGTCAGCGAAGCCTTGCACCGGGTGGCGACAACCACCTCGGATGAGACCTTGTTCAACGTCGGCAGCGGCTTTGGCTATTCACTCAACGATGTCGTGGCACAGATGCGAGAACTGACCGGATTGCCGCTGCCGGTGATCTATACGGAAAGCCGCTTTGCCGATATTCCGCAAAGCGTGCTCGATACATCCCGCTCGCGTTTCGTCCTGCGCATCGAGCCCCAGCTGCCATTGCGCGCAGGGCTGATCAAAACACTGACATTCCATGGCGTAGCCTGCCCGGCGGCATGATGCCGGGCAATATCTAATCAAAGGGGTATGAGTTGAAAGTTGTCATTCTTTGCGGTGGTCTCGGCACCCGTCTCTCGGAAGAGACTCAGGTCAAGCCCAAGCCTATGGTCGAGATCGGCGGCCGACCCATTCTCTGGCACATCATGAAGATCTACGAACGCTATGGTCATGGCGACTTTATGCTGGCGCTGGGCTACAAGGGTGAAGTGATCAAGGATTACTTCCTCAACTATCACGCCCACCAGAGCGATCTCACGGTAAGCCTGAAGACCGGTGACGTCGAATACGGCGCGCCAACGGCGGAGGACTGGCGTGTGGGTCTGGTCAATACCGGCGCCACCTCCATGACCGGTGGCCGTCTGCTGCGCCTGAAATCGCGTCTGCAGGATCAAGGGACTTTCATGCTGACCTACGGCGACGGCGTATCTAACGTCGATATTGACGCCTTGCTGGAGTTCCACCGCCAACACGGCAAGCTCGCCACCGTGACCGCGGTGCGTCCGCCTGCACGTTTCGGCGACCTGGCCATAGACGGCGACAAGGTCGAGCGCTTTGCAGAAAAACCGCAGGCAGGCGAAGGCTGGATCAACGGCGGTTTCTTCGTGTTCGAACCCGGCGTGTTCGACTATCTCGAAAACGACAGCACCATTCTTGAAAAGGCTCCGCTCGAACGCCTGGCCGCCGATGGCCAGTTAATGGCGTATCGCCATTCGGGTTATTGGCAGTCGATGGACACCCTGCGCGACAAGCATGCGCTCGAAGAGCAATGGGCGAGCGGCAATGCGCCGTGGAAAGACTAAGCAGTGAAAGCATTTGATGATGCGTATCGTGGCCGTCGTGTTTTTGTAACCGGCCACACCGGTTTCAAGGGCTCCTGGCTGGTGCAATGGCTGCTGCAGCTGGGCGCCGAGGTTGCCGGCTATTCGGTGGACATTCCAAGCCAGCCTTCCAACTTCGAGCTGCTTGGCCTGGACCAGCGCATCCGTCATTACATTGGCGACATTCGCGATCCGCGGCGCCTGGCAGCGGCCATCGACGAATTCAAGCCAGATGTGGTTTTCCATATGGCGGCGCAAGCCCTGGTCCGGCGTTCCTATGCCGATCCGGTCGGCACGTTCGAAACCAATGCCATGGGAATGGTGCAACTGCTCGAATGCGTACGCAAGCGCGAGTGGATTTCCGCCGCCATCCTCATCACCAGTGACAAGGCCTATCGCAACGACGAATGGTGCTGGGGCTATCGCGAAGTCGATGCGCTGGGCGGGCATGACCCGTACAGCTCTTCCAAGAGCTGCGCCGACCTGATTGCCCAATCCTATGTGTACTCCTTCATGCGCGAAGGCAAGACGCGAGTGGCTATTACTCGCGCCGGCAATGTGATCGGTGGCGGCGACTGGGCCGCCGACCGTATCGTGCCCGACTGTATCCGTGCCTGGAGCAACAATGAATCCGTGGCGATCCGCAGTCCCCACGCCACGCGTCCGTGGCAGCATGTGCTGGAACCATTGAGTGGTTATCTGTGGTTGGGCGCACGCTTGCTGCAAGGCGCGACTAGCCTGCATGGCGAGGCCTTCAATTTTGGCCCCGACGCCAAGGTCAACCAGACGGTGGCCGAACTGCTCGATGCAATGAGCACGCGCTGGCCGGGAACGCAGTGGAATGTGCCGCAGGGATTCGAAGAGCAGGGGCGCGAAGCGATGCTGCTCAAGCTGTCCTGCGACAAGGCGCTGTTCCATCTGCAGTGGTCGGCCATTCTCGATTTTCCGGAAACCGTCGCCTTCACGGTGGACTGGTATCGGAACTGGCATCAGGGCCAGACCAGCATGGCGGCGTTTACCGACAGCCAGATCACGCTGTACTGCGAGCAAGCCAAAGCCAGGCAGGCTGCATGGATGCAGGCATGAACAGCCGCATTCACGGACTGATCATCACACCTTTGCGCGAGATCGGCGACGGGCGTGGTTCGGTGCTGCATATGTTGCGCAGTGACGATCCGGCCTTCATCGGTTTCGGCGAATGCTATTGCTCGGAAACCTTTCCGGGCGCGGTCAAGGCCTGGAAGCGCCACACGCGGCAGACGCAGAACCTGGCCGTTCCGGCAGGGCGCTTGCGCCTGGTGGTCTATGACAATCGTCCGGATTCGCCAACGCATGGCGCCTTGGAGGTGTTCGAGCTGGGCCGGCCGGACAATTACGTACGCATCACCATTCCGCCCATGCTCTGGTACGGCTTCAGCGCGCTGGGCTCCGCGCCTGCGTTGATCGTCAATTGCGCCAATCTTCCGCATGACCCGCAAGAGAGCGAGCGTCTGGCGGAAGACGATGCGGCGATACCGTATCGCTGGCAGTCGCAGGTCGGAGGCGAACAATGACGGCGCATCTGCTGGTGGTTGGCGGCAACGGTTTTATCGGCCGCCATATTGCGACGCATGCGCTTGGCCTGGGCTGGAAGGTGAGCTGCCTCGGCCTGTCCGGCAAGAGTCTGCCGGGTACGCCCGGCATTGCCGCGGATATTCGCGACGCCAGCGCTTTGCAGGATGCTTTGCGCGGTCGAGGCTTTGACTATGTGGTCAACTGCGGCGGTTATATCGATCATGCCAATTTCGGCAACGGTGGCCGCAGCCTGATTGATGCCCACTTCGATGGTGTGCTGAATCTGGTGCAGGCTATCGAACGTTCGACACTGAAGCGTTTCATCAATATCGGCAGCAGCGACGAATACGGTTCGGCCGCCGCGCCGCAATCGGAGCTGACTCGCGAAGCGCCGATTTCGCCGTATTCGCTGGGCAAG
>JAIXRO010000149.1 GCA_027485145.1 Hyphomonadaceae bacterium | reverse complement strand
GGTGTCGGAGGGCGACCGCGATGTCTCTTCGTTTCGCCATCGCTTTCTCAATGTCTCGGACCTGATCCCTCGCAAGAATCTGGCCGGCTTGTTTCGCGTTTGGCTGCGCGCGACACGGCGCACGGACGATGCCGTGCTGATCCTGAAAACGGGTCGTGGGAAAGAGAAGGAAAGCGAAATCCTTCGCGACCTGCTCAAGAAGAGTGAGGCAGCGGTCGGTCGACGCTTCGCCGATGCCGGGCGCATCCTGCTGATCGATCAGATGTTCGATGAACGGCAGATGGCGGGCCTTTATGCCGCCGCCACCTACTACTGGAGCATGTCGCACGGCGAAGGCTGGGATCTGCCGATGTCAAAGGCCGGGGCGATGGGGCTTGGTCTGATCGCGCCGGCCCACAGCGCCTATCTGGATTATCTCAATCCATCGGTTGCCCGCATGATCCCGGCGACAGTGGCGCCAGCGCGCCAGCCCTATGTCGATGCCCCTTATCCTCCATTTTTCGGGCTGGACTGGTGGCAACCGGACGAGGACGCCGCGGTCGCCATCGTGGAGGCGATCGTCAGGGATCGTGACGTTGCGCTGCCGGATGCAAGTGGGCACCTGATGGCCAACTTCACCTGGGGCCAGGCCACACGCAAGCTGCGCGACATCCTGTCAGCCGAAGGCATGATGGGATGACCGCGCTGCTCGAGAAGGCAATAGCCCATCACGGCGCCGGGAGACTCAGCCAGGCCGAAGCCTGCTATCGCGCGCTGCTGAAAAGCGATCCCCGCCATGCCTATGCAAGCAATAATCTGGCGGTCCTGCTGCGCGGGCAATCGCGTTTCGACGAAGCCATCGACCTCTATCGCCACGCAATTTCTGCCTCACCTGACGAAGCGGCATTCCGCAGCAATCTGGTCGGCGTTCTGACCGGCCTGGATCGCTACGCCGAAGCGCTGGCGAGCGCGCGTGCCGCCGTCGCGCTCCGCCCCGACTATGCGGAGGGGTGGTTCAATCTTGGCATGACGGTCAATGCAATGGGAGATCGTGAGGGCGCCAGGCTAGCCTATCGTCGCGCTCTGCTTTGCGACCCGTCCCTGGGTGAAGCCTATACCAACCTGGCGGATGTGCATCTCGCGAGCGGCGACTGGCATCTGGCCGAGCAGTGCTTTCGCGCCGCTATCGCGGCAAAGCCGGAACTGCCGCAGCCTTTTGCCAATCTGGGCGAGTTGCTGAAATCCACCGGGCGCGTGATCGATGCAATCCGCCTGCTCCGCGAGGGCGCCGAACGGCACCCTGCGGTTCCGTTGCTCCACTCGAATCTTCTCTTCGCGCTTCACTATACGCCGCTGGTGCCGCCAGAGGTCATCTGGCGCGCGCACAAGCGTTGGAACGCGCTCCACGCCCAGCCGCTTCTGCCGGAACAGCCCCTGGAGATTGCCGACCGCGATCCTGCGCGTCGGTTGCGCGTCGGCTATGTGTCACCCGATTTCTGCGCCCACCCGGTGTCTCGCTTCTTCGAGCCGCTCCTGTTCGGACACGATTCGTCACAGGTTGAAGTTTTCTGCTACGCGATCTCTTCGAGACAGGATGACGTGACAGCCCGCATCCGGACGCGCAGCGATCACTGGGCTTCGATCGACAGCCTGTCGGACGAAGCCGCCGCCGCCCAGGTCATGCGGGATCGCATCGACATCCTGGTTGATCTGACCGGGCATACCGCAGGTTCCCGTCCCCTGCTGTTCGCACGCAAGCCGGCGCCGGTGCAGGTGACGTGGCTGGGCTATCCCGACACCACGGGAATGCCCGCGATCGACTATCGCTTCACCGACGCCATTGCTGATCCGCCCGGCCTCACTGACCGCTGGCACAGCGAGGCGCTGGTTCGCCTGCCGCACGGATTCCTGACCTATCAACCCACGATGGACATCCCGCCGGCCAGCGCGCCGCCATCTGTCGCCCGCGGCTTCATCACGTTCGGATCGTTCAACAACCTGGCGAAAGTGAACGCCGAGACCATCGCATTGTGGTGCAGGGTGCTGAGGCGTGTGCCGGATTCGCATATCCTGCTCAAGGGCAGGGCGTTCGGCGACCCTGCCACACGCGCGCGCTTCCTCGATTGCTTTGCATTGGGTGGCATCGATCCTTCACGGGTCGAGCTGGATGGCGAGATCGTGCCAACAGACGATCATTTCAAGGCCTATGGCCGCATGGATATTGCGCTGGATTGCATGCCGTACAACGGCACGACGACCACCTGCGAAGCGCTTTGGATGGGCGTTCCTGTCATCGCCTTGCTTGGGGAACACCATGTCTCGCGCGTGTCTGCGAGCATCCTGGCCCATTCAGGGCTGGAGGAACTGATTGCCGACACCGCCGAAGACTATGTCGAGCGAGCGGCGAGGCTGGCCGCCGATCCCGATCGCCTCGCCACATATCGTCGGGATCTTCGCTCTTGTATGCGTGCGGCGCCCATCATGAACCATGCGCGCTTTGCGCGAGACGTCGAGGACGCTTATCGCGCCATGTGGCGCAAACGGGTCGCCATCGCCGCCTGAACGCGCT
>JAIXRO010000049.1 GCA_027485145.1 Hyphomonadaceae bacterium | reverse complement strand
GCCACATTGTCTCGACCTTCTCGAAAAAGCCGATCTTCGGCTATCTCGGCATGGCCTACGCTATGGTTTCCATCGGCGTGATCGGCTTCGTCGTGTGGGCGCACCACATGTACACCGTCGGCATGAACGTTGACCTGAACGCCTACTTCGTGGCCGCAACCATGGTGATTGCGGTGCCGACCGGCATCAAGATCTTCTCCTGGATTGCGACGATGTGGGGCGGGTCGATCGATTTCAAACTGCCCATGCTCTGGGCGATCGGCTTCATCTTCCTGTTCACCGTGGGCGGTGTGACGGGCGTTGTGCTGGCCAACGCCGGCATCGACCACGCCCTGCACGACACCTACTACGTGGTCGCCCACTTCCACTACGTGCTGTCGCTCGGCGCCGTGTTCGGCCTGTTCGCGGGCTGGTACTACTGGTTCGAGAAGATGTTCGGCGTGAAGTACAACGGCTTCCTCGGCGGCCTGCACTTCTGGCTGATGTTCATCGGCTCGAACGTGCTGTTCTTCCCGCAGCACTTCCTCGGCCTGCAGGGCATGCCACGCCGCTACATCGACTATAACGAGGGCTTCTCGACCTGGCATTATGTCTCGTCGGTCGGTTATGCGATCACGCTCGTCGCCACGTTGATCTTCTTCTTCTCGATCATCGAAGCCGCCGTGCGCCGCCGCAAGGCCACCGTCGACGCCCATGGCCATGGCAACCCCTGGGGCGAAGGCGCCACCACGCTCGAGTGGACGCTGCCATCCCCGCCGCCCTTCCACCAGTACAACGAACTGCCCGTCGTGACGGGCAAGGGTGGCCACTGACCGTTCCCCGGCCCGCCGCTCCGGGCCGGACAAGACCAGACTTCGGGGCGGCCCTCATGCGCAAGGCGTGCGGGCCGTTTCGCCAACAGAAACCTGAGATGTTCCCTGCATGACCGACGCCCTTCTCATCCCGCAGAAACGGTACGCCACCGCTGTGGATTACCTGAACCTGATGAAGCCGCGCATCATGATGCTCGTGGTGTTCACGGGGTTTGCGGGACTGGTCGCTGCGTCGAGCATGACCGGCGTTTCGATGCATCCGGTGATGGCCGCCATCGCGACGCTCGCGGTTGCGCTCGGTTCGGGCGCCGCCGGCGCCATCAACATGTGGTATGATTCCGATATCGACGCCGTGATGTCCCGCACGTCGACGCGCCCGATCCCTTCGGGCGCTGTCCCGCGCGATGAGGCTCTCGCGCTCGGCCTGATCGTGTCCGGCGTGTCGGTGATGCTGATGTGGCTGGCATCGAACTGGCTGGCCGCAGCGCTGCTTGCCTTCTCGATCTTCTACTATGGCGTCATCTACACGATGTGGCTCAAGCGGGCGACGTCGCAGAATATAGTGATCGGCGGCGGCGCAGGGGCATTCCCGCCCGTCATCGGCTGGGCGGCTGTCACCGGCAACATGCCGCTCGATGCCTGGATCCTGTTTGCCATCATCTTCTTCTGGACCCCGCCGCACTTCTGGGCGCTGTCGCTTCTGGCGCACAAGGAATACGCCAAGGTGTCGGTTCCGATGCTGCCGGTCACGCATGGCGCGAAAGTCACGCGTACGCAGATCCTGATCTACACGCTCGTGCTGGTGCCGGTTTCGCTGCTGCCGCTCGCGACCGGTCTTGGGGGCTGGATCTACGGCGCTGCCGCGCTCGGTCTCGGCGCGGCATTCATTGCTTACGCCGTGCGCCTCACGCGCTCGAAAGCCGGCGGTCCGGACGCCGAAGGCGCCGACATGAAACTCGCCAGGAACACGTTCGTGTTTTCGATCTTCTATTTGTTCGCCCTGTTTGGCGCCGTGCTGGTTGAGCATGCGGCCGGGCTCCACTTTCCGCTGGTAGGGGTCTGAGATGCCCGAAATGCCGGATCCTGTTGTACCGCAACTTGACGCCGAGGCCGTGAAGGCCCGCAACAAGCGCAACCTGTGGCTTGGCCTCGCGCTCGCCGGTTTCGTGTTGTTGGTGATGGTGATGACCTTCATCCGCCTGAACACTGCTGCCGGCGTGTCGGAGCGCATGTGATGGCCCTTTCAAACAACACGATTGCGGGAATTGCGGCGGCCGGCGTGGCGGGCATGCTTGGCCTCGCCTTTGCGGCGGACCCGCTCTACGATACCTTCTGCAAGGTCACGGGTTTTGGCGGCACCACGCGGATCGCGACCGAAGGTCCGTCCGAAATCCTGGCCCAGACGATCGAAGTCCGGTTCGATGCAAACGTGGCCGACGCGCCGCTGGTCTTCCGTCCGCTGCAGACGACCCAGACCGTCCAGATCGGCCAGCACGGGCTGGCCTTCTATGAAGTGACGAACCCGACGCAGCAGGAAGTGCGCGTCATCGCGAGCTATAACGTGACCCCCCATATGGCCGGGCCCTACTTCAACAAGCTGGAGTGTTTCTGTTTCTCTGAGCGCGTGATTGCGCCGGGCGAGACGCGCAAGCTGCCCGTCGTTTACTTCATCTCGCCGGATCTCGTGGCAGACCGCCTCGCCGGACAGATCGAGACCATTACGCTCAGCTACACTTTCTTTGACAGTTCGTCGTATTCAGGCCCGTCCAGCAAGGATGTGGCCGAGGGTGCGGCGAATTCGGCAGCACCCGGCTGAATCGGTTGCAACGTGGCTGGGGCGCACGTTAAACAGCCCCAAAGTTCAGGGATTCCATAGGGGATTTGACTCTCATGTCCGGCAGCGACGTCAAACACGACTACCACCTCGTCAACCCGTCGCCCTGGCCGCTGATCGGCTCGATGGCCGTGTTCACGCTGGCGATCGGCGCTGTGGTCTACATGAAGGGCCTGTTCGGCCTCGCCGAAGGCACCTGGTGGGTGCTGGCGCTCGGCTTCGCGATGGTCTTCTGGGTCATGTTCGGCTGGTGGGCGCAGGTGGTCAAGGAAGGCCGCACGGGCGACCATACCCCGGTCGTCGAGATCGGCCTGCGCTATGGCATGATCCTGTTCATCGCCTCCGAGATCATGTTCTTCGTGGCTTGGTTCTGGGGCTTCTTCGAATTTTCGATCTTCTCCGATGCGCGCGTCGGCAGCACCTGGGACTCGGCCAACCCGATCTTCCAGGAAGGTCTCGAGCGCTTCAAGCAGTTCCCGCCGGCGGATGTCACGACGTTTGATCCCTTCCACCTGCCGCTGATGAACACTCTGGTCCTGCTGCTGTCCGGCACGACCGTGACCTGGGCCCACCACGCGCTCCAGCACGGCGACATGAAAAGCGCCAAGCTTGGCCTCTTCATCACGATCCTGCTTGGCATGCTGTTCACCGCGCTTCAGGTGCTCGAATACAGCCATGCCGGTTTCACCTTTGACGGTACGCTCTACGGTTCGGCCTTCTTTATGGCGACCGGCTTCCACGGGGCCCACGTCGTCATCGGCACGATTTTCCTGATCG
>JAIXRO010000032.1 GCA_027485145.1 Hyphomonadaceae bacterium | reverse complement strand
GACGAGAGCGAGATCCGCGGGCACCGGCGCACCTATATCGGCTCGATGCCGGGCCGGGTGATCCAGAGCCTCAAGAAGGTGAAGAGCGGCAACCCGCTGTTCCTGCTCGACGAGATCGACAAGATGG
Source organism: Hyphomonadaceae bacterium (assembly GCA_027485145.1). Classification (GTDB taxonomy): domain Bacteria; phylum Pseudomonadota; class Alphaproteobacteria; order Caulobacterales; family Hyphomonadaceae; genus Hyphomonas. The sequence goes on along the minus strand of JAIXRO010000032.1, from coordinate 25,645 downwards.
GCATGGACCACCGGGGCGACCCGGCCTCGGCCCTGCTCGAAGTGCTCGACCCCGAGCAGAACTCGACCTTCAACGACCACTACCTGGAAGTCGATTACGACCTCTCGGACGTGATGTTCGTGACGACGGCGAACTCGCTGAACATGCCGCAGCCCTTGCTGGACCGGATGGAGATCATCCGGATTGCGGGGTACACGGAGGAAGAGAAGCTCGAGATCACCAAGCGCCACCTGATCCCTCAGGTGCGCGAGGATCACGGCCTGAAAGCCGAGGAGTGGACGGTCACCGATGGCGCGATCCGCGATCTCATCCGCTACTATTCACGCGAAGCGGGCGTGCGCTCGCTGAAGCGTGAGATTGCGCGCCTCGCCCGCAAGGCGGTGCGCCATCTCGCCCTTAACGAGAGCGGCAGCCTTACGATCAGCGAGGCCAATCTCTCGGAGTTCGCGGGCGTGCGGAAGCACAGCTTCGGCCTCGCCGACGAAACCGACCAGGTGGGCGCCGTGACCGGCCTTGCCTGGACGGAATCCGGCGGCGACCTGCTCACCATCGAAGCGGTGAAGATGCCGGGCCGCGGCAACATGAAGGTGACGGGCAACCTGCGCGACGTGATGAAGGAATCGATCCAGGCGGCGAGCTCGCTCGTGCGCGCCCGGTCGGTGTCGCTCGGCATCAAGCCGACCGCGTTCAACACGACGGACATCCACGTGCACGTGCCGGATGGCGCGACGCCCAAGGATGGCCCGAGCGCCGGCGCGGCCATGACGACGGCCATCGTATCGCTGCTCACCGGCATTCCGGTGAACCGCGAAGTGGCGATGACGGGTGAGATCAGCCTGCGCGGCCGGGTGCTGCCGATCGGCGGCCTCAAGGAGAAACTGCTCGCGGCCCTGCGCGGCGGCATCAAGACGGTGCTGATCCCGAAGGAGAACGAGAAGGATCTCGACGAGATTCCGGAGAACGTGAAGGTCGGCATGAAGATCATCCCGGTCTCGGATATCCAGGAAGTGCTGCGGCTGGCGCTGACGCGTCCGGTCGTGCCGATCGAATGGTCCGACGCGGACGAGGCGGCGTTGCAGCAAAGCCTCTCCGGCGGCCCGGCAAAACCGGCCGACGACACGGACACGATCCGCGCGCCGCACTGAACGGGACGTGACCTGACCTGAAGAACCCCGCCTCCGAAAGGAGGCGGGGTTTTTTGTTTGGGGCAAAGAACGGCACTGCGTGTCGACCTATTTCGGTATCCGAACGGTAAGGTGCCTTGGGCGGTAGAGCGTTCTCTTCCTCGACCGAATAAACATCAGCCAATGTCATATCGCCGTGAATTTGCGTTGATATTTTTCTAGCAAAACTTGAAGGGGATACTATCCTATACCTCTTCCGAACAACTTAGTTGTCTGAAATCTAAGGTAGTAGTTTGCTGAGCGCCCGGGAGGCAGTATTGGTCAAGAAGTTGCCTGAGACTAACCCTTCAAACTTGGAGGAACTGTATCGCATCGTGCGAAAACGCAGCGATAAGCTTCACTCCCAAAGCGTGCAATCTAAGTTTTTCTATCAGCTTGTTGGAAGCATAACCTCGCTTGCCACAGTCGCCGGACCGACATACTTCGCCTGGTTCTCAAGTAGACCAGAAATGATAACTGCGAATACGCAATACATTGTATTCGCTTTAGCCATTTTGGGAGCGCTTATCAATCTAAACAACTACTTCCAGTGGAACAAGGAGTATCGCTTGTATGCGCTAGCGTCTTTAGAATTGCAGATGCTCGGATATGCAATTCAAGAGAGCCTTCAAAGATTGTCCGCCATAGAACCCACCGAAAAACGGGCGCCTTTTGAAAGCCAAGACCTAGGCAAGTATCTCGCGAACTATCATTCGATCTTAAAGCGGCTCCATACTGAAACGCGTGAATTGGTCCCGCTGTCGTCATGAACGGCCGTTTTTTTGAACTTGCTTGCCTTTAGAGCCTCGCCCCGGCAAAGAACCGGTGGGGGCGATTAGCTCAGTTGGTAGAGCGCCTGCTTTACACGCAGGATGTCGGCGGTTCGAGCCCGTCATCGCCCACCAAGTCCCGCGCCGGTCAGGACCCCGAGAGGCTGCGCAGGCCTTGGCGCAGGCCCGGCCTGCGCACTTTCAGAACCGGGCTGGAAGCAGGTTCGCACAGGTCGGACATGGCTGCGACGTCGGTTTGCGTCGCTCCGCTGCCTGCATGGCCGATGATCTCTTCAACCCGGCCTTCCAGCGCTTCCGTCAACAGGCGAATCTTGTCGGAGGCGCGGTTCATGTCGTCCTTGGTCACCGGGATCTGGGAACTTGCGTCCATCAGAGACGCGAGCAGCCGGATCGTGCGCAGCGGCACGAGCAGTTCGGAGGTGATCGAGCGCAGGAAGCGGGTCTTGGCAAGGCTCGCTTCGTCCGCGCCCTGACGGAGCGACTCGGCCTCCTGGCGGCTGTCCTCGATGCGCGTGACGTCGGTGAAGATCTCGACCGATCCGATGCTCGACACTTCGTAGTGGGCAATCTGCCAATAGCGGTCGATGGCGTGAACCACGCCGCAGGAGGTATCCATATTCTGGAGCGCGACCTTCACCTGCCGGTAGAGGGCGTTTTCGAAGATGACCTGGCCATCGGTCGAGCGGACCGCTACGGCCTGTCCGGAACCGTCAAGGGCGACGTCGAGGATCTCCCGCAGCTGGGTTGCTTCCCCAACCAGCTTGACTTCCTTGAGATAGAGCTTGAACGCCGAACGCGCGCCGAAATAGATCGTCAGCACGAGCAGCGCTAGGGCGATCGCGATGGCGATCAATTCGTCATTGAAGTGCAGGCCGACATGAATGAGCAGCGGGGAAATCGATCCGGCCATGTAGCGCATCACGAGGCGCGGATTGCGCGGCAACATGCACATGAGGCCGGCGCACATCGACACGGTGAACAGCGTCGAGAGGATCAGGGTGTCGAAAGCATCTTTCCCGATGAGGTAAAGGGGAAGGGAGCCGAACAGGAACCCGGCGAAGATGGACAGCGTTTCCGATCGGCGGACGTAGCGCCCGCTGACCCGTTTCGGAACCGCGCGGCCGGACTTGCGGAGATAGTCCAGCATCATCAGGGCGGCCATCAGCAGATTGCTCAGCACCCAGGCAAGGACCATGAAGCTGTTGGTCATCGAGAAGGAGATGTAGCCGGCGATGGTGGTGTTGAAGACCGTGATCAGCGCCATCAGGTTGACGGCCCGCGACAGGTCAAGGTGCTGCTGCAGGCGGACGCGCGGCCCGATGGCCGAGTTCGCGCCTGGTTTGTCCGTCAGGACATACGCAAGGAAGTTGTGCGTGTCGCTCATACCCCTGTTTATGGCAAAGAAACCTTGTTTTTTCGGACTTGAGCCGGCGCAAGTTTTCCTCGTCCCGTTTCCGGATTGTTAACCGGCCTGCCTGTTCTCCTAGCGTCAGAGGCGCGTTTTGGCGCGGCGAGATGCACAATCGGGCGGTGACATTGCGAGAGGTGGACAGGCCATCGCGACACTGACACAAATCAGCGTGTGCTAGGAACCAAAGGCATGCCAAGGTTGAAGATCGCTGTCATCGGAGGAGGCCCGGGTGGGTTGAGCGCAGCTCAATTCATCCAGGAGGCTGGCCACCAGGCGGTTGTTTTCGAAAAGGAAAGCCGGATCGGGGGGAAATCCTTCTCGTTTACCTCCGGCGACGGCCTCAGCGAGATGGGCACCTGCTACACGACGCGCCAGCACGTCATCGTGAAGCGCTGGATGAAGGCGCACGGAGTGACGCTGAAGCGCCTCGGCGAGGCGCGGTACGATGATGCGCCGGTCGTGGACTATGTGAAGAACGGGCCGGGCGCGCCGCTGATCGTGCAGGCGCTGAAATTCGTTACCGAGGCGGGCAGGCTGCGCAAGCGGATTGCGGCGTCGCCGTCGGACAAGACGGTCCTGGCCGAGGCGGCGATGACGGTGGACGACTGGCTGGCGCGGCTGAAGCTGCCGAAGCTGGACCTCGCCATGCACCGGATCCTGCCGGCGCAGGGGTATGGCTATGCCAAGGAAGTGACCATCGGACAGACGGTGCAATGGTGTGATTTCGACCTGCTGATTTCCGGCGTGCTGAACGACATGCACATGCCGGTCGAGGGATGGAGCGAGTTCTGGAGGCGGTTTGCGACCCGCTTCGACGTGCGGCTGGAGGCGCGCATCGAGCAGATCGACCGGCGGGAGTCGGGCGTGACGATCGTGTCGGGTGGTGTGCACGAGACCTTCGATGCCTTGATCTCGACAATCCCGATGGATGAGTTTGCAAAGCTGACGACGCTGCTGCCGGCCGAGCAGGCGGTGTTGCAGGGCGTCGAGTGGCAGAATTACACGACGACGCTGGTGGCGTCGAAGAACTGGTTCAAGGGGGCGCAGGTGCACGGCTATTCCCGCGCCTGCAAGGACCCCTCCCTGCGCGGCGCCATCCTCGGGGCGCGCCGCGAGGGCAGCGTGCTGGAGGATGGGGCGCACCTCTATGTGACCGGGCAGTTTTCCAACAGCCTGACGCCGCCCGAACTGAGGGAAATCCTCATGTCCGACCTGCAGGGGATGGGCGTGCAGGTGGATACGGTCATCCTCGCGCAGACATGGCGCTACTTTCCGCAATACCGCATCGACGCCGTGGCGGACGGCCTGTTTACCGCGCTGCGCGAGGCGCAAGGCGGAAAGCGGAGCTGGTTCAGCGGCGCGACCTTCTCGCATGAGCTGGTTTCGTCCGTAGTCGGACGGTCTCAGGCCTCCGTCGGGGATCTGGTGCGCCGGGTGGCGTGACTGCCGAGCCGGTCACTTCCGGCTTTTCATCACCATGTTGAAGATGTCGTCCATCGCCGAGCCATCCTTGTCGGCGTCCAGCATGTTCAGGAGGCCGCCCAGCATGCCGCCTTGCCGGGAGCCGGAGGCCTGGCCGCCTGCAGCCCCGCCGAGCATGTCCATCAGGTCATCCAGACCGAATGCGCTGCCGCCTTTCGGCGCGCTGCCCTTGGCCTGCCTGGAGAGGTGCGCCATCACCATGCTGGCGATGATGGGCAGCGCCATCTTCAAGGCCTGGTCGCTGAGACCGGTCTTCTTTGCCGCCGCGCCCGCGACCGCGCGGCTCATCTCCTTCGAGCCGAGCAGGTGACCGAGGATGGCATTGCCGTCGGCAATCGTTTCCGGGCGGGCAAGTTTCTGAGGCTGATCGAGATACTGAGCATGCTGGCCGCTCGCCAGCGCGCCGAGGAGGGCTTCGACGCCGCCCGGCTTGCGGGCATTGGAGGCGAGGCCGGCCGCAAGCGCCGGAAGCAAGGCCTGGATGGCCTGCCCGGTTTGCGCCTCCGACAGGCCAAGCTGCTGGCTGAGTTGCTGACGGGCGCCGGCAGTTTGCGGCGATGTCAGAAGGTCCATGATCGAGTTCATTGACATTGGTGTTTCCCCTTGAAGACCGGTCCGCGCAATCCGCGCGCCCCCGTCATTCAAGCTACACCCATCCCGGTGGCCTGTGTCGCCTTGTTTACATCGGTTCGGTGCGCACGGGCGCGAGGTCCGGGAAGACAGGCTCGCGCTTTTCGGCGCGGGCGGCGAAGGCCTCGGCCATGTGGGGCGGCGGGAACATCGCGGCGTTCCAGATGCCGATGTAATCGAGCGTGTCGGCGGTGGTGTGGTCGCGCCCGTAATTTATCAGCACTTTCGAGCCGGTGACGGCGACGGGGTTTTTCGAGGCGATCTCGCGGGCCGTCTCCATGACGTAGGCGAGCATTTGCTCCTGCGTGTCGAAGATATCGTTGACGAGACCGATTTCCCTGGCCTTCGCGGCGTCGATCCGCCGGCCCGTATAGGCCATTTCCTTGACCCAGCCTTCGGGGATGTAGCGCTGCAGGCGCGGAAAGGTGCCGACATCGGCGGTCATCGCGATGTTGATTTCCATGATGCAGAAGAAGGCGTCCTTGGTGCACCAGCGGATGTCACCGGCCGTGATCATGTCGATCGCGCCGCCGATGACGCCGCCATGCAGGGCGAACAGGACGGGGATGCGGGCCTCTTCCATGCAGTTGAACGAGGCCTGGATGGCTTTCACGTTGATGCGGAAGGCTTCGGCGGCGACGTAGCGGTCCTGCGGGCCGGTGGGGCGCGGGCCGGTGAAGACGGTGGTGTCCATGCCGGCGGAGAAGTGCTTGCCGGTGGAGGAAATGACGATGACGCGGGCGAGGGCCTCGGTGTCGATGGCGCGGACGATTTCCGGAAGCTCGTTCCAGAACGCCTTGTTCATGGTGTTCATCGCTTCGGGGCGCGACATCTGGATATGGGCGACCTTGTTCTCGATCGTCACCTTGAAGGCTTCGTAGGATTTCTTGAGCATGGCGGTTCCTCCGTTTGAGCAGGAGTGTAGCAGGCTGGCGGGGCGCGGGGAGGGGTGACGGTGGGGGAGGGGCGTGTGCGAAGCACAAAAAAGGGGGGAGCGATCGCTCGCTCCCCCCAGGGTGCACTCACACCTCTGCAGGCGCAGGGGGTCGGGGCGGGGTTCAGTTTGGCAGGAGGACCTTGTCCACCACGTGGATGACGCCGTTGGACTGATCGACGTCGGCGATGGTGACGGTGGCCTTGCTGCCGCTTTCGTCGGTGACGATGGCCGCGCCGCCTTCCAGGGCGAATGTCAGCGTGTCGCCGGAGACGGTGGTCAAGGTGGCGGTGCCGCCGTTCGCCGTCGCCTGGGCGACGAGGTCAGCGGCCTTCAGGTCGCCGGCCACGACGTGCGCGGTGAGGACCTTCGTCAGGGCGTCCTTGTTTTCCGGCTTCAGCAGGGTTTCGACCGTTCCGGCGGGCAGGGCGTCGAAGGCGCTGTTGACGGGAGCGAAGACCGTGAACGGGCCGGGGCTTTGGAGGGTTTCGACGAGGCCGGCAGCGGTCACGGCGGCGACGAGCGTCGTGTGGTCGGCGGAGTTGACCGCGTTCTCGACGATGTTCTTGCTCGGAGACATGGCGGCGCCGCCAACCATGACTGACGGTTCAATGGGTTCTGCGACCGGCGGCGCGGCTTCGGCGGCCGCTTCGGCTTCGGCCGAGGCGGCCAGTCCGGTTTCGGTGTCGGCGGTGGACGTGCACGCGGCTGCGAATACGGCTGCGGCGGCGCCGAGCAGAAGGCTGCGGAAGTTCATGGGATGCTCCATTGGGCTGAAGTCGCACCGGTCTTGATGCTGACGACAGGGTTACGCAGGTGGACGCCGAATGGACGCGCGATCACAGCCTCGTGATCGAACCTTAACTTCCGGACAGGTTCAGGCCCGGGTCGTTTCGGCTTTCACCGGGCGCATGAGCAGGGCGAGGATGGCCTCGTCCACGCTGATTTCGCCCTCGATGACGGCGGCGACGGCTTCCGAGATCGGCATCTCGATGCCGCGCGCGCGGGCGAGCTGGCGCAGGACCGGCGCGGTCGCAACGCCTTCGGTGACCGAGTGGCGGGCGCTCAGCACGCCGGCGAGAGACTGGCCCTGACCCAGGGCGAGGCCGAGCGACATGTTGCGGCTGGTCTCGGACGAGCAGGTGAGCACGAGATCGCCGAGGCCGGAGAGGCCGGTCAGCGTCTCCGCCTCGGCGCCGAGGGCGAGGGCGAGGCGGGTCATCTCGGCATAGCCGCGCGCGATCAGGGCCGCATGGGCAGAGCGGCCGAGGCCTTTGCCGAGGGCAATGCCGCAGGCGATGGCGAGGACGTTCTTCACCGCGCCGCCAACCTCCGCCCCCAGAAGATCCGTACCCAGATATGGCCGGAAGGTGGGCGTCGAGATCGCCTGGATGAGCTCGGCGCCGAGCGCCGGATCGCGCATGGCGAGCGTGACGGCGGTGGGCAGGCCTTTGGCAACGTCGATGGCGAAGCTGGGGCCGGACATCACGGCGGGCATGGCGTCGGGGAGTTCCTCGGCGAGGACTTCGGTCATGAATTTTCCGGTCGAAAGCTCGATGCCCTTGGAGCAGAGGACGACCGGGGCGTGCGGCTTGAACCAGCCTTCGAGGCGGGTGAGCGTGGCGCGGGTGTGCTGGGCAGGTGTGACGCAGAAGAGGGCGTCGAGGCCGGCAAGGTCGCCGAGGTGCGCGGTGGCACGCAGGGCGGGGTTCAGCGGCACGCCGGGCAGGAAGGCGGTGTTCTCGTGGCGGGCGTTGACGGCGTCTGCCACCTCCGGCTCGAGCGCCCAGAGCAGGACGGACTGACCCTCGCGGGTGAGCATCTGGGCAATGGCTGTGCCCCAGGCGCCGGCGCCGATGACGCCGAAGGTTGTGTAGTGGCTTGTCATGGCGGCGTTGTGGCGCAGGCCGGGGTGGGGGGCAAGCGGGGCGTCAGCCGAGGAGCCTGAACGCATAGGCCGAAAGGGCTGTTGCGCCGAGCACAAGGACCACGTGCCAGACAAAAATCTGCCGGAAGTCCTGGATCGACTGGCCTTTCCAGGTTCCGTGGGCCTCGGTGACCATTCGCGCGAAGTCCGCGAGTTCGCGGCGGGGAACGGACGAACTGATCGTGTCGCCGGACGGGCCCGGACCAGTGACCACGAATGGTGTCTTGAGACGGTAAAGCATCATCAGCGGCCAGAACAGGCGGACAAAGCCATCGCGCGTTATTTGGGGCAGGCTGAGCAGGAGTGAATCGACGCGGCCTTTTGTGAACCACTCCTTGAACAGGCCCCAGTGGTTCGAGTCTTCGTTTTCGACGCTGAGAAGGTCACTCTTCTCCGCTCTTGCCAGGGTGTTTCCGATGGAAAGGTATATCACGACCGCGTCGGCAAGGATCGCCGGGAACTTCACCCCGTAATCCGCCGCCGCCTCGGCGATGTCGTCGAGGACGTCGCCCTGGGTTTCAATGATGGCCAGGGCCCAGCCCTTGAGTTCAATCAGGTTGAAGAGCTGAAGGTATTTGGCGGTGCCGATCATGGCGAGCAGGAAGACCGGAAAGCCGAACAGCGAGAAGATGGCCCCTAGCGCTGTGCGCAGGGAGGGCCAGAGCGTACCTGCCAGTAGCCGTAGCCTGCCCGGGACTTTCACATCGGTGAGGGCGGGCGCGATGTCGCTGTCTTCGGGCGACGAAGTGTGAAGGTCGCCCAGGTAGAAGACCATGCCCTTGCCATCCGAGAACTGGCCTTCGGTTTCCAGAAACACGCCGTCATAGGCCAGCGAGTCGACGACGTCATCGCCATCAAAGTCGATATAGGAAATGCTCAGCTTGCGGATGTCGAAGGGGCCGGACGTCTCGCAACGGGCGACCGTGTCCACCCCTTTGGCGAGGGCCTTGGAAACGATAACCGGATTTGCGGGATCATCCGCATCCTGATCCACTTCGATGCTGCGCACGCACTTGAGGAAAGTCTCCGGCATGTCGCCCGCGATGGCGGAAATCTCGAAGTCTTCCTCATAGCCGCCCGGCTTTTGACGGAAGCCGCCGTCGACCGCGTCGGGCTCAACTTCCATGACACGGATGATGTTGTTGTTGGCGACTGCGTTGCTGATGTGTTCGACGTCATCGAACTCATGCCAGTTATCCGGCGTGGAGCCGTCGCTGCGGGCGGGCGGCACATCGGGTTCGCGCTCGGCCGGATCCCAGGCCGTCATGAAGTTGGCGAGGTCTTCCTCCGGCCGGCCTTTCCAGTGGTCGAAGAAGGCCCGGGTGACCCGGCCACACACAAACTCGCCGCACCAGCGGACGATCGAGATTTCGAAGTAGCGCGGCTCAGTCACGTCCGTTTCGCCTCAGGAAAAAACGAACGTCGCGGTTTCGTCCTGTGCGGTGACGGTCACTTTGCGGCCGACGGGGCTGGCGTCCTCGCGCAAGGTGGCGAGCGTGGCGGCGTCGGCGTTGTTGGCGATGACGCGGCGACCGTCGGCGAAGCGGGCGAAGATGATGCCGCGGTCGGGGCCGTCCTTGCCGTGAGTGACGGTGAAGGTTTCGAGCGTGGCTTCGCCGGAGACGATGGCGACTTCGACTTGCGTCTTGGCCTTCGCGGCAGGTTCAGCGGGCGTGAAGGTTTTGGGCGGCGTGGTGGAATAGATGCCGGCGGCCTCTTTCGTCATCCAGCCGCCATTGGCGAGGACGAGGCCGAAGGCGCCCTTGTTCTCGCGCAGCGTGGCGGCCATTTCGGCTATTCCGTGCAAGGAGTAGTTGTTGCCCGGGCCGCCGAAGAAAGGCAGGCCGCCGGTCAGGGTGAGCGGGCGCTTGTCGGTTTTCCAGTCGAGGCCAAGGGCGGCGGCGCCGGAGAAGACGGCGCTGGGGAAGCAGGAATATAGATCGAGGTGGGCGATGTCCGCTTGCGACTTGCCCGCCTGCGTCAGGGCGCGGGAGATGGCGGTGTCCATCGCCCAGGAGCGGTCGAGCACAGGGCGCAGGGAGATCAGGCCATCGCCCGCATCGCCGCCGCCATGGATGTAGACGCGCTTGTCTTCGGGCACGCCCAGCGCGTCGGCTTTCGAAGACGAGACGAGGATGGCAGCGGCGCCCTGGTTCACGGCGTCCTGCGCGATGAACCATTTGAGATAGGGGTCGGCGTATTCGTAGTTTTCGCGCGACGGCGTGGAGAGGAACGCCACATCGTGCTCGACCGGGAACTGGGAATACTTGTTCTTCGCGGCGACGGCGGAGAAGGGCTGGAACAGCTCGGCCATGGCGCGCCGGTGGGCGGAACGTGTGCGGCCTTCGCGGGCGGCGATCGCGTTTTCGAACAGGCCGTAGAAATAGGCGGGCGCGATCAGGCCGTGCTTGATCTCCTCGCGCGAGAGCATCATCGGGCCCATGCCGCGATCCTCATACGGAGCATCGGCGCCGTCGGCCCAGTTGATCTCGACGCCATGCTTGCGGGCGCCCTTGGAGGCGCGGTTGGCTTCCGATCCGGAAATGAGGACGGCGTCGACTTCGCCTTCGTGGATGCGGCGGGCAAATTCGTTGACGAGGGCCTGCGGGCTCTGGCCGCCGACGGTTTCGTAGATCAGGCGGGCGGGCTTCGTGCCGGTATCGCGGGCGAGGGTGCCGGGGAGGTTCGTGTTGTGTCCGTGCGGATGGGCAGCGCGCCCGACGGAGTCCTCGAAGATCCGCACCACGACGACCGTGTCGATGGCGGCGGCGATACCGGGTGTGCCGGTGTCGGCGAGGGCGGCTTTCGAGGCCTCGGTCATCAGGGAGAGCGGGGAGGGCGCCCCGGCCGGGCCGGACTTTCCTAAATTCTGGCCATCCCATTGGCTCAGCGACTGGCCGACGCCGATCAGGACCGGAAGGTCACCTTTTGCCATGTTCATGCTCCCTTTTCTGCATTGCCGGGCGGTTTAACGCGCGCGGAAAGCATGGGCGAGGGGGCACGCAGGGGAAAGGGCTCAGCGGCCGGCGCCGAGGTCCGTGATAATGGCGGCGGGCAAGGCGGGATCCATCACGGCAGTGAGGTGGGTGCCCGTCAGCTGTGTGTAACGTGCGCCGGGGATCCTGGCGGCGAGGGCCGGGCCGGAGCCGTTGTCGAGGTCCTGGTCGCCAGTGAGGACGAGGGTGGGGACGGCAAAGGTCGCGAGCAGGTCGGCCGGCGTGTAGGTGCGCGCCGAGAGCGCGCCGAGATAGCCTTGCAATGTGCCGCCGGTGGCCCTGGCGCGGGAGAGGATGGCTTTCGCGGCGGGCGTTTCTTCGCCCGCGATTGCCGCTTCGATCGCGGCGCGGAAGGCGGTGTTGCGGTCGGCGTTGAACTCGTCGGCCACGGAGTCGCCGATGCCGCCGAGGATGAGGCGGCCGGTGTTGCGGGAGAGCAGGTGGAAACGCAGGGCGGAGATGGCGCCCATGGAATAGCCGACCGTGGCGTAGGGCGCTTCGCCCAGATGGGCCGTGAGGGCGATCTGGTCGCGGGCGATCGCGTCCGATGGCCAGCTTTTCGGATCGTCAGGGACCTGGCTGGCGCCGTGGCCGCGCAGGTCCGGCGCGATGACGCGGTAGCCGGCGGCGGCGATCTTCTGGGCGATGCCGGGCTGGAACCAGTTCAGGTCTGCGTTGCCGGAGAAGCCGTGGAGGAGGATGACGACGCGGCCCTCGCCGAGTTCGTGATAGCGGATCGTCGCGGCGTCAAAGGAGGCGTAGGTTTTCATGGGCAGGAGTTAACGGGACTTGGGCAGGTAGACAACTGCGCGGCGGGTCTGCGGGGGCAAAAACGGGCTCGGCGCCTGCGTTTGCCCGAACAGGCATTGTCCGGAAGGATCAAACTTCAACGATTGCCCAAACCCTAACTTCTCGAGTTTGATCTAGTGTCGGCAGCGTCTACGGTAACCAACGAGTCCTGCGCTGTGCTGACACTGAAGCGAGCATTGACCACACTTGTGGAGCAGTACCGGCTGCAGACCGTTGACATGGATCTGTGCCGAGCCCAGTTCCGCGAATTCGTGCATCAAGTGCCGCTGCTGTATTTCATCCTGTCCTGGAATGCCGTTGCGCTTGCCTTCACCTACCGTGACTATGCCAGTCCATGGCTGAGCTGCGTCTTTCCGGTTGTCCTCTGCGCGGTCGCTTGCGTTCGAGGGTTCTGGTGGAGCCGGAATAGCCAGTCCACGTTCTCTGACGCTGAAATACTCCGCCACATTCGCACAACCGGGCTGCTGGCCATCGTATTGACGACGGCCTTCACGATCTGGTGTTTCCTTCTCTATCCCCACGGCGACCCGCTTACGAAAGCGCACCTCACTTTCTTCCTGGCGCTGACACAGATCAGTTCCGTGTTCTGCCTCTTTCCGCTCCGGTCTGCCGCGCTGTCGGTCGCAACCGTGGCCACCGCGACATTCCTCGTTTACTTCTCCTTTGCGGACGATGGCCGGATGCTTCCCGAAGCCGTGATGCTGACGATGGTCGCCGGCGGCATGGTCGTCATCCTTTACAAGTATAACAGCACGTTTTCGAAACTCATCCGCTCACAGCATATCCTTCGTCAGAGACATCTCGAGACCCAGAAGCTCAGTGACGAGAACCGGCAAATTGCGTTCACGGATGCGTTGAGCAGCCTGCCGAACAGGCGCGCGCTGCTCTCCCGGCTTGAGAAGATCGCTGACGACCAGACCCGCGAGCCTGGCCAGCTTGCGGTGGTGTTCATCGATCTCGACGGATTCAAGGTGATCAATGACTTCCATGGCCACCAGTTTGGAGACCATCTGATCACGGAGGTTGGACGCACGCTGAATTCGCTGCGCAGCGAGCAGTCGATGCTGGTGCGCATGGGCGGTGACGAGTTCGCGCTGTTGATCGAAGGCGAGGACGCGGGCGAAGACGCACAGCAGTTTGCCGCGATGGCACTGGAGCGCCTGACGCAACCCGTGACAATTCTCGGCCGACAATTCCAGATCGGGGCAAGTATCGGAATTTCCGTTGACGATAGCGGAACGATTGCGCCGTTTGAACTGCTCCGTCAGGCCGATACGGCCATGTACGCCGTCAAGGCGAACGGCAAGAATGGCATCCAGCTTTTCGACAAGGCGCTTGATGAAGGAAAAATGTGGCGCCACCAGATCGAGAAGGAAATCGCCGATGGACTCGGGCGCTGCGAATTCAATGTCGTCTACCAGCCGATCGTCGAAACGCGGACCGGATCGGTCACCTGTGTCGAGGCATTGGTGCGCTGGCCCGGGCGGCCGGGCGGTCCTCTGAGCCCGGATGAATTCATCGGGATTGCGGAAGGCAGCGGCACCATTCAGGCGCTCGGCATGTATGTGCTGGAGCGGGCTTGCCGCGAGACCCGCGACATTCGCGATCTGAATCTGAGCGTCAACGTATCCCCGACCCAGTTCAATAATCCGGACTTCTGCAAACATGTGCAGCAGATCCTGTCGCTGACGGGCTTTCCCCCGGCGCGGCTGCAGCTCGAGATAACCGAGCGCCACCTGATCGATTATCCGGAGCGTGCCTCGCTGGCCATCGAAACTCTGCGGGACCTTGGGGTCAGTTTTGCGCTGGATGATTTTGGCACGGGCTTCACAAGCATAGCCTACCTTCAGTCCTTCGGCTTCAGCTGCGTCAAGATTGATCGTTCACTGACCAAGCGCCTTGAACACGACCCGAATGCCGGGTTCCTCATTTCAGGGCTCATTCAGATGGCGCGGGGGCTGAATGTCAGCGTCGTTGTGGAAGGCGTCGAGACGGAGGCCCTTGCCGTGACGCTCAGGGCGACAGGTTGCAAGCAATTGCAAGGCTACTATTTCGGGCGTCCGGGACCCTTGCACGATATCGTCGGCGCGGACACCGCGGGACACGCAAGATACGCCGTCACCTGACAGCCTGATCCGGTCATCCGTCCGTATGCGCAGGACAAGGCGCATCGCGGCGTGCCCGCCACAATGCGCCTATCATGTTACCCGCCTAGAGGACGTCCAGCATTTCCGCGACCAGCGGGTGGCGTACCACGTCGGCGGCTTCGAGCTTGATCACCGCGGCGCCGGAGAGTTTCTCGAGGCGTTCGGCGGCTTTGGCGAGGCCGGAGAATTCCGGCAGGAGGTCAGTCTGGCCAGGGTCGCCGGTGATGACCATGGTGGAGTGCCAGCCCAGACGAGTCAGAAGCATTTTCAGCTGCGTGTAGGTGCAGTTCTGCGCTTCGTCGATCACCACGAAGGCATTGTTCAGTGTACGGCCGCGCATGAAGCCGATGGGCGCGATCTCGATGACGCCTTCGGCCAGCATGTGCTTGAGCTGGGCGGGGGAAAGGCGGTCGGCGAGCGCGGCGTAGAGCGGGCGCAGGTAGGGCGCGAGCTTGTCTTCCATGCCGCCGGGCAGGAAGCCGAGCTGCTCGCCCGCTTCAACAGCAGGGCGGGAGAGGATGATCTTCGAGACGTTGCCCTTCTGCAGGGCTTCGACGGCCTTGACGATGGCGAGGTAGGTCTTGCCGGTGCCGGCCGGGCCGAGGGCGCAGACGAGGGCGTGGCTGTCCATTGCGTTCATCAGCTGGGCCTGGTTTTCCGAGCGCGGCTTGATCGTTTTCTGGTAGCGCTGGGTGCGCTCGTGCGGGATTTCGTTTCTGACCTCATCGGCGTCGTCCGGATGCCAGCCTCGTCCGCCTTCAATCATCTGGAGATGGGCCCCCTTGCTGCGTACCGGCTCGTTGTTCCAGCTTGAGGAACGCACATCTTGTGCGGACTTCAGGCGCTTGACGGCGTTACGTTTACCCATGGGAGGCCTCCTTGGCTGCGGGCATGAAAAAAGCCGCTGGCGGAAATGCGCAGCGGCTCGGCGAAAGGGTGGAATGGGTGGGGGCGCACACATGAGGCGGGCCACCAGCGTCCGGAAGCAGGGCTTCCGGCGGTGAGGGATGAATGGGCACGTAAACGGCCATTGCCTCTCCGAATCTACAACCCTTATAGAATACCACCATTATCAGACGGTTAAATGACATTCCGCAGGCGCAACGAGAGGGCAGGGATATGGCGATTTACGAGCTGGACGGAGCGAGGCCGGAGCTGCCCGGAAGCGGCAACTACTGGGTGGCAGACAGCGCTGAAGTGATGGGCCGGGTGGTGCTGAAGGAGAATGCGTCGGTCTGGTATGGCTGCGTACTGCGCGGCGACAACGACCCGATCATCGTCGGCGAGAACTCGAACATCCAGGACCTGAGTGTTCTGCACACGGATATCGGCTATCCCATCACGATCGGCGCGAACGTGACCGTGGGTCACCGGGTGATCCTGCATGCCTGCACGATTGGGGATGATACGCTGATCGGCATGGGCTCGACGATCCTCAACCGCGCGAAGATCGGCAGGAACTGCATCATCGGCGCCAATTCCCTGATCTCCGAGGGCAAGGAGATTCCGGACAACTCCCTCGTGATGGGCGCCCCGGGGAAAGTGGTGAAGGAAGTTTCGCCGCAGCAGGTGCAGATGATCCGGTTGTCGGCGCTCCACTATGTGGAGAACTGGCAGAAGCACCAGTCGAAGCTTAAGAAGATCGGGTGAGGTGGCTTGGCAACGGTCACGACCGGCTCATCCTTCGACTTCGCTCAAAATGAGCGTTGTACTGTTCATTGAGCGTGGTTTTTAATCCGTAGACGGATTGAGAGGTGCGTCCCAGACAGCGCGGGTGGCGGCGGCGGTTTCGGGCGGAAGGCCGGTCCAGCCGAGGCGGGCGTCGCGTGATTCGAAGATCAGGATCTGCGCCGAGGCGGGCACGGCGGCCGCGACGGCGCGGCGCACGTCGGCGAGTGGATGCGGCGAGCGCAGGATGAAGGTTCCTGGCAGCGGTTCGGTCAGCTGCCCGAAGGCGTTGAGTGCGGCGCGGACGGCGAGGCTGAGCACGCCGCCCTCCCCTGAGATGATGACGTAGTTCGAGGCTTCGGCGCGGCGCGCTGCACGGGCTTCCAGGGCCGCCTCGATGCGTGCCCGCAGCTGCGCGTGATCAAGGGCAGGCAGGAACGGTTCGCCGTTGCCGGCGGAAATCCGGGTCAGCGGGCCGATCTTGCCGGCGTCGGCGAAGGCTTGCAGCTGGCCAAGCGTGAACGGGCCATGTGCCTGATCCCGGCTGAGGATGTGCCAGACGGCGGGGTCGAGGTCTGCGAGATTGAGCGCACTGCCGGCCCTGGGGCGGCCGGTATGGCCCGGCAGGACGCGGTCGATGCGGGGGCGGGCGCGCATCATCAACTTCCGGCCGCTTCGGCACCGCGCAGGAAACGGACGGCAAAACTGCGGCCGGCGACGCGGACGACTTCGGCGGGCAGGTATTCGGTGCGCACACGGTCTCCGACGAAGGGCGGCGCGCCGAGCGCGTCGAAGGCGGCTCCGGTCAGGGACATGTCGGTCTGCCGGCAGGGGAGCTGCGTGCCGTCGGTCAGCGTGACGTAGGTTTGCCCGGCGGCCGACTGGCGGATCGAGGTGCGTTCCTCGGGCGGGGCCGGCTCGTCACGGTTGACCAGCCAGTTGAGACGACCGGCGAGTTTTTCGCGTTTCAGGGGCGAGGTCCGGAAGCGGACGGCAAAGCCATCCGGCCCCGACCAGACGACCTCGGCGGCAACCCGGCCGAGTTGGTCAAAATAGCAGACAAGCTGCTCGCCCGGTTCTGCCGGGACTGGCGACAGGATGTAGGCGCCGTCGCACGAGACGTTCGTGGTGACCAACTCCCGGTCTTCGGTCTCTCCGGCGAGGAAGCGGCCGGTCAAGCGCAGCGCGATGCGGCGGAGGCCGCGCCGGTCCGGCGAACTGTAGGCGTCTGTTGGCTGTGCGTCTCTCAGGCGTTGAGGCAGCGTCATTGCGCCAAATCCAGTCTTGGGGAGCGCTGTCGGAAGCAGCTGCGTTAACCTTCAAATAGGCGAGGAAAGTTGACAATTGGTTGCCTCGATCCGGCCAGTAGCGCTAGGCAGGGTGCCACCGACTGGCTTTGCAGGAGTTGACGCAGCGTGAGCACCGAAACATTCGACTTCGTGATTGTAGGCGCAGGCAGCGCAGGGTGTGTCCTCGCCAACCGGCTTTCGGCGGATCCGGCGGTGCGGGTGTGCCTGATCGAGGCGGGCAAGAAGGACACGGCGCTGATGGTGCGCATGCCGGCCGGCGTCGGCAGCCTCATCAAGGAAGCCAACGATCACAACTGGGGGTTCCACACCGAGCCGCAGGCCCACATGGATGGCCGCCGGCTCTACTGGCCGCGCGGAAAGGGATGGGGCGGCTCCTCGTCCATCAACGGCATGATTTACACACGCGGCCATGCCGGGGACTATGACCAGTGGGGCCAGATGGGCCTCAAGGGCTGGAGCTATGCGGACGTGCTGCCTTACTTCAAGCGCGCCGAGAGCTACGAGCGGGGCGCCAACGACTTCCACGGGGGTGACGGGCCGCTGAACGTCTCCGAGAGCCCGCTGAGTGGGCCTGTGTACAAGGCTTTCATCGAGGCAGGCCGGCAGGCGGGTTATCCGGTGACGGAGGATTTCAACGGCGCACAGCAGGAAGGCTTCGGCGCCTACCAGCGCACGATCCACAAGGGCGAGCGATGGAGCGCGTCGTTTGCCTATCTCCGTCCGATCGAGGGCCAGCGGCCTAACCTGAAGGTGATCTCGACGGGCCTTGTGACGCGGGTGCTGATCGAGGGTGGACGGGCTGTCGGCGTCGAAATGGTCGAAGCGAGGGGACAGATGCCCCAGACCGTGCGGACCAGCCGGGAAGTGATCCTGTGCGCGGGTGCGGTGCAGTCGCCGCAACTGCTTCAACTTTCGGGCGTCGGTAATCCGGATGACCTGAAGGCACTGGGTATCGAAGTGAAAGCCGCTTCGCCGAATGTCGGCAAGAACCTGCAGGACCACCTCGACATTTCCGTGATCAACCGCTTGACGCAGCCGATCTCGGTCTATTCGATGCAGAAGGGGATTAAGAAGCTGTTCGTCGGCCTGCGCTACCTTGCGACCCAGACGGGGCCAGGCTCGGACAACTTCCTGCAGGCCGGCGCGTTCCTGAAGTCGCGTACGGGCCTAGAGATGCCGGACATCCAGCTCCACCTCGTCAATGCGATCATGATGAACCATGGCAATCATCAGCCGACGGAAGATGGCTATACGGTGCATGCCTGCCAGCTGCGCCCGGAAAGCCGGGGAACGGTGGCGCTGAAATCCGCCGACCCGTTCGATCATCCGGCGATCGATCCGAACTACCTCGCCGCCGAGGAAGACCGGCGCGCGATGCGCGAAGCGGTCAAGATGGTGCGCGATGTCTGCAAGCAGGCCTCGCTCCAAACCTACAATGCCGGCGAGATCATGCCGGGCGCGAGTGTCGCTTCGGACGCCGAGATCGACGCCTTCATCCGCGCCAAGGGAGAGACGATCTATCACCCGGTTGGCACCGTTTCGATGGGTGTGAATGCGACGAGCCCGGTCGACGGCGACCTGAAGGTGCGCGGCGTAGATGGCCTGCGCGTCATCGATGCGTCGGTGATGCCGACACTGATCGGCGGCAACACGAACGCGCCGACGATCATGGTGGCAGAAAAAGCCGCCGATCTGATCCGGGGGGCCCGGCCGCTGGCGCCGGAAGAGCCGGCGCGGACCCTCGCGCCCGCCTGAACGGCGCGGACGACCTCAGTGCACGGCGACGAGGCGCAGCTGCGGCCCGACGCGGCGGGTGTCCGGCGGCACCAGCATCGAGATGCGGTGGCGGAAGACCGGATGGTTGGCCCTCATCGGTGCGCCGCCCAGGGTCTGGTAGAGGCCCAGCATCCTGAGGCGCGGTGAGCGGCCGGCCTCCGGGCTGAGCGGCATCAAGGAAATTTCGAGCTCGACACATTCGCCGTTCAGCGTTTCACCGCGTCCGCGAACCACGCCGGGCGCGCCGTCGAACCGGATCGCTTCGAGGAAGGCTGACATCATGCCGCGGTCAGGTCCGGTCCACAGGTCGAGATAGTTCTGGTTGACGAGGTCGCGGCCGATCAGGGCATTCAGCGTGGCGCCCGAGGTGCGCACAAGCCAGGACTGGTCGCGGCGCTGCTCGATGACGAAGATGCGGTCGAGCAGGGTCGCATGGTCACGGGCGTCGGGTCCGCGGTCGGCGTGGCCCTGGGGGTCGGTCTGCATGCGGCGCCAGGCATCCAGCAGGATGCGTGTATTTGGATGGATCGACCGGTCGGTCATGAGTAAAACGTACCTCGGATAGTGCTGCAGGCCCCGTTGCCAGGGGCGGTCCTGCGCCCATGATCGCAATATCCACGCCATCCGCGGTGTTCACCGGGGATGGGAAAGTCTCACTTCAAAGGATGCGTTCGCTCTCCTTCCGGCTGACTGGTGCGGCGGTGCAGACCCCTTCACGCGCGAGTGCCGGGCGCGCGGCTGGCGGCCCGCGTTTCAAGACGGAACAGGGCCGCCGAGGTGTGCAGTTGCTGCAACAGTCGGGCTAAACTTACAGCCCGACTGACATTAAATATCCCAACCTCGATAAAACTAAGACAGCGCGGGGTTGCACACGCAGGGACGGGCGGATTATCCTTTCCAAAAATACAGGAAGTCTGGATTCGCCCACCGCGAGCCACCGGACTCGAGCACCGTTTCAGCTTTAGACCCCAGGAAGGAAGCTCAGAGTGAAATCTGAAATCACGAACAAAGGCCGCGCGAGCGGTCTTAAAGCCATGCTTTATCTCGGCGCCGGCGTCACCGCGTTTACCGCGTTTGCCGCCCCCGCCCTCGCCCAGGAAGAGGCTGACGACCAGCCGCGGACCCTCGAAACCGTGACGATCACGGCCACCAAGCGCGAACAGACGCTGCAGGACGTTCCGGTCGCTGTCTCCGTCGTTGACGACGCAGAGATTGACCGCGCGGTCATCGTCGACCTCGACGACCTGCAATCCATTGTTCCGTCGCTCAGCGTCGGCCAGCTGCAATCGTCGGCCAACACCAACTTCGTCATTGGCGGCTTCGGCAACGGCGCCAACAACGCCGGTATCGAACCGTCGGTCGGCGTGTTCATCGACGGCGTGTACCGTTCACGTTCGGCTTCGCAGATTTCGGACCTTCCGAACATCGAGCGGATCGAGGTTCTGCGCGGCCCGCAATCGACGCTGTTCGGCAAGAACGCTTCGGCCGGTGTGATCTCGGTCGTCACCAAGAAGCCGCAGTATGAGTTCGGCGGCGAAGTCGATGCCACGATCAGCAACTTCAACGGCTACCGCCTCAACGGCTACGTCACCGGCCCGATCACCGAGAACCTCGCCGGCGCAATTAGCGCAACCTACAACAAGCGCGATGGTTACGTCGAAGATCTCGGCGATGGTCCGGACCAAAACGAGCGCAACCGCTACGGTATCCGCGGCGACCTGCTGTTCGAACCGACCTCGGAGATGTCGTTCCGCCTGATGGCAGACTATGACGTGATCGACGAAGTCTGCTGCGCTGCCGGCAACGTCGTCAACGGTCCGACAGGCGCCATCGTTCGGGCACTGGGCGGCAACCTCGTGGCCGAAGATCCGTTCGCCTATGAAGTGTTTTACAACTTCGGTTCGACCAACAAGATCGACAACGGCGGCGTGTCGCTCCAGGGCGATATCGACCTTGGCGAAGTCACGCTGACGTCGATCACGGCCTACCGCCAGTCGAAACTCGACACCAACCAGGACTCGGACTTCACCAGCGCCGACCTGATTGGCAGCAACGCCAACCTGACGGACATCCAGACGTTTACTCAGGAACTCCGCATCTCGTCGTCGGGCGAGGGCAAAGTGGACTGGATGCTCGGTGCGTTCTTCTTTGACGAAACCGTCGAAATCGAAAACGACTTCCGCTTCGGCACCGATTTCCGCGGCTATGCCAACGCGCTTTCGGGCGGCGCACTGAACACGCTGGAAGGCGCTGTCGGTGGTCCGGCAGCGGTTGGCCGGTTGTTCGCGCAAGCTGGCCAGGGCCTCGCTGAAGAGTTCGGTCAGGACAACCAGTCCAGCTCGCTGTTCGGCACCGTGGACTATCACGTCACCGACCGAGCCACGTTCACCTTCGGTTTGAACTATACCGACGATGAAAAGGACGCCTACGGACGGATCGTCAACACCGACGCCCTGTCTTCGCTCAGCCTGACACAGGTCGGCTACAATCTCGTGCTGTCGAATCTCCTTGCCGCCCGGGGCGTGAGCATCACCAACCCGGCTCAGGTCGGCGCTTTTGTTCAGGGCAACCCCGCCACGTTCGCTGCTCTTCAACAGGCCTCGCTGGGCGTGGCCCGGAACTTCAACCCGGCCACACCGGCAGCAACGCGTAACCCGCTCGCCGGCCTGACGGCCCTGCAGTTCCTGCCGCCTTTCCTGAACTTCCCGAACAGCGTGGAGAGCGGGAACACCCACGACCAGGACACGAGCTACACCTTGCGGTTTGCCTACGATGTGACCGACAGTGTGAACGCCTACATGTCGTATGCGACCGGCTTCAAGGCGACGTCCTGGAACCTGTCGCGCGACTCCCGTCCGTTCGCGTCAGACTTCGTGTCCGGCAACCAGGCCGTGCGTGATCCGATCACCCAGCAGGTGTTCGCTGCGCCCGCATCTGCCATCCAGAACGCCGGTCTGGCCGTCACCAACCTCACGACCGGAACGCGCTTTGCAAGTCCGGAAGAGGCGGCCGTTTTCGAATTGGGCCTCAAAGCCCAATTCGACCGGTTTGCGTTCAACATCGCCCTGTTCGACCAGCAGATCGAAGGCTTCCAGTCGAACGTCTTCACAGGCACCGGTTTTGGCCTGGCCAACGCCGGCCAGCAGTCGAATTCCGGCGTGGAACTGGACTTCACCTGGACACCAATCGACCCGCTGCTGCTGACCTTCGCAGGGACTTCTCAGGAGCCACTTTACGACAGCTTCCGGAACTCCGCTTCGGGCGACCTGTCGGGCCAGACGCCGTCGGGCATCCCGGAACTGACAACCTCCACGGCCGCCACCTACTTCTTCAATGTGGCCGGTCTGGAATCGTTCGTGCGGGCTGACTGGCAATATGAGAGCCCGGTTGAGTTCTTTGATGATCCTGTGAACCAGGCGCTGATCGGCGAAGAAAGGGAAGTCAGCCTGTTCAACGCGTCAGCGGGCTTCCAAACGGAAGGCGGCCTTTCCGTGACCGCGTGGGCGCGCAACGTGACGGATGAGGAATTCGTGACGACGGCCTTCCCCTCCGTGGCACAGGCCGGCTCGATCTCGGGCTATCCGAACCAGCCGCGCACGTTCGGCGTGACGGTCAGCAAGAAGTTCTAAGCTGATCTGCTACCCAATACAGGAAGCCCCGCTGGAAACGGCGGGGCTTCTTTCGTTTCAGGCGCGGTAAGCGGCGCGCAGGGCTAGCGCTGAGGCGGCCAGGCTGACCACTTCGAAGATGATGAACACGACAAAACCCGGCGTCGGCGCGGGGCCGAGCAGCAGGGCTGCGGCCCGTGCAAACACATAGCCGCCCATGTAGACGACGAGAAACCACAGGGCGGGGACGCGCAGGGCGGCCTGCAGGGCCCCGCCAGCACAGAGCAGCGCAGCCGCGAGGCTGACGCCGCCATAGATGCCGCGCAGCTCGTAGGCCCCGTTGGGACCGCCGACGTCGACGCCGAGCCCCGCGGCCATGCCGAGCGGGTTCAGGAAGGAATAAAGCCCGAAGGCGGCGAACATGAGCGCCATGAGCGCGAGGAAGATACGGATCAGCATGCACCACCAGCTAGCATGGCTGGGCGGGCAGACAATGGCGGGCCGGAGGGTGCGCGCGCGTCAACACCCTCTATATATAGACGAAAGATGCGCCCGCGCGCCGACACCGGAGCTTCCATGCCCTCGCCGAAACGACAGCCGCCGATCATCAATGCGCCCTGGCCGGTGGCGGCCTTCGCGATTCTGCTGGTTGTCCTTCACCTGGCGCGGCTGCTGCTGCCCGATTCGTTGCAGAATGCCGTCTTCTTCCATGGCGCGCTGTTTCCCGAGCGGTTCTGGGCGCCGCCGGACGCCTCACCCCTGATCAGTGTGCCGCCCTATTCGGGGCCGCTGGCGGCGTTTGTGCCGATGGTCTCGAGCGCCTTCCTGCATGCCGACTGGATGCATGTGGTGCTGAACGCAGCCTTCCTCGTGGCGCTCGCCAAGCCTCTGCTGGAGGTGATGCGGTCCGTCTGGCCACGCCGGGAGCCGGCGGCCTCGCTCCTCCTGCTGGCCTTGTTCCTGTTCTCCCAGGTCGCGGCGTGCCTGTTTTACCTGGCGGCGACCTATCCAGATGGCGGGTTGATGGTCGGCGCATCGGGGGGAATCAGCGGCTTCGTGGCAGCTGTTCTGCTGCTCCGCGAGGGGCCGGACCGGTGGCTGCTCAGCCGGCCGTTCCTGATTGCCAGCGGCTTGTTTGTGGTCGCCAACGCCGCGTTCGCGTTCGTCGGACCGGAACTGCTGGGCGCCAGCATCGCCTGGCAGGCCCATATCGGCGGCTATATCGGCGGCGCGATCGGCATGCGGGCGATTCTCTGGCGGATGCGCCGCCGCAGGATATGAGCCCCGGCGACGGGGAATCGATTGTGGGGCAGGGCTGTGTTATCCTGCCGCAGGCGTCCGGACTCAAAATGAGCCATCGCGCCGGCGGGACGGGAGGCCCGGATGATGATTGTAGAACAGATCCTGAATGACAAAGGCCACGAAGTGGTGACGCTGCGCGCGGACCATACGCTGCAGGAAGCGGCGCAGCTGCTGGACGAAAAGAAGATCGGCGCGGTTGTGACGCTGGGGCTCGATGACCGGATCATCGGGGTTCTGTCGGAGCGCGATATCGTGCGCCAGGTGGCCCGCCACGGGGCGGATGCGATGGCGATGCTGGTGGGCGGCGCGATGACCCGCGCGGTCATCTCCGTGCAGGCCTCGACGCCCGTGGACGAAGCGCTGCAGACCATGACGGACCGGCGCATCCGGCATTTGCCGGTGGTGCATAATGACCGCCTGACAGGCGTGATTTCGATCGGCGATCTGGTGAAGTGGAAGATCGCGGAAGCCGAAGAAGAGGCGCGGGCGATGAAGTCTTACCTGTCTGCGCAGTTCTGATCCGGACCAAAAAAGCACTGAACCTGTGCAATTCCTGAGATTAGGGCTTGCGGCATCGCACGCAGCCGAGTATCCCGCGCACTTCGCTGAACCGGCCCTCGGGCAGGGGTAGCGAAAACCCGCAAATAGTCGCCTCTTGGAAGAAAAGGGCTTGCCCTTTCCCCCGAACAGCGCCTATATGTTCGGTTCCTCTGAACGCCTGAATTTTTGGGCCGAGACAATCGGTTCGAGAGTTCTGTTCGCTCTAAAAACGGCAGGCTCTGTGGTTAATCCACGAACTGCAAAAGAGCAGAAAAAAGGGTGTTGACGGGGTAAAAAGCGGCCCATATAAGCCGCCACTTCGCCGGGACCTGAAGGGGTTCAGGCAAAAGACTTTCGGGGCTCGCCCCAGCTGTTTGACATCGTGAGAGATAGGAAGAGAAACGCAGGCGGCGTGATGGCTTGCGGACATCGCAAGATGTCCAAAACGATCACGACGGATGTGTTTCTTGAGAGAATTCTTTTTTCCATCGATCAGGTTTCGACCTGGTCTTTGCTAAAAGGGTTTCTCGTCAAAGAACGCAATACTTATGCTTTAGAGCAAAAGTGACCGTCCATATTCCAATGGACGGATCGTCAGATCAACACTCAACTTGAGAGTTTGATTCTGGCTCAGAACGAACGCTGGCGGCAGGCCTAACACATGCAAGTCGAACGATACAGTGGCAGACGGGTGAGTAACGCGTGGGAACGTACCTTTCGCTATGGAATAGCTCCGGGAAACTGGTGGTAATACCATATACGCCCTTAGGGGGAAAGATTTATCGGCGAAAGATCGGCCCGCGTTGGATTAGCTAGTTGGTGAGGTAATGGCTCACAAAGGCGACGATCCATAGCTGGTCTGAGAGGATGATCAGCCACACTGGGACTGAGACACGGCCCAGACTCCTACGGGAGGCAGCAGTGGGGAATCTTGCACAATGGGCGAAAGCCTGATGCAGCCATGCCGCGTGAATGATGAAGGCCTTAGGGTTGTAAAATTCTTTCGTCAGGGATGATAATGACCGTACCTGAAGAAGAAGCCCCGGCTAACTTCGTGCCAGCAGCCGCGGTAATACGAAGGGGGCTAGCGTTGCTCGGAATGACTGGGCGTAAAGGGCGCGTAGGCGGCACAACTAGTCAGGCGTGAAAT
>JAIXRO010000061.1 GCA_027485145.1 Hyphomonadaceae bacterium | reverse complement strand
CGATGAGCAACATGGAAACGGCGATCATTGCAGGCGGGTGCTTCTGGTGCACCGAGGCAGTGTTCCGCGATGTGGTGGGCGTGAGCCTGGTGGAGAGCGGCTATATCGGCGGCACCAAGGCGAACCCGACCTATAAGGAGGTCTGCACCGGCACCACCGGCCATGCCGAGGGGATCCGCGTGACCTTCGATCCGGCGGTCATCAGCCTCGCCGAGATCTTCGACGTGTTCCTCGGCACGCATGATCCGACGCAGCTGAACCGCCAGGGGAACGACATCGGCACCCAATACCGCAGCGCGATCTTCCCGCTGTCGGACGCACAGGGCGCCGAAGCCGAGTCCGCGATTGCGCGTTGGAACGCGGACCACGGCAAGGTGGCGGTGACAACGATTGAGGGCCTGTTGGGCGGCGCGCAGACCTCCGAATGGTATCCGGCCGAGGACTACCACCAGGAATACTGGGACGGCGAAGGTCAGCGCAACCCCTACTGCCTCGCGGTGATCCCGCCCAAGCTGATGAAGCTGCGGAAGTCGTTTCAGAAGTATGTGAAGGATTGAGATAAAGCGAACGTCGTCGCTCCGTGCTTGACACGGGGCTCGGCATTTCTTCGCTCGGAGAAGGCAAAAGGTAGCCAAGCCCCGTGTCGAGCACGGGGTGACGGTTTCGCTATTGTTTGACCCACCGCCCCACGAAAAATCCGTCGAGCCCGCCCTGTTCGGAAAGCATCCCCGGATGGGTGCGCAGCCAGCCCTCGAGTGTAGGCGCAAGACCGGCGGGCAGTTCCTCCGCCGTGATCGCCTTGGCCGTCAGCCCCAGTTCGGCGTCAATCCAAGCCGCCTGTTCCTCACCCTCCTCGGCCTCCAGCGAGCACACCGCGTAGACCAGCACCCCGCCGGGGTTCAGCCATTCGGCAGCCTTGGCGGCCAGAGCGCGCTGCAGTTCGACCGTCTCGGCCACCTGCCCCTTGCCGATCCGATGCAGCACATCGGGGTGGCGGCGGCAGGTGCCGGTTGCGGTGCAGGGCGCGTCGATCAGGATCGCGTCGAAGCGGTGCTTGGGCTCCCACGTCAGCGCATCGGCGCGCACGGGCGAGGCCTTGAGGCCGGTGCGCTTCAAATTGTCCTTGAGCAGTTCGAGCCGCCGCTTGGAGCTGTCGAGCGCGGTGACCTTCCATCCGGCAGCCGCCAATTGCATCGTCTTGCCGCCCGGCGCGGCGCATAGATCGAGCGCATTGCGGCCTTCGCCCGGCCCCAGCAGCCGCGCGGGCAGCGAGGCGGCGAGATCCTGCACCCACCAGTCGCCGGTCTTGTAATCGGCAAGGCTCTCCACCGCCGCGCCGCGCGGCAGGCGAACATGGCCGGGGGCGAAGGTCACACCGCCCATCGCCACAGCGCGGGTCTCGGTTTCGGCGGCGTCTTTCAGCGCAAGGTCTAACTCGGGCGGGAAGGCGAGGCCCGGCGCAATTGCGGCGGCCTTCTCGGCGCCCCAGCGGGCGATGACGGCGTCGGGGAGGCTAGGAACTTCGGGCAGGCCCGCAGCCCCCTCCTTCACCAGCGCGGAGAACACGCCGTGCGCCAGCCGCCGCGGCCCGCCGGCGAGCAGCGGCAGGCCGGTCGCGATCACGGCGTGGGGCGGTGTATCGAGCCGCAGCGCCTGCGCCAGCATGATCCGCAGCACCATCCGCGCCTTGGCATCCTCAGGCAGGTTCTGCTGGGTCGCGCTGTCGATCAGGGCGTCGAGATCGGTGAGCCAGCGCAGCGTCTCGCCCGCAATCGCCTTGGCCAGCGCGCGGTCAGGCGCCTTGCGGATATCGCCGAGCGCGCCGCCTTCGGCCTGTTCGAGCGTCTCGCCCCGCCGGAATACGGCATCGAGCAGACGAAGCGCGGCGCGGCGCACGGGGAGTCCGGGGGTGGCTGACATTCGTGGCCTCTAGAGCATCGCGCGAAAAAGTGGGAACCGGTTTTTCGCTCCCCGGCGATGCGGGCCCAAGACCGCGCGTGACCTTTCTTGAAACAAAGCGCCAGCATGGGCATTTGCATCATATGACCAAAGAGAAGTCCGAAGCCGCCAAGGCCTTCAAGAAACCCGCCCACTGGACCAATGATCCGGTGCCTGCCCCCAAGGTGGTCAAAAACGAAGAAAAGCTCTCCCCCACCCGCTATGGCGACTGGGAGCGGGGCGACGGGATCGCCGTAGATTTCTGAGTCTTTTGTTTTCCGCACGCCATCCGGCGCGCGAAATCCTCGCTCATGCGGCCTGAAGGTCGCGTCGCTGCGGGCGGCCAGTCGGCCTTGCGGTTCGCTTACGCGAACCGGTTGGGACTAGTCACAAGGGCCGGAATGTGACCTTCAGGCCGTCCTTGGGCTGGGGGATCGGCCAGTCCTGCCATTCGGGGTTGTATCCCTCGGGCGCCTCGATCCGGTAGCGCTGGAGCAGCTGCGCGAGGAGGATCTTCACCTGCATATAGGCAAAGTGAAGGCCAAGGCACATATGCGCCCCACCGCCGAACGGCACCCAGGCATATTTGTGGCGCGCCTTCACCTGTTCCGGCGTGAAGCGCATGGGATCGAAGGTGAAGGGCTTGTCCCAATATTCTTCCGAATGGTGGGTCCAGTAGATGTTGATCCCGACCATCGCGCCCGCCGGGATGTGGTAGCCGCCATATTCGAATTCCCTGAGCGCGCGGCGCGGCATCGAAGGCACCGGCGGGATCATCCGCAGCGATTCCTTGAACGCCATTTCGGTGAGATCGAGCTTGGCGAGATCGTCGTAGTCGAGCGGGCGGGGGTTGCCGTCCCCATCCGGCCCGCCGGTGACCGCGAAAATCTCCTCGCGCAGCTTTTCCTGCCACGCCGGATTGGTGGCGAGATGATAGATCAGCGAGGTGGCAGACGACGTGATGGTGTCGTGCGCCGCCATCATCAGGAAGATCATGTGATCGACCACCTCGTCGACCGGCAGCAGGCTCCCATCCTCGCGCGTCGCGGTGGCAAACTGGCTGAACATGTCCTGCCCGCCGCCTTCCGCCCGGCGGCGCAGCGTTTCCTTGGTGAAATACTCGACCAGGAAGGCGCGGCCATCGACGCCCTTCTTCATCTTGGTGAAGGGCAGCGGACGGCGCACCGGCGCGACTGAGGCCTGCACCATATCGACGAAGGCTTCGTTGATCTTGTCGGCTTCCGGCCCCCACGGCAGGCCGATGAAGCTGTCTGCGGCGAGATCGAGGGTCAGCTTCTTGATCGCGG
>JAIXRO010000148.1 GCA_027485145.1 Hyphomonadaceae bacterium | reverse complement strand
GCTTGCGATAGGCCGCTTTCAGAGCCTTTTCGTCCGCCCCGCGTTCCACACCGAGAACGTCATAATAGTCACGCTTGCTCATCAGGTCGCCGCCAACACCGGATTATCCGCCCAGAGGCCGCTGATTTGGGGCGTGTCGGTATTCACCGCAAGGGCTTACCGTCAGGCAACCCGTAAACGGATCAGCTGCCGGTGGAAGGAAACCGGGTCAGGCCATCCTCGACCACGGTGGAGCCCGAACCCGTGATCTGCTTGACCGCGAGGCCGCGCTGGGACGTGCCGTCGAGGCGGAACCGGAACAGGCCGTTGATGCCGAGGAAGCCTTCCGGATCGGTGACGCCGCCATGTTTCATGTTGTTCTCGGCGGCCAGCTGCATCGCGAGGGACGCCGCATCATAGGCAGCCGCGGACAGGTCGGTCGGCTTGCGGCCATAGATGCGCTCATAGGTTTCCCGGAAGGTGCCGAGATTGTCCGGATCGACGGCGGCATAGAGCGCCCCGGCGAGGGCCGGCTCGCGCCACACGCTGGAATCGTCCCACAGGCTGGTGCCGAGGAAACGGGTGCTGCCGGGGTCCACGCCGTTGACGACGAGCAGGGGGGCGATCGAGAGCAGCTTCGTTCCGCGCTCCGGCAGGACAAGCCCGACCTGGCCGGACTGGCTCTTGATGGCGGAGGCCACGCGGGAGACTTCGGAGCTGGCGCTCTTGGCGGGGTCGTAGAAGCCGGTGGCGATGATGGTCCAGCCATTGGCGGCGGCTTCGGAGCGCATCGCGGCTTCGGCCTGGCGGCCATAGGCGGTGTCCGGGCCGAGGAAGGCAAAGGTGCGCGTGCCCTTGTCGGCGGCGTAGCGCATGATCCGGGCGACTTCTTCCTCCGGCATCACGGAGGCGAGATAGGCGCCGCCGCCGGCGACCGTGCGGTCATTCGAGAAGGCCACCACCGGGATCGACTTGCGCTGGGCGGCGTCCTTCACGGGGCCGACCTGCGCGGCAAAGAGCGGGCCGAGGATAATGTCGGCGCCTTCGCGGATCGCCTGATCGGCGCGCGCTTCGGCGGTCGAGGCGCTGGCGGCAGTGTCGAGCGGCATGATCAGGAAATTCTCGCCGCCATTCTGGAACAGCGCGAGTTCGATGCCGGCGAGCATGCTCTCTGCCTCGGTGCGCACCTGCGCGTTCGGGTGAGAGAAGGGCAGCAGCACGGCGGCGCGTTTCACGTCGCGGCCTATCATGAAGGTGGGCGTCAGGCCGCCATCATCGCGCACGAAACCGCTGGACTCGGTCTCGGCGGCCGGCCCGATCACTTCGCCGGTGACCGGATCGACACGCGGCTGGCCGGAGCCGATGGAAACCGGCGGCCGGGTCGGCGCGGTGGCGCAGGCGGTGGCCAGCAGCAGGGCAGCGAGCACAAGACTTGGCGCCTTGAGGTTCCTGAGCAATGGTGAGCGCGATGTCATCTTCTGATCCTTCTGGCGCCGAAGCGATTCCCTACGATGCGGAGTCTATTGGGACGCTACGCGGCGGGCAACCGCCGGGTGCTGTAGCGCCCGGTCTTTATGTTGTCTCCACACCGATCGGTAACCTGCGGGATATCACGCTGCGGGCGCTGGATATCCTGGGCGGTGTTGAGGAAGTGCTGGCGGAAGACACGCGGGTCGCCTCGAAACTGTTGTCCGCCTACGGGGTTAAGGCGCGGCTGAGCCCATACCACGACCATAATGGGGCGGAACGAAGACCGGCGCTCCTGAAACGTCTCGAAGAGGGCGGGCGGATTGCGCTGATTTCGGATGCGGGCACGCCGCTGGTCTCCGATCCCGGCTGGAAGCTCGTGCATGAGGCGCTGGAGCAGGGGATCAAGGTTTATCCCGTGCCGGGGGCGTCCGCCCTGCTGGCAGGATTGGTGGCGAGCGGTCTGCCGAGCGACCGGTTCCTGTTCGCGGGCTTTCTGCCGCCGAAATTGGCGGCGCGGCGCACCGAGATCGAGACGCTGAAACAGGTGCCCGCGACGCTGGTGTTCTATGAAAGTGGCCCGAGGCTCGCCGAAGCGCTGGCGGACCTCGCCGCGGTGCTGGGCGACCGGGACGCGGCGGTGGCGCGGGAGCTGACCAAGCTGTTCGAGGAAACGCGGCGCGGATCGCTGGCCGGGCTCGCCGCCCATTATGCGGAGGCGGGACCGCCGCGCGGCGAGATCGTGCTGCTGGTTGGCCCGCCGAAAGACGTGGCGGCGACCGCGGCGGATATCGACGCGGCGCTGCGCGTGGCGCTCAGCGAGATGCCGACCAAGGCGGCTGCCTCGTCGGTCGCCGAAGCGCTCGGCCTCGCGAAACGGGATGTGTACCAGCGCGCCCTCCAGCTGAAGGCCGCCGATGGGCCGGCGTGAAGCCGCCGAGGCCCGCGGCCGGCAAGCCGAGGCGCTGGCGGCCTGGTGGCTGAGGGCCAAGGGCTACCGGGTCCTGTCGCGGCGGGTGCGGCTGCCGGTCGGCGAGATCGACCTCGTGGTCATCAAGGGCGATGTGATTGCGTTTGTCGAGGTGAAGGAACGGGGCACGCTGGACGCCGCGCTCGGCTGCGTGACGCCCGCGGCCTGGCGGCGGATTTCGCGGGCCGCCGAAACCTGGATGGCGCAGCGGCCGCGTTACCAGGAGTGCGGCTGGCGCTATGACCTGATCGCGATCGCGCCGGGGCATTTGCCGTCGCACCTCAGGGATGCCTGGCGGCCGGGGATGGCTTAGGGTGGATTTCCTCGATCGAGATCAAGGGTAAGAGTAACGGTTCGGGTCAGCCAATTCGGGGTTGGGCATGCGGCGGATTTTCATTGGTCTCTTGTTGGCTGTGCTGGTGTTGGTCGCCGGCCTGTTCCTGACGGGCTCGGCGGTCTGGTTCCTGGCGGGCTTTGGAAATGACCTGCGGGTCGAGGGCCGGGCCGAGCGGGTGGCAGACGGCGCCGCGCCCGCGAACGGCCAGGGCTGGCAGACCTTCGGCGGGGATGCGGGCGGCGCGCGCTTCAGCGCAGCCACCCAGATTACACGCGAGAATGTCAGCCAGCTCAAAGCGGCGTGGACCTATCAGACCCGGGCATTCGAGGGCCGCGAGGCGGCGAAGAACCGGACCGCCTTCGAGGCGACGCCCATCCTTGTTGAGGACAAGCTGGTCCTTTGCACACCGTTCAATGATGTCATCGCCCTCGATCCCGGCACGGGCGAGGAATTGTGGCGGTTTGATCCCGGCATTTCGATCGACTCCCGGCCTGCCAACCAGTTCGTCTGCCGGGGCGTGGCCAGCTGGACCGACACGCAGGCTGAGCCGGGCGCGCGGTGTTCGCGCCGGATTGTTTCCGCGACCAATGATGCCCGGATCCTGTCTCTGGATCTGGAAGACGGCAAACCCTGCGAAGGGTTCGGAAAGGGCGGCCAAATCAAACTGGAACCCAGCCTTGAACTGGTCTGGCCGGGGGAGTTCCAGATCACGTCAGCCCCCGCGGTTGTCGGCGATGTCATCGTCACCGGCACGGCGATTTCCGACAATGTCCGCGTCGAGGCGCCGTCGGGGGCGGTTCAGGCGTTTGATGCCCGCACCGGCGAACGGCTCTGGGTGTTCGATCCCGTGCCGCGGGATGTCGTGTCACCCGACCCGCGGGACTGGCAGGACGGTTCGGCCGGACGGACCGGTCAGGCGAATGTGTGGTCCACGATCTCGGTGGATGAAAAGCGCGGCTGGGTTTTCCTTCCCACATCCAGTCCCAGCCCGGACTTTTTTGGCGGCCTGCGGAAGGGCGACAACCGGTGGGCCAATTCGGTCGTCGCGCTGGACGGAAAGACGGGCGAGCTGAAATGGGCCTTCCAGACGGTGCACCATGATGTCTGGGATTACGACCTGCCCGCGATGCCGGGACTTTACACGCTGACGATTGATGGCCAGCCGCGCGATGTGGTGGCGCAGGTCGCCAAGACCGGCCTCGTCTTCGTGCTTGACCGTGACACGGGCGAACCCGTCCTGCCGGTCGAGGAGCGCGCCGTGCCGCAAGACGGCGCGGTGGGCGAGGCCCTGTCATCGACCCAGCCTTTCCCGGTCAACACGCCTGCGATTGTGCCCAGCACGCTGGAGCCGGGCGAGGCCTTCGGTATCACCGGCATCGACAAGGCGGCCTGCGCCAAGCAGATCGGATCTGCACGGCGCGAGGGGCTGTACACGCCGCCGACCGAGCAAGGCACGATCCTGAGACCGTTCTCCGGAGGCGGCGCCAACTGGGGCGGGCCGGCCTTCGATCCGGCGCGCAACCTGCTCGTCGTCAACCTGAACAACCTCGCCGAGATCATCACACTCGTGCCGGCAGATCAGGTCGAGGCGGTGGAAGAACTGATGCACGACGCCGAAGTCAGCCCTCAGACGGGCGCACCTTACGGGGTGATCCGCAAAGCGATCCTCTCGCCGCTTGGACTGCCCTGTTCGCCGCCGCCCTGGGGCGTGCTCGCGGCGGTTGATCTGTCCACCGGCAAGCTGGTCTGGCGCCGTGCTGTGGGGACCACGCGGGACCTCGCCCCCTTCGATCTGGCCTTGCCGCTGGGTGTGCCCAATCTTGGCGGACCGATGATTACCGGGGGCGATCTCGTCTTCCTGGCCGCGACGATCGACAGTGCCTTTCGCGCCTTCGATGTCGAAACCGGGGAGGTTTTGTGGGAAACGCGGCTGCCCGCCAGCGCGCAGTCCGGGCCGGCGAGCTATGTCTGGGAGGGGCGTCAGTATGTCGTGATTGCGGCAGGCGGATATGGACGCATCGGCGCCCGGATGGGCGACTATGTGGTCGCCTTCGCGCTCGATGAGGCTCCCTGACGGGGGACTATTCCGCCGGCGGGGTTTCCTGGATGGAGATCAGGTAGCTGAGGAGGACGTCCATGCCGAGGTCGCCGAATTCGAAATCGGGCATGTCGGGGTGGCCGACATGGATGCCGGCGCGGAAGTCCTCGGCGAGTGATTCGGGGTTGTGGATCGACAGGACATAGCGCAGCGGCGGGGCGTCCGGGCGGGGGCTCGCGTCCTGGTCGAGGCCATGACAGCTGGAGCACTGGGTGACGGCGATCTCGCGCCCATCGGCGACCGAGTCGGCGTCGGTCGGCAGGCCGAGCGCGGCGGCGTCGAAGGTGGGGGACGAGGCGGGCGCTTCGGCGGGCGCGGCCGCCGGGGCTGCGGGCGCCTCTGCAGTTGGCGCGGCAGGTTTTTCGCAGGCGGCGAGCAGCAGGACGGCGGCGGCGAGGATGAAGGGAAGGGGGCGCATGGGTCACTCTCCGGACGGGACTGAATCGTCCTAGCACGGATTTGTGCGTCCGGCGCCAGATGCGGCGATCCGGCTCGGCGCGGACCTGACGCAGCTGCCTTCACGGTGCCGTAATCTTCTTGATAGAAGGCTGCCGGGGTTCACGGCGGGTTCATCCCGCGCACCTGAGACACTCCCGGCAGATCATGACGAATTTTCCAGTTCCCCCGCGACTTCCCCGGACGATACGGATTTCGGCCCCGGCTTTCCTGCGCCGTCAGAGCAAGGCCGTCCGCTACGGCGCGGGCGCAGTGGCCGCGGTGGTTCTGCTGGGGCTGCTCTTTGCGGCCTGGAAGTGGCAGAGCCTGCATGCGGGCATGCCGCGCCTGCCGCAGGACATGACCGAGCTGTGGGACATGAACCGCGAGCCGGCGATCGAGTTCGTGGACCTTAACGGCAAGACGCTGGCCGTGCGGGGCCCGCGCTATGGCCGGGCCGTGGCGATCGAGGACCTGCCGCGCCACGTGCCGCAGGCTTTCATCGCGGCGGAAGACAAGCGCTTCTATGTGCATGACGGTGCCGACG
This sequence comes from Hyphomonadaceae bacterium, assembly GCA_027485145.1. Lineage (GTDB taxonomy): Bacteria > Pseudomonadota > Alphaproteobacteria > Caulobacterales > Hyphomonadaceae > Hyphomonas. The sequence goes on along the minus strand of JAIXRO010000148.1, from coordinate 18,816 downwards.
AGACGGCGATTGCGCGGGCGGCGATCTCGAACGCCACGTCCGGCGAGACGCGTTCCGGCGCTTCGACGATCACGCAGCAGCTGGTCAAGAACCTGATCCTCGACTCGCGCCAGACGATGCAGCGCAAGGCGCAGGAAATCACGCTCGCCCAGAGACTCGAACAGCGGATGATCCGCGAGAATGACGGCGACCGGACGGCGGCGAAGGACCAGATCCTCGCGCTGTACCTGAACCGGGTCTATTTCGGATCCGGCCTCTACGGCATCGATGCGGCGTCGCGCTATTATTTCGGCAAGCCGCCGGAAGAGATGACCATTTCCGAGGCCTCGGTGCTGGCCGCGCTGCCGAAGGCGCCGTCGAAGCTGAACCTGCGCGAGAACCTCGCCGGGGCGCGCGACCGCCAGGCTTATGTGCTGCGCGAGATGCGCGACCTGCGCTTCATCACGCGCGAGGAAAAAGAGGCGGCCCTCGCCGCCGAGATCAAGATCATTCCGGCGCCGGTCTATGACCCCGAGCTTGGCTATGTGCTGGACGTGGCCGCCGAGCGGCTGGCGGCGACCCTGCCGCGCGTGCCGGGCGACGCCGTGGTGACGTTGACGATTGATCCGAAACTGCAAGCGAAGGTGCAGGCGCGCATTTCGCAGCGCCTGGCCAAGGATGGCCCGGCGATGAATGCGGGCCAGGCGGCAGCGCTGATCCTCGGCAAGGATGGGCGCGTCGTCGCGCTGGCGGGCGGGGCCGATTACAAGACCTCGCCGTTCAACCGCGTGACGCAGGCCAAGCGCCAGCCGGGCTCGAGCTTCAAGCCGTTCGTCTATGCGCTGGCGCTTGAGGATGGCTTCTCGCCGTTTGACGTTCGCAGCGACCGGCCGATCCGGATCGGCGAGTGGCGACCGGTGAATTACAATGGCGAGTTCATCGGGCCGATGACGCTGACCGAGGCGCTGACGCGCTCTGTCAACACGATTGCCGCCGAACTCGGCAATGAGGCGAGCCCCGAGCGGGTGGTCGAACTGGCGCACCGTTTCGGCATCAAGAGCGAGATGAAACCGTATCCGTCGGTCTCGCTCGGCAGCCAGGAAGTCTCGCTCTGGGAGATCACCGGCGCTTACGGCGTGTTCCAGTCCGGCGGGCTGCGGACCGAGCCCTACATCATCGCCAAGGTGACCGACACGCGCGGCAATGTCCTGTTTGACCGCGGGCCGTGGGAACAGGAACGTGTGTATGCGGAGGAACTGGCCGCGGACATGAACGTGATGCTGACGCGGGCGGTGAATGCGGGCTCCGGCACAGGCGGCAAGGCGCGGTTCGGCCGCTGGACTGTGGCGGGCAAGACCGGCACGAGCCAGGACTGGCGGGACGCCTGGTTTGTCGGCTTCACCGGCGCCTATATCGGCGGCGTCTGGGTCGGCAATGACGATGACAGCCCGATGAAGCGCGTCTCCGGCGGCGGCCTGCCGGCGGATTTCTGGTCGGACATCATGGAGATTGCGCACGAAGGCAAGACACCGGAACCGATCTTCGGGGCGGGTCTTGCTCTGTCGCTGGGCCCGGAAGCCGAGAGCCGGATCTCGTTCTACCGCGGCATGGCGCAGGCCTTTGCGAGCGCGGCGCGCGGGCCGACATCGCCGGGCGCTCCCAGCGGGGACGTTGTTCAGCAGGCGGAGTAGGGCGGCGCGTGATGAAGATCAAATTGGAGTTCGGTGAAGCGCCTGATCGAGATGCCGAGATTATCATCGAGTGTGACCTCGAAGATTTGCAGGTTTTCAGGCATTCATTGGATCAGTTGATCGAAGGCAAGACCGATCATAGCCACTTCTTTTCCAGCAAGTGGGGCGGATATGATATACAGCCGACTGAAGGCAACGACGTTGGCGGCGTGCATCACATCAAGATTTTGAGAGTGCCGTAAGGCCCTCACCTCCCACGCCTTCGGCGCGGGTCCCTCCTCTCCCATTTCATGGGAGAGGGGTTACGGCTTCGCCGATGGGTGCACCTAACCCCTCTCCCTTGGGAGAGGAGGGGCCCATTGCGGAGCAATGGGAGGTGAGGGGATTCCAGCGCCTGTAGCCGGAGCGGCGGGGCCGTCCGGGTGTGTGATCGTTTTGGAATTGGCGGGATTTCATCCCGCCCTGCGGGTCAGGAAGTATCTGCGCGCAGGCGGAGAGATTCCTCGAACGCGGTCCTGTTCAGTTCACGGAGGATCCGGGTGCCGAGCTCGCCGAGGGTTTCGGCGCGGGCGCCGGGGATTTTCAGGAAGGAGAGCGCGGGCGTGCGGATCCTGCCGCGGGCGCGCAGGCGCTGGAGGCGCTCGGCGGTGCGCTGGGGATCGTCCCAGGCGGCCATCAACGCTGCGAGGCGGCGGCGCAGGCGGGCTTCGAGGCGTTCGGCGCGGACGGTGTAGGGTTCAGGCGCCCGTGCGGGCGGCGGTGGGTCTCCGGCAATCGAGATGCGGGGGCGCTGGCTGACAGGGATATAGTTCGTAGGCGGACGAGGCAGGGATTCGGTGAGGCGGAAGCTTGGGGTGCGGGGCTTCGAAGGATCAGAAATCGCACTGCGATTTCCCTGAGAAGGCCGGGCGCCTGGAAGGCGGCCGGCGGCGTGCGAGCGGTCCTCCACCGGCGGCAGCGTGGCGGCGATCAGGTGGATGGCGCGGCGCAGCGCGGCTTCGGCGGGCAGGAGATAGTCGCGCATCAGGCTGCGGAGGACGGGAATGGCGAGCAGCTGCCCGGCGCGGGCGGCGAGGGCTTCGCGCAGGCGGATCATCAGCACATTCGTCAGCCAGCCGCCCTCGTCGATGAGGGGGCCGTGGGGAACATCATCTTCCGGGGGCGGAGGGGTTTCAGGCATGCGCCGAGTGTACACCCGGTCCGGAGGGGGGTGCGTTCGGACGCGCAATCTTTTTTCAAGGCGTTGAATTTGTTGGGAGTTGGGGAGGCGGGGCGTAGGCGTAAGTGTCCTGACTCGAAGGCCCTCACCTCCCATTGCTGCGCAATGGGTCCCTCCTCTCCCGCGAGGCGGGAGAGGGGTTAGTTGTGGCTCCCAATCCCTCTCCCATGAAATGGGAGAGGAGGGGCCCGCCGCGGAGCGGTGGGAGGTGAGGGCCTGTCGGCTTTCACACATCGCGCATTCGCGCTAGCGTCCTGCCAAATGCCGGGGAGGGCAACGTGATGATGTATCTGGTTCTGGGGCTTGTGATCTTTTTCGGGACGCACCTGTTTTCGGCGGTCCGCAGCCGGGCGCCGGGCAAGAATTTGCGGGAGACGATGGGGGAGGGGCCGTACATGGGCCTCTATTCGCTGCTCTCGATTGCAGGCTTTGCGCTGATCGTGTGGGGCTATGGCGCGGCGCGGCCCGCGCCGATCCTGTACACGCCGCCGGCCTTCCTCGCGCACGTGAACCTGCTGCTGATGGCGTTCGCGATGATCTTCCTCGCGGCGGCCTACCTGCCGACAGGGCGCATCAAGAAGGCGGTGAAGCATCCGATGCTGCTGGCGGTGAAGATCTGGGCGTTCGGCCACCTGCTCGCAAACGGGGAGCTGAACTCGGTGCTGCTGTTCGGCAGCTTCCTCGCCTATGGCGTGATTGACCGGATCGCGGTGAAACGGCGCGGCGACAATGGGCCGGGGCCGGACGCGGCGGTCAGCATGGTGGGCGATGCGGGCGCCGTCCTCGTGGGGCTCGCCGCCTATGCGGCGATTGCGTTCTGGCTGCACCCGATCCTGTTCGGCATGCCGGCGATTCCAGCCTGAGGCTGTCTTTTTTCGCGGCGTTTTCCCGAAAACCGGAGTCCACTTTTCGGAACGCCGCTTTAGCGCCGGCTGAACTTGCGGCCGATGACGGGGGCGAAGGCCATCAGGGCGAGGCCGACCGGGAAGAGGGCGCCGCGGGTGAGGTCGTAGCCGGCGAGGTAGTCCGTCAGGCTGACGCGCATGAAGCCGAGCGCCATGGTGCTTTCGAAGGCGATGAGGACGACGACACCGAGGACACCGATCGCGAAGGCCGGGCCGCTGGAGCGGCGCCCGATCCAGACGCCTATGGCGCAGGCGGCGGCGGTGACCATCGGGAACTCCAGGAGGTGTCCCGTGCGATCGCCGAAAGCCGGGATCAGCACGAGTTCGCGCAGGGCGCCGAAGGCGAAGCCGGCGGCAAAGCCGAGCGTGCCATAGGCGAGGGCCCAGAGGAGGGTGCGGCGGAGGGCGGGCGGCATCGGGAATTCCCTTCGTGTTTCCTTGCGGCGTGCGGCCGGGCGGGCTAATCGCTCAGCCCATGTCAAAGCAAACGCAGACCGCCCGGAAAACCGTAAAAGATATTGCAGCCGCCAAGGGCGGCACGCCACTGGTATGCCTGACGGCCTATGACGCGCCGACCGCCGCGCTGCTGGACGCGCATGCCGACCTGCTGCTGGTGGGCGACAGCGTGGGGATGGTCGTGCACGGGCTGCCCTCGACGGTCGGCGTGACGATGGAGATGATGATCCTGCACGGGCAGGCGGTCATGCGGGGGTCGACGCAGGCGTTCGTGGTCGTCGACATGCCGTTCGGATCCTATGAGACGAATGCCGACCAGGCGTTCCTGAACGCCGCGCGGATCATGAAGGAGACGGGCTGCCAGGCGGTGAAGATCGAGAGCGGGGCCTATGCCGCGCACCAGATCGCCCACCTTGTGGAACGGGGCGTTCCGGTCATGGGACATGTGGGCCTGCGCCCGCAGGCGATCAACGTGGATGGCGGGTTCCGGGCCAAGGGGCGTAACGCAGACGAGCGCGGCCGGGTGATGGCGGAGGCGAAGGCGGCCGAGGAGGCCGGCGCGTTTGCCATCGTGATCGAAGGCGTGGCCGAGGACCTGGCGGCCGAGATTACCGCGGCGGTGGCCTGCCCGACCATCGGGATCGGGGCCTCCAGCGCCTGTGACGGGCAGATCCTGGTGACGCCGGACATGCTGGGCCTGTTTGACTGGACGCCGAAATTCGTGCGCCGCTATGCTGGCCTGAATACGACGATTTCCGAGGCAGTGGCGGCCTATGCAGCCGATGTCCGCGCCCGCACCTTCCCCGCCAGGGCCGAGACCTACAGCCTGCGAAAACCTGAAGCCTAACAGCGCTGATCCGTTGCAGGCGCCCCTTGCGGCGTCTAGGTTCGCGCCGAATCCGAAAGAGAGCCTGCCGCTTGACCGATATCTTTTCCGAAGTTGACCAGAACGTCCGCGAAGAGCGGCTCGCCAGCCTCTGGGTGCGGTGGCGGCCCTTCGTGTATGGATCCGTCGCGGTGCTGATCGGCTCGGTGGCGATCAACGAGTTTGTGCTGAAGCCGCAGGCGGACGCCGCCCGGGTCGCCCGGTCAATGGAACTGGAAGCGGCGGTCAAGGCGCTCGAGGACGGCCAGTACGAAGAGGCCGAAGCCGCGTTCAAGGCAATCGTGGCGAAGGAATCGAAGATCTCGCCGCTGGCGGCACATTATCTCGCGCAGGTTCAGCTGGAGGGCCGCGGCGATGCGGCGGCGGCGGCCGAGACGCTGGCAGCCATCGGCGGCACGGAAGGCGGGCCGTATGAGCGCCTCGCGCTGCTGAAGACTGCCTATTTCCGCGCCGATGCGCTGACGCTGCCGGAACTGGAAGCGACGCTGGGCGCGCTGGTCACCGAAAACTCGGCGATGGGCGCCCTGTCACGCGAGCTGATCGCGGCGAAGGCCTATTCCAGCGGCGACATTGCCCGCGCCCGGACCGAATACAACCGCTTGAAATTTGACGCAGCGGCGCCGGCAGGCGTCGTGCAGCGCGCCGAAATTGCGCTCGCTGCGATCCCCGTGGCGGCTGACGCAGCAGCGCCGGCGGCCCCAACCGAAACGCCTGCCGAAGAAACCCCGGAGACCGGCCAATGAAATTTTCCCGTCCTGCTGCCGCGACGCTCGCGATGGCGTCGATCGTGGCGCTCAGCGCCTGTGAAAGTCTTCCAAGCCTTCCGGGCTTCGGAGGCGACAACAAGAAAGAAGAGCTGGCCGCCGAAGAGAAAGCCGGGCGGATCACCATGGTGCTCGATCAGGAGCGGATCGCGCCGAGCCCGACGCTGACCGGCGTCGAGATCATGCTGCCGGAGCAGCAGCCCATCGAGGACTGGACGGAAGCCGGCAGCAATCCGGCCAAGGTGGCCGGACATGTGCTGGCAGCGCCGAATTTGAACATTGCCTGGCGCCGCTCGGTCGGTCAGGGCTCCTCGCGCAAGAGCGCGCTGCTGGCGCCGCCGGTGGCGAGTGCCACGACGATCTATACGCTGGATGCCAGCCAGACCGTGCGCGCCTCGCGGCTCGAGAATGGCGCGGAAGTCTGGTCCGAGCGGCTGAAAGCCGACTCAAAGCGCGACAAGTCCGCGATTGGCGGCGGGTTGGCCGTGACAGGCGACACGCTTGTGGTGGCGAGCGGCTATGGCTTCGTGGCGGCGCTGGACGCGGCGACGGGCGAGCAGAAATGGCGCCGCGAGCTTGGCGCGCCAATGACCGGATCGCCGACGATCGACGATGGCCGCGTCTTCGTGACGTCGAACAATAACGAAGTCTTCAGCCTGAACCTCGCCGATGGCGAGACCCTGTGGAGCGACCAGGCGATTGCGGAATCGGCCCGGGTGCTGGGCAGTTCCAGTGTCGCGGCGGTCGAGGATTTCGTCATCGCGCCGTTCTCATCGGGCGAAGTGATTGCCTATCTCGCCTCCAACGGGCGCCGCCTGTGGACGGACGCGCTGACGCAGGCCGGACGGTTCACACCGATCTCCGAGATCAACGATATCGGCTCGCGCCCGGTTCTGGGCGCCGGTCTTGTCTATGCCTCCAGCCAGTCGGGCACGACGGTGGCGATCGACGGGCGCAGCGGGGCACGAGTCTGGACGCAGCCGGTCGGTTCGACCCGTGCGCCGGCGCTGGTGGGCCGGTTCCTGTTCGTGCTGGGCACCGAAAGCGAGCTCGCCTGCCTCGATGCCGGGACCGGTGAAGCCTACTGGGTGACGCCGCTGCGGCAGTTCCAGGACGAGGAAGACAAGAAGAAGCGGATCTCCTATTCGGCGCCGATCGTGGCCTCGGGCCGGGTGATCGTGGTCTCCTCGCGCGGCGAGTTGCTCGCCTTTAACCCGCAGGACGGCAAGCAGAGCGGGTCTTTGAAGCTGGGGGATACCGTGTATATCGAGCCGATTGCGGCGCAGGGTAAGCTGTTTGTCCTCACCGACGACGCCAAACTGATCGCCATCGACTAGGGCAGACGCCTCAATCCAACGTCTTGCCCTCTGATTTTTGAGGAGGGCTGAGGCCTTGCCATTGAAGCTCGCCATTGTCGGACGCCCCAATGTGGGCAAGTCCACGCTGTTCAACCGTCTGGTGGGCAAGAAGATTGCGCTGGTCGATGACCAGCCGGGGGTCACGCGTGACCGGAAGATGGCGGACGGGTGGCTTGCGACCCTGCCGCTGCTGGTGATCGACACAGCCGGATTCGACAATGTGCGCGATGACAGCCTCGAGGCACGGATGCGGGCGCAGACGGAAGCGGCGATTGCCGAGGCCGACATTGCGCTGTTCCTGATCGATGCGCGCGTGGGCGTGACGCCCGAGGACGAGACGTTCGCGATGCTGCTGCGCAAGGCGAACATGCCGGTCGTGCTGGCGGCGAACAAGGCCGAGGGGCGCCAGGGCGAGGCGGGCGTGATGGATGCGTTCAGCCTTGGGCTGGGCGAGCCGGTCGGCCTGTCGGCGGAGCATGGCGAAGGCTTTGCCGAACTCTATGAGGCGATCCGCAACGTGCTGGGCCCGGAAGCCTTCGAGCGCGCGCTGGAAGAGGCCGAGCCGAATTATGGCGCGGGCGCAGGCGACGATATTCTCGAGAAGCTCGCGCATATCGACATTGATGACGCGGCGCTGTCGGACGATGATCTTGTGGCGGCGATCGAGGCGGCCGAGGTGGACGCGCCGGATGAGGAGCCCGCGACGCCGCGGCCGATCCGGCTCGCGATTGTCGGGCGGCCGAATGCGGGCAAGTCCACGCTGATCAACCAGCTGCTGCAGTCGGAGCGCCTGTTGACCGGGCCGGAAGCGGGTATCACGCGGGATTCGATCACCATCGACTGGGAGTGGGAAGGCCGTCAGATCCGTCTCGTCGACACGGCCGGGCTTCGCCGCAAGTCACGCGTGCAGGAGCGGCTGGAGCGGATGTCCACCGCCGAGACCATCCGTTCACTGAAATATGCCGATATCGTCGCGCTGGTGATGGATGCGCATGACGCGCTCGAGAAGCAGGACCTGCAGATCGCGGACCTTGCGCTGCGCGAAGGCCGCGGCCTCGTGCTGGTGATCTCGAAATGGGACTCGGTGGAGGACCAGGACGGCGCGGCGCGGCATATCCGCGACCTCGCCAACCGGCTGGTGCCGAATGGCGGCGGCGCGCCGGTCGTTTTCCTGTCGGGCCTCACGGGGCGGCATGTGGACAAGCTGATGCCGGCGGTGGTCAAGGTTTACAGCGACTGGACGGCGAAGGCGAAGACGGGCGACCTCAATCGCTGGCTGCGCCATACGGTCGAGCACCATCCGCCGCCGAGCGTGCAGGGCAAGCGCATCAAGCCGCGCTACATGGCGCAGATGAAGGCGCGCCCGCCGACCTTCGTGCTGATCGCCTCGCGCGGCGACCAGATGCCGGAAGGCTACAAGCGGTATCTCATCAATGGCATCCGCGAGGCGTTCAACATGCACGGCGTGCCGATCCGCCTGTTCGTGCGCCAGGGCAAAAATCCGTATGCGGGCAAAGTGGGGCCGGACGGCCCGCCGCGCTACAAGCGGCCGAAGGATTAGGGGTCAGGCTGGTTTCTCGCTGCCATCCTTCGACTTCGCTCAGGATGAGCCACGCATTTTAGGGCAGGCAGCCTGCCGTCATTCGCTTGCGATTGATCGCTCAAGTCTTTCGCGTGTTACAGGTGATCGCAGCAAGCTTCGTTCGATATGTTCGCGCCAAGCAGGCCCGCGCGAGAGAGCATCTGTATAGGCGTCTGAAAGGTCGCCTGGCCTGTCTTCCGACAGGATGTCGATCAGAAGCTCAGCCTGCAGAAGGTCTTTCTTCGCCTTGAGACTGTCGGGGCCGTCCTTGCGCCGGTCCGATACGATAAGTTTGTGTATTGCATAGCGCTCGGGACGAGGAATGCGAATCAGGACGCCGTTCCGGTAAACACCGGCGGCATGCAAAGGGTCAGCGATCAGATAGTTCAGGAAATGCAGGGACCGGGCGCTGACACCAAGTGCGGGCAGGTCGCGCAGGTTCTCTTCTTCCTCGAAGGACGGAGTCAGAAACTCGATCATTGTTTCGGAAGATGCCTGACGCCAACGCCAGACCCGGGTCCGGTCAAGTGACGGAATGGGCGCAAAGTCGAATGCATCAAACACTTCCTGAAGCGGTGGTGCCACGGTATCGCCGAGTGCAAGTGACAGGCGTTCGAAGCTTGCGATATCGATATCATTCGTCATGGCGATCTGATCGAGGGTAAGGCGAAGACCGAGTTCGCCTTCGTACAGCCGGAATGCCGTAGTTCCGATCAGTGTTCCGCCCAAGCGAAATGCACCGGCGCGGGAGAGCGCTGCCATCAGGCTGCCGGTTGCGCCGTCCATTCCCAAGAAGCGCTCGCTCCTCAGCAGGCGGACGATCCTTGATCGTTCCTGTCTCCGGCTCGTGCGTTCGGCCCTGAGCGCTTCGAACTGCTCAAGACGTGCGAGCAGTTCGGCAGTTTCTTCGCCCAGGTAGCTTTCATGAATGTCGGCGCCGATGCGGTAGCGATCATACCAGTATGTCTTGCCGTTGATCTGACGGGGAGCCGGGGCGCCGCGCAACTCCGTGACGGCCTCATCAAGCAGAAGCGACACCAGATCATGGTAGGCAGCTTGCGCCACCTGCGAGTGCCTGCGGAAGGTCATGGGCGAATGCCGGCTCCAAGATGATTTACCACACAAAAAAATTATTGTGTGGTAAGCATTGAATGTCAATTACCACACAATAATAATTTTGTGTGGTAAGTCGACTTTTCGGAGCTTTTCACTCCCGGAACGTGCGAGAGACGGAGTCTGTCAGCGGTTTCACGAGATAGCTGAGGACGTTTCGGCTTTCGGTGCGCAGGCTGGCTTCGACCGGCATGCCGGGGAGGAGCTGGAAGCTGGAGGCGGCGAGGGCGGCGTCCGGGATTTCGACGGTGGCTTCGTAATAGGGCGCACCGGTGGTCTCGTCGACCAGGGCGTCGGCAGAGACGGCGATGACGCGGCCGTCGAACTGGGGCGTTTCATCCTGGTTGAAGGCGCTGAAGCGGAGCACGGCCGGCTGGCCGGTGCGGATCTTGTCGATGTCGATGGGATTGATGCGGACTTTGGCGACCAGCCGGTCATTCTCCGGCACGATGTACATGATGGGCTCGGACGGGCGGATGACGCCGCCGACCGTGTGCGCCTTGATGCCGAGGACGCGGCCGCTGCGCGGGGCGGTAATGTCGAGCCGGCCTGAGCGGTCGAGCAGGGCGAGGCGTTCTTCCGTCAGTTCAATGATCTGTGTCTGCACATCGCGCAGTTCGGTCAGCAGCGTTTCGGTGGTGTCCTGACCCAGGCGGGCGATCTCGCTGCGCGCTTCGCCGATCTGGACACGGGTGGCGGCAATCTCGGAACTCAGCGCATCCTTCTCGCCTTGCAGGCGGGCGCGGTCGCGCTTCAGGGCGAGGACGCGGGTAATGACGGCCTGTCCTCGCTCCATCAGGACTTCAAAGCGCGAGATCTCGTCATCGACGAGGGCGATCTGGTCGTCCTTCGCGGCGATCTCGTTCTGCATGCCCTTGATACGGGTGTTCAGCTGGTCGATCCGTTGGCGGAGGATCACGCCCTGCGTGCCGAGATTGTCGCTGCGGGCGCCCATCAGGGAGGTTTGCGAGGCGAGGACGGCTTGCACGTCGGGGCGGGCGGCGACGTCTTCGAAGCCGGGGCGGAGGGTGAGTTCGGCGGTGCCGTCGCGTTCGGCGACGAGGCGGGCCTCGGTGCCGAGAAGGCCGAACAGGCGCGCTTCGAGACCCTGTAGGGAGGCGCCGGTGGCAGTACCATCCAGCGAGAGCAGCTTCTGGCCCTCGGTGACGGCGTCGGATTCGCGCACATAGATTTCGCGCACGATACCGCCTTCGAGATGCTGGACGGCCTGCTGGTTGGAGGCGACGGAAATCTGGCCGGATGTCAGCACGGCGCCTTCGAACGGGGCGAAGACCGACCAGGCGATCAGGCCGCCGAAGACGAGGGCGATGATGCCCCAGCCGGCGCGCAGGTATCCTTGCAGGAATTCTCCGCGTACGGAGGGGGTGGGTGCGAGATCAGCCACTGGGCGCCTCCCCTGGGCGGACGGCGCGGAGGTTTGCGGCCTGCTTCGGCAGCACCTTGGCGAGCACGTCTTCTGCAGGGCCGAATTCGCGGATGCGGCCGTCATCGAGCACCATCAGCTTCGTGCAATGCACGATGGCGTTCGGGCGGTGGGCAATGATGATCACGGTGGCACGTCGGGCCTTGGCGGCGGCGATGGCGGACTGGAGGGCCATTTCGCCCGGGCCGTCGAGGTTCGAGTTTGGCTCGTCGAGGATGATCAGGTTCGGATTGCCGTAAAGGGCACGGGCGAGGCCGATGCGCTGGCGCTGGCCGGCGGAGAGATAGGCGCCGCCGAAGCCGATATCGGTGTCGTAGCCTTTCTCGAGGCGCAGGATCAGGTCGTGGCAGCCGGCGGCCTGCGCGGCGGCGAGGATTGCCTCGGGCGAAGCGTCCTCGCGGAAGCGGGCGATATTGTCGCGCACGGTGCCCGAGAGAAGATCCGCCTGCTGAGGAAGGTAGCCGATCTGGGGGCCGAGCGTGTCGCTGGGCAGCTGGGCGATGTCGGCGCCGTCGAGGCGGACATGGCCGGAGGTCAGCGGCCAGGTGCCGGTGAGCACGCGCGCCAGCGAGGACTTGCCGGCGGCGCTGGGGCCAAGCACGCCGAGCACGTCGCCGGGTTCGAGACTGAACGTGAGGCCCTTGAGGACAGGCGTCTCCGCGCCGGGCGGGCCGGCAAAGACATTCTCCACCTGCACGCTGCCCCGGATCGGCGGAAGGGGCATCTGCGGCGCGGGCACCGGCGCGCGGCGCAGCGCTTCGGTGAGCGAGGCCCAGCTTTCGCGCGCGACGACGATGGCGCGCCATCCGCCGACGATCTGCTCGAGCGGGCCGATGGCGCGGCCCATCAGGATGGAGGACGCAATCATCGCGCCGGGCGTGACCTCACCCTGGATGACGAGCCAGGCACCGATGCCGAGGATGGCCGATTGCAGAAAGAGACGGAACGCCTTGATGCCCGACGAGAAGCCCGAGAGGATGCGGCCGGAGCGCGAGAAGGCGCGGTCGCCGCCATCGAACAGGACCTGCCAGCGGCGGCGGAGTGCGCCGCCCATGCCGAGGGCGCCGAGCACTTCGGCGTTGCGCGTCATCTCGGCGGCGCGCTGGGCGCTCGCGCGTTCGAAGTCTTCGCTCTCCCGGGTGAGGCGGGCGGAGGCGCGCTCGTTGAGGGCCGAGGCGGCGATCAGGATCACGGCGCCGAACACGGCCCACAGGCCGAAGACCGGATGCAGCATGAAGAGGACGAGGAGGAAGAGCGGCGCGAAGGGCGCGTCGAACAAGGCGCTGGTGACGGGGCTGGCGATGAAGCGGCGCAGCTGGCGCAGGTCGCGGATCGGGCGGTCCGAGGCGCGGCCGGGATCGGCGAGGCTGAGCGACATGGCGGCGGCGGCCGTGCGCTCGCCGAGGGCGCCTTCGAAGCGGGAGGCGGCGACGCTGAAGAGGCCCGAGCGCGCCCATTCAAGCACGCCGAGCGTGCCATAGAGAACGAGGACAATCAGCGTGAGCGACAGGAGGGTCGGGACCGACTGCGAGGCGAGGACGCGGTCATAGACCTGCAGCATGTAGAGCGGGCCGGTCAGCATCAGGATATTGACGAACAGGCTGAAGCCGCCGGCATGCCAGAATACCTGCCGCGAGGCGCGCAGGGCCGCGGCGAGTTCGGTGTCTGCGGGGGCGGGCTGGTCCTTGGGCATCAAGGCTTGATCTAGCAGACTTCACAGCGGCTCGTCAGGCCGATTGTCAGGCCGCGTATATCCTGTTCCGGGACAGGCTCGGCCATTGATCGGGCGGCGCAGGGCGGAGAAGCGGCTGAAGGTGTCGACGCGTCTTTCGCGGTTCAGCGGGAGTGATACCGGAACGAGACTTTGGGGAGAGTTTTGGCCCCCAGTTGGCTTTTCACTGATTGGTCGCGAGCGGTCTAAGCTGCCCGGAATCGGTTTCCATCATGCGCAACGGCGCTCGCGCCAGAGTTTGGCGGTGGGAAGGCTAGACCAGCCGAATGCAAACTCAGTCGCTCCATGTGCAATAAGGTGATCAAGGCGTTCTTTAGCTTCCTCGACGGTGGGGACATGCCCGATGTCCACCCACCACAGAGCGACCGTAGGCTGTTCAGGCATTTCGAAAAACTCATGCTTCCGGGCATAGAAGTTCTGGTGGACAGTCTTGAACACAAATGTCGCCAGGGACTCATCGTCTTTCCATACCGACAGATTGACGTTCATGGTCGGATCACCGGGCCAGCTGAGAGACATGGCGCTGTCGCCGGTCTCATCCTTGAGGCGCCAGACAAATCCCGGCATGCGCTCAGCGAGCTGATTGATGCGCGCCAGATTGTCAAAGAAGTCCCGCATTCCAGGCTCATCAGGACCGCCCAACACTCGCCCTATGTTGACTTGCGCGAGGTGTTTCTCAGACGTCATCCGCTACCTTCATTTCTCAACTGTTGCTGTCCGCAGCAATTTAACCGAAATCGATCTGATTGGAAGTCGCGTCCCCCCGGAATGGAGCTGGAGCGCGGGGCTCGACTATGAGCGCCAGATCATGGCCCACCCGGTCTCCCTTGCCCAGTGCACCTACGTGCCTGAGCCGGGATATGATCCACTGGTGAAGCACCTCTGTCTCAATCCCAAGGGCAGCTTGCCAAATGGAAGCCCGGCGGGAGAGTTCACGATCCGCATGCGCGCCCGCATCCGCTAAACCGGATCCTGCCGTCTGTGTGACCTCGCACGACCTGGAGTCGTGTCACCGGTCCCCACTTGAGCGGACATCGCTAGATGTCGAACGTGCCGCGCAGGGCGAGGAAGCGGAGGATTTCTTCGGCGGCTTCTTCGGGGGTGCGATTGACGGTGTCGAGGCGCAGTTCCGGGTTGAGCGGGGGCTCGTACGGGCTGTCGATGCCGGTGAAGTTGCGGATCTCGCCGGCGCGGGCCTTCTTGTAGAGGCCTTTGACGTCGCGCTCCTCGGCGACGCCCAGGGGCGTGTCGACGTGGATTTCGACGAACTCCCCGTCGGCCATCAGCGTGCGGGCCATCTGGCGTTCGGCGCGGAAGGGCGAGATGAAGGAGACGAGTACGATGAGGCCAGCGTCCGTCATCAGGCGGGCGACGTTGGCGACGCGGCGGATGTTCTCCACACGGTCGGCGTCGGTGAAGCCGAGGTCGCGGTTGAGGCCGTGGCGGACATTGTCGCCGTCGAGGATGAAAGTGTGGCGGCCCATCTGGTAGAGGCGTTTCTGCAGGGCGTTGGCTATGGTGGATTTGCCGGAGCCTGAGAGGCCGGTGAACCAGAGGACGGTCGGCTGCTGCGCCTTCTGCTCGGCAAGGGCTTCGCGGGTGACGTCGATGGCCTGCCAGTGGATGTTGGCGGCCCGGCGCAGGGAGAAATCGATCAGGCCGAGCGCGACGGTGTCGTTGGTCTGGCGGTCGATCAGGATGAAGCTGCCGGTGAGGCGATTGACCGTATAGGGATCAAACGGGATCGCCTGGTCGAGGGCGAGGGTGGTGACACCGATCTGGTTGAGCTCGAGCGTGCGCGCGGCGGTCTCCGCCATCGTGTTGACGTCAATGCCGTGCTTGGGGGCGTTGACGGTGGCCGAGACGGTGCGCGTGCCGGATTTCAGGAAGTAGCGGCGGCCGGGGAGCAGCGGGCTTTCGCTCATCCAGAGGAGCTTGACCTGGAACTGGTCGGAGACTTCCGGCGGGGCTGTGCCCTCGGCGATCAGGTCCCCGCGCGAGGTGTCGATCTCGTCGGCGAAGGTGAGCGTGACAGACTGGCCGGCGACGGCCTCATTGAGGTCGCCGCCTTGCGTGACAATGCGGGTGACCGTGGTTTCGCGGCCCGAAGGGAGCGAGCGGATGCGGTCGCCGGGGCGGACGCGGCCGGAGGCGATCTGGCCGGAGAAGCCGCGGAAATCGAGGTTCGGGCGGTTCACCCATTGGACCGGCATTCGGAAGGGCAGTGTTTCGGCCTCTTTCGCGATCTCGACGGTCTCGAGAAAGTCCATCAGGCTCGGGCCGGCATACCAGGGCGTCTCGGGCGAGCGCTCGGTGATGTTGGTTCCGGCGAGGGCGGAGATCGGGATCGGCGTGATCTCCAGATTGCCGGGCAGGGCCTGCGCGAAGACTTTGTAGTCCGCGACGATCTGGTCGTACACAGATTGCTTGTAGCCGACGAGGTCCATCTTGTTGATCGCGAGGACCAGGTGGCGGATGCCGAGCAGGGTCGCGATGATCGAGTGGCGGCGCGTCTGGGTGAGGATGCCCTTGCGGGCGTCGATCATCAGGATGGCGCAATCGGCCGTCGAGGCACCCGTCGCCATGTTGCGGGTGTATTGTTCGTGGCCGGGCGTGTCGGCGACGATGAACTTGCGTTTCTGCGTGGCGAAGAAGCGGTAGGCGACGTCGATGGTGATGCCTTGCTCGCGCTCGGCGGCGAGGCCGTCCACGAGGAGGGCGAAGTCGATGTTGTCGCCTTGCGTGCCGTCGCGCTTCGAATCGGCCTCAAGCGTTGCGAGCTGGTCTTCGAAGATCATCTTCGAATCGTAGAGCAGGCGGCCGATCAGCGTGGACTTGCCGTCATCGACCGAGCCGCAGGTGATGAAGCGGAGCAGGGATTTCTGCTCATGGGCTTCGAGATAGGCGCCGATATCTTCGGCGATGAGATCATCGTGGAGGCGCATCAGAAATAGCCCTCCTGCTTCTTCTTCTCCATCGAGGCGGCCTGGTCCTTGTCGATGGCGCGTCCCTGGCGTTCGGACGTCGTGGTGAGCAGGATTTCCTGGATGACGTCGTCAAGCGTGGTGGCCGTGCTTTCGACGGCGCCGGTGAGCGGGTAGCAGCCGAGTGTCCGGAAGCGGACGGATTTCATCTTCGCCTTTTTCGCGATCTCGGGCGGGACGCGGTCATCGTCCAGCATGATCAGCGTGCCGTTCCATTCGACGACGGGTCGGGGCGCCGCGAAGTAAAGCGGGACAAGTTCGATCTTCTCGCGGCGGATGTACTGCCAGATGTCGAGCTCGGTCCAGTTCGAGAGCGGGAAGGCGCGCAGGGACTCGTCCTTCTGCAGGCGTGTGTTGTAGAGGTTCCAGAGTTCCGGGCGCTGGCGTTTCGGGTCCCAGCGGTGGCCGGCCGTCCGTACCGAGATGATGCGTTCCTTGGCGCGGGATTTCTCCTCGTCGCGCCGGGCGCCCCCGAAGGCTGCATCGAAGCCGTATTTGTCGAGCGCCTGTTTGAGCGCGACGGTTTTCATCACGTCGGTGTGATAGGCCGAGCCGTGCGTGAAGGGGCCGACACCTTCCGCCACGCCGTCGGGATTCGTGTGGACGAGCAGCTGGAGGCCGAGTTCCTTCACCTTGCGGTCGCGGAAGGCGATCATCTCGCGGAACTTCCAGCCGGTATCGACGTGCAGCAGGGGGAAAGGCGGGCGCGAGGGATAGAAGGCCTTGAGGGCCAGATGCAGCATCACGGCCGAATCCTTGCCGATGGAATAGAGCATCACCGGCTTTTCGCACTCGGCGGCAACCTCGCGCAGGATGTGCAGGCTTTCGGCTTCGAGACGGTCGAGGTGGGTGAGGGCCGGCAAGTCGGGGGCTTCCTTCGGGAGAGTGCAATGGCGTCCGTTAGCCCTCCTTTCCCGTTTAGGAAAGGCGGCCCGGCGGCGCCGCACACACGCTTCAGGAAAACTAAAGCATCCCCGCCGGCTCCGGCGCGCCGAAAGGGGCCGCATTGCATGTCATAAATCAACATAAATCGTCATTGTGCAGCCAAACTGACGGCGTCTAATGAAGCTCTCGATCGCTGGGTGGGCGATGTGTCGGAGTGGTTCAAATGTGCGGTATCGTGGCAATTGCGGGCAAGGGTCAGGTCGCGACGCGGCTGGTGGACGGGCTGAAGCGGCTGGAATACCGCGGGTATGACAGCGCCGGCATAGCCGTCGCCTGGCATGAGGGTATCGAGCGGCGCCGGGCGAAGGGCAAGATCCACAACCTGCAGGCGCGTCTCAGCGACGACCCGGTCGAAGGCTTCACCGGCATTGCGCACACCCGCTGGGCGACGCACGGGGCGCCGAACGAGACCAACGCTCACCCGCACATGGCGGACGGGGTGGCGGTGGTGCACAATGGCATCATCGAGAATTACCGCGAACTACGCGAGGCGCTGGAAGCCAAGGGCCGGGTGTTCGAGTCCGAGACCGACACCGAGGTGATCGCCCAGCTGGTGGCACAGAACATGGCCGAGGGCATGGACGAGGTGGCCGCGTTTGCCGACGCGCTGACCCACTTTACCGGCGCGTTTGCGATTGCCGCGATCTTTGCCTCGAAACCGGACCTCGTGATTGGCGCGCGCAAGGGCTCGCCGCTCGTGCTCGGCTATGGCGAGGGTGAGATGTATCTCGGCTCGGACGCCATTGCGCTCGCGCCGCTGACGCGGGAGGTGACCTATCTGGAAGAGGGCGACTGGGTCATCCTTACCAAGACGAGTTTCGATATCCGCAACGTGCGCGGCGACCGTGTGAACCGGCCGCGCGTGACCTCGGCGGTGAATGACGCGCTGATCGAGCGGGGCGAATATGACCACTTCATGCTGAAGGAAATCCATGAGCAGCCGGAATCGCTGGCGCGCTCGATCCTTCCCTATATCGACCAGGCATCGCAGACGATTGAAGTGAGCCAGGTCGCAGCCGACATCTTCGCAAAGGCCGACCGGGCGGTGGCGATTGCCTGTGGCACGGCGTATTATGCCGCCTTCACCGCGAAATACTGGTTCGAGCAGATTGCGAAGCTTGCTTTCGAGCCGGACATTGCTTCGGAGTTCCGGTATCGCCAGCCGGTGCTGCCGACCACGGGCTTCTCGATGTTTGTCAGCCAGTCGGGCGAGACCGCCGATACGCTGGCGGCGCTGCGCTATTGCCGGCAGAACGGCAAACCGGCCATCGCGGTGGTGAACGTGCCGGAAAGCTCGATTGCACGCGAAGCCGGCGCGATCGTGCCGACGCATGCCGGGCCGGAGATCGGCGTCGCCTCGACAAAGGCGTTTACCGCGCAATTGTCGGTGCTGGCGGTGCTGGCGCTTTCGGCCGCAAAGGCGCGCGGGCAGCTGTTGCCGGGCGATGAGCTGAAATACGTGAAGAGCCTGCTGGCCTTGCCGCGGAAGGTGACCGAAGCGCTGGAATCGCAGGCGCAGATCAAGGACATCGCGAAGGCGATTGCGGGCAAGCGCGACGTGCTGTTCCTCGGCCGGGGGCGGTATTACCCGCTGGCGCTGGAGGGCGCGCTGAAGCTGAAAGAAGTGTCCTACATCCATGCCGAAGGCTACGCTGCGGGCGAGCTCAAGCATGGCCCGATTGCACTGATCGAGAAGGGCCTGCCGGTGGTGGTCGTCGCGCCGTTCGATGAACTGTTCGAGAAGACGATCTCGAACGT
>JAIXRO010000208.1 GCA_027485145.1 Hyphomonadaceae bacterium | reverse complement strand
GTCACAGCCAAGGCCGATCGCCGGCCCATTGATCGCCGAGATCAACGGAACTTCGAGATTGTACAGGGCACGGACAATCATGTGGATGTTGCGCCGGTAACCTTCGCGGATGTCTGCGGGGCTTCCGCCAAACGCACCGGTCTTGTCTTTCATCGCCTTGACGTCGCCGCCTGCCGAGAAAGCCCGCCCTGCGCCCGTCAGCACGGCGCAGCGGATCGATGTATCGGCCATGATCTGGGCGCAGACGGCAGCCACTGCTGGGCCATCACCTTCCTGTCCGAGCGCGTTCATCATCTCCGGACGGTTCAGCGTCATCAGGGCGATAGGCCCGCGTTTCTCGAGCAGCAGAATGGACATGGCCTGGTCTCCGGAAGGATGCTTTGAAGTGTTGTCTCGTAACGCGGGCTCGCGCCTTGTCCAGCCGCGTCAGACGGCGGCGCGCGTCAGCGTGAACCGGGTTCCCGGCGCGGGCGGTGGGTTGGGCGGGCCGGCAAAACACTGCGCCTTGCTCATCCAGTCTGTGGCAACGGGTCCCGTCACGCGAAGGCTGGTGTCGGCCACGTTACGGGTCTGCGTGACAACCTGGCAGAATTCCTCTGCGAGGCCCTCAATCCGTTCGCTCTCGGTCGGCTCACCGTGCAGCCAGACCTCGCCCGAAGGCGCTGTCAAAACGAGGTGCGGCATCGGTCCGGGCGGCGTCTCCCGGCGCGTCGCATAAGTCCAACCGAATGTGTTCACACCCAACGTAACGATATTGGCGATACGGTCCTCATTCTCGCGCTTGCGGCCGGCGAAGTCGAACACTTCCTGGCCATGTGCCCAGGTTTCCATCTGCCGGGCCGTCATCGACGACCGCGCGCTCATGTCAGGGCCCGCCCATTTCAGGCGCGCCTTCGGATCCGCTTGCGCGAACAGGTCCGCCGCGGCTTCCGCCCACGACACCCACTCGACCAGCAAGGCGCCTTCGCTGAGGTGCCCGAGCCGCTCAGCCTCATAGGCGCGCATGGAGATGCCGCGCGCCTGCATCTGCTTCAGGTGCTCGATCAGCTGGTCTGGATCGCTCAGCTGGTAATGGGCCATCTTGTTCCAGAAATGCAGGTGGCGGATCACCTCGGTGATAGTCCAGTCCTTGAACTGCGTCGGACGGTTGAACGCCGCCACCGGCAGCGATGAGACGAGACGATTCAGCGCCCGCGTCTCCTGCCGGAAATCCTCAGCTTGTTGCATCATCCATCGCCTCGCCAACGCTTTCAGTTTCCATGTCAAGTCGGCCGGTTGCAAGCCCTCCCCCCGGGAGAGGTTGCGGGCAGAGCGCTCAGCACGAGAGCCTGCAGTTTCGATTTGACCCGCACAAACGCGATGTAGTTTTGTACAGTATGAAGCGACGCTCGTAAGGAGCGCCTCGCCCGGAGCGCAGAACGCATGATCCGCTTTTTTCTAGTCATCCTGTTGCTGCTGATTGCGGCGATTGCGGGCCTCGCCTTTCTGCCGCTGGGCACCGCTCTCAAATACTCAGGCGTATCGTCAAGCGGCGCCGAATGGTCCCGTTCAGTGGGCTCGGTTCTGAGCGGCCGGCTTGAAGGCCTCAAATACAAGGGAACGACCTATGGTGACGCCGATCTCGAACTCGACGCGAACGCCTTGCTTGGTGGCAATCTGCAATATGCCGTCGCCTGGACCGGCAACCACGGAATCGGCAATGGCAAGGTGTCGTTCGAGCGCGGGCCGGCGATCACCCTGAAGGACTATGTGATCACGCTGGACTTGCTGGAATACGAGAAAACGGCGCGTTGGCTTCAGCAATCTGGCGGCAAGGTCAAGCTCCAGGGCCCAGCGATCCGGTTCGCGGGCAATCAATGCGTGGAGGCTGCCGGCGTCGCAACGAGCGACGTGCTGGACCTCAACCGCGACGTTCTTGGATCGGGTTGGAGCGAACTGCGGGGGGACCTCTCGTGCGACGACGGCAAGCTGCTGATACCGCTTCAATCCGAGAACGCCGCTGGCACGCGCTTTGCGGCCCTGCTCCGCGTCGCGCCGGGCTCTGCAGGCAAATTTGAGGTACGCATTTCGGGGCGCATATCTCGCGCACTCGGGTTTGCGTTACCGCTGGCGGGCTTCAGCCGATCGGGTGACGAGTTTGTCTTCGTGCCGCCCGCACGTGTCCGCGCAAGCACCACGCCTTGAGCGGGCAACCGTTCAGTCGAGGAGCAGATCGACCTGAACTTCGAGCGCTTCAGCGAGCCGCCGCGCCGTCTTGAGCCCGTAGGACATCCCCCGCTCAATGGCGGAGATGTGATTGGGACGGATGCCGCTGCGCTCGCCCAGTTTCCGCTGTGTCATCAGGCGAAACTGCCGCACGGCCCGGACCGGGTTTTCGCCATCGCTGATCCGCTTCATCAAGATGGCCGGGAGTGGCGCCGACCCGCTTGACGACGCACCCTTCCGCCCCGCTGCGAGGGTCTCGACCTGTTTTTCAAGGCCTTCGATTTTCTTCTCGAGATCCAGCACGCGGATCTCGAGGGAATAGATGAGTTTCGGATCGCCCATGCGATGGCCCCCCTAGGTGAGGTCCAGCTTTAGGAGCATTCTGATACGGTTCAGTGTCGGGTAGGTCACATTTTTATGTCGATTTTCGACCTTCGCTTGCCGTTCTTCGCCGCGTCCTCAGGGCCGAAACATCACTTCGCAGCCCGTGCCCGCGAACGCGGCATCGGCGAGTGCCCGATCCGGATCTGCGAGCCCAGCGTAAGTTTCCCTCAACCACTGAAGGCACTTGGCCTGGTAGGGGAATGTTGGCTGCGTCCAGGCGCGTCCGTCGATCTGCGTTTCGAAGTCCGCCTTTCCCTCCAAAACCGCCGCTGCATTCGCCAGCAGGAAGGGCGCATAGACGCGTCCGATTTCCGACAGCAGCGGCTGCAAGTGCGCTCCAGCCTCCTGCGGCGGCAACCAGTCCTGTTCCGTCGGTACGGCGCCCGATAAATCGTCTACCCGGTCCACCCAGGCCCGGACGCGTTGCGACAACCCTTGCGTGACCGCCGCAGATGTCGGCTCGATAATGGCGAGTTGAGTCAGCTGTCCGTAGATCGCGAAGTCGGCCGATGAGGGGCGCCTTCCAAGAACGAAACCGGATCGTCCAATCACCTTGTCGAGCACCGTCACGAAGCGCGCATAACTTTCTTCGATCGTCCGCGCCGTGACGTCATTGGATCCAACAACATATAGACGTTCGAACTGGCGCTTTGTGAAATATTCGCTCATGCGCTGCGCGGTCTCGTCATCCGCCATCGGCGCTGACCAGAAGAGCAGCAGCGGACCGGCATTCTTGCGGTCTGCCGCATGATACCAGCGATAGTGGAACATCGCCTTCGTGAGCCATTCGTCAGCGAAATCTTCGATCAGGTCATTGAGCAATCCAAGGAAGCCGCCCGGTGGAAGGACGCGGCGCGAAGACTGCTCGCGCTCGAGGCGCCGGATGATGGGGGTTGAGTCAACCACGGCCTCTGTTTCGCCTCTGCTGTCCTTGAAATAGACTGTTGGCAGCAGCTTCACCTTCGGCACGGGATAACCCGGAGGCGGCGACTGGTGACCGCCCCATATGATCGCATGCGGGATGTGCCGATAGCGCAGTAACGCAATCATCTTGCGGGTGTAGGGCGAGCCAGGCGCTCCCAACAACTCCAGCCGGTTCATCGTTTCCATGTTCAGGACCTCCCTCTCTGTTTTCGACATTAGGGGTGCCAATTGTCGAAAACGTCAAGCAGGTGTGCGTCCACACTGATGTTCAGTCTACAATATATCGCCTCCGTCAAAGCCACTTCCGAACGCCACGGCAATCTTCGCCCGGAAGATTCACGAGCCGATTGTCGTCTGCGGGAAGGTAGAATTTGGCGGAAAAGGCGTCGCTGGAAAGGTGCATACCGCTCAGGCTGCAGCAACGAAAGCAGGTCGCGTGGTGCCGGCAACAGGACTCGAACCCGTGACCCCCTGATTACAAATCGATCCAACGGAGGGTACGCCGTCCTACCCACACCC
Source organism: Hyphomonadaceae bacterium (assembly GCA_027485145.1). Taxonomy (GTDB): domain Bacteria; phylum Pseudomonadota; class Alphaproteobacteria; order Caulobacterales; family Hyphomonadaceae; genus Hyphomonas. The sequence continues at coordinate 32,904 of JAIXRO010000208.1, read as the reverse complement.
ACCTACTGCTACTCTCAATACACTGTATTTATTGAATTAACGGGCATGCGCAGTCATGTTCAGCACCTCCGCTTACGCGGCAGTTCGCTTCCGCCTGCTTCCATATTGCTTCCGTGGAGACCCCCAATGCCAGGCGCTCGCCGCAAGGTAAAACTCACGAAGACCCTCATCAGCGAGTGCGCACCTCTGCGAACCGAGTATGCGGTTTGGGACACCGCCTGCGAAGGCCTACACGTCCGGATTTTTCCAACCGGGGCTAAGTCGTTTGCGGTCTTCTATAGGGATGAGCGCGGTCGGCAGCGACGCCGAAGCCTCGGGCGGACAAACGACGTCCCAGTGGACGAAGCTCGAAAGCGCGCTCAAGCCGCAATTGCAGACGTTCGCCGTGGCTTTGACCCGTTCGATGAACTCGATAAGCGCAAATCGATCCCGACGCTTGAGGAGGTTTGGAGCAACTATCTTTCGGACCACGCGCTTCCGAAGAAGGCAACGAGCTCCGTGTGCGGCGATAAGCAGCTTTGGAAGACCAGGGTTGGTCCGGAACTGGGCAAGCTCTTTGTCGACGAGATCACACCGAGTGTTGTTCGCAAATGGCACGGCGCAGCTTTCGCAAAGCCCTACGCTGCCAACAGAGCACTTTCATTGCTATCGAAGCTTCTTTCGTTCAGCAGCGAACATGTGACCAAGAATGCCTGCGAAGGCATTGATCGCTACCCTGAGCAACCGAGAGAAACCATTCTGACCGCAGAAGAGGTCAAGGCACTCTTTGAAGCGTTAAAGGAGGATCACGACGTCGGCGGCGCGACACTGGTTCAATTGCTGGCCCACACAGGAGCACGGCGCGGTGAGGCGTTGCGCGCAAAGTGGACTGAATTCGATCTGGAACTCGGCGAATGGTCGGTGCCCTCTGATCATATCAAAGGTGGCCGGCGCCACGGTATCACAATCCGTCGGCCGCTTTCCTTTGTTGCAACCAAACTGATTAGAGCCTGGCGAGATTGTGGCCAGCACGAAAGCGAGTTGGTCTTCCCACAAACGGGAAACTCGTCCGCACGTCGCTATGACATAAAGGCAGTTTGGGAGCGAGCAAGACTGAAGGCGGGCCTTCCGAAACTGCGGTTGCATGACCTGCGACACAACTTTGCATCAATGGCGCTAATGAACGGCGCAACGCTTTATGAAATTGGTGCTGTTCTTGGTCATCGGGACGCGCAAACAACCGCGCGGTATGCTCACCTTTCAAAGAGCCAAAGATCTCGAGTTGCTGATCTCGTCGGCAAAAGTATCTCTGATGCGATCGACGGAGAAGATTGAGTTACAGACCGCTGTCCTGCCGCACCCTGAGTCACAGCAACACCAATACCTTGCTTTTGAACTGACTGCATTTGAAGAATGTGCTCCGTCTGGAAACGGTAACACTCCTGCCATTGGAAAATGCCTGGGTGCCGGCGCTATTTGGCCCTTTTCGGTCATCGGAAGAGAGGCGTTCGTTTAGGAAGGCGTCCAAGAAACGGGGCGTAGCCAAAATCTAGGAGTTCACCTTAAACTCCGCTTGCAACGCCGACATCCAAGTAAGAGGTTTACTCACCTCGGTTATTTCGAAGGTCAATGCTCTTTGGATCTCTGCCTTTTGACTTGGCGTTAAACCAGCTTGAAAAACGTCGTTGCCTGACGGGTCTCGAGCATAGCGCCCACCGTGCAACTCTTCAGGACGCAACCCGGCTAACTTTGCAGCCTGGTAGTTTGACATCCAAATCTTACCATCGGCATCGACCCTCAATGGGCTGGCGGTCTTCTCAATCGCGGCTCCATGTCCCCGATTAACGTCTTTGGGGACAGACGCAATCGCGACAAATCCAACGCCCTCCTGCTGTCGCGTCTTCAAGGCTATGACATGGTCAGCATCGCTTTTGGATGCGTCGTGAGATGAATTCACATCTTGAAGAGCATACTTATAGCCGGTGTATCCGTCTGCTGCGACGAGCATCGCCCTGTTTGAAGATGTCTTCACCATAAACACATTTTTTGCTTCGCGCTGCCCGATCAAGGCTACGGATTTTTCTTTGAGGCTACCAAGGTCACGGGCTAACGAGAATGGCCCTCCGCCGACCGGTAGACTGCGCGGATCTGAATCTTCTCGTCTGCGTGCCTCAGCATTTCTCATGCTAACGCCACCCTGACACCAACATCCGCCTCTATGCCATGGCTTTGGAGCGAGGATTTTTTCGCTTCGACTCCTCGCAGAAAAGCGCTGGACTATAGATTGCGCTTTACGTTGCAAGGCTGCCTCGTTGACCAGTTTTTCGTCGCGGGCCGCTGCAACTAACTTAAACAGTGCCAAGAGCTGGCGAACGCGTTCAAAAACCGGAAAGAGAGACGAAATCAACTCATAATTCTCAGTGAAAAGTGCGCCCCATTTGCCGACACTTGTGTTTGGATCGTTTGGTCGGACGGAGCGATCTTCACTACCATCGGCTTCGTACCTGACATACGATCCGTCGATGAATACGTTAATGTCACGAAACAGAAGATCGAACGCAGTACCAAGTCCTCGTCTTTCTACGCTGTAGTCGATTGACTTGAGCATAATCGCATGGCGGCCTCCCATGCCGTCGTAGTCATCCACATGCGTTGACTGAAGTTCCTCCACGATTTTCGGGATCTCAAAGTGAGGGTCGAGTGATGAAGAAACGGTTGGATCGAATAGAGACATAAAGCCATCCCGCATGCTCATCGACTTCATCAGATGGTCAGCCCAGTAAAGCGCCTTGCCTGCTTCGGTCTGAGCTAGCCACTCCGGGGAAAACCATTGGACATCCAACCTTGTGTAAGCGCGATATTCTGGTGTCAGTTTTCCGTGCGTCTCCAAACTAAAAGATGCGTCCAGTGGTTGAAGCTCAGCAAAAGCGAGAGCAATCGCAACCTCCCTGTCTTCGTCAATGATCAACGGTAATTCGTGCGGATGGGAAGGCTTACCGATCAACGTGACGTCGGATCCAGACACCGAAACGCCTTCAAGACGGGCAAACCCGGTTGGGTCCCCTTCGAGACGACGACGGATCAGGCCCGGAACCGGCGTACCCAGCGGGGTTAAAGCATTGTGGACAATGCCCACGTTTGTGCTCATGCGAAGGAATTCGTCTAATTCCACCCCAAGTGTTTGAGCCTCCGCTATCATCATTAATCCGTTCCACGCTGCGGCATCGGGAAGGCGAAGCGCTGTCGCCATCCGTCCAGCCGCGAAAGCATAGTCAGCTATCAGAGAAGCATCGGAGGATCGGGAAGAAATAGATGCGGCAAAATCCTTGAAATTTGCAGCTATCAATGGACTGTCTGCTCCCAATCTCCAACCTCGGTCTACCGCACTCGCCAAGCGACCAATTGCGCTCCTCAGAGGCTCCGCGACATTGAAGTGATCTGACGAAACCTCGCTCGAGATCGAATTGGAAGCAGAGTCGTCTCCGACAGCTGCCTGATAAAGAATCTCGAAAACAGCAAGAGCCCAGACATCAAAATGCTTGTGCCTGCTATCAATGCCTATGAATGGATCTAGCTTTTCACCGCGTGCGCCAAGGTAACTCTTGAAACCAGATCTATTCGAACTTTTTAGGTAGCTTCGCGCCTCCGATACATTCCTTCTCGCAGCTGAACCAACGTAGTGGGCTCGGAAAAGCGCGACGTAGGCTTCAGAATTGTTTAGATCGCAGGCTACTTTGATACTATCAAGCGTCTCAGCGTCTATTTCCGCTGTCGAGATCGTATCGAGCATTCTGGAAAGATAGTAGTCGGCTAGGTAGGTATTTTGCCCGAGCTCTTTCTGCCTAGCAAAACCGTTAGCTTGCAACCGGAGAGCCTTCCCGATTTGGCGTTCAACACGCTCGCCTGTTCTGTATATTTCTGCGGCCTCCAACATCGCGTAGGGGCATTCTGCATCGATAGCCCTTTTGTACCACTGCAGCGCGATTTCTGCATTCTCCTCGACGCCGAACCCTTTTATGTAGCAATCGCCCAGGCCACAGCTAGCGCACGCGTACCCTAGTTCAGCGCCTTTTGAATAGTACCGGAAAGCCTCGGCTCCGTCCCTTTGGACATGGGTGCCGGTCGCGTGGAATCGGCCAACTTTGTAGCAACCGTATCCATCACCCTTATCGGCGAGTTTCTTAAAACGTTCGAACGCTTTATCTATGTCTTTTTGTACATTTTCTCCGCGTTCATACCAATCGGCCAGCGTCTTTAGTGCAGCATCACTTCCAAGCTCTTCACTCTTCGAGAGCAATTGGACAGCTCGGTCGGTATCTTTCTCCACAAGTCGACCTTCAGCATACCACGCCGCCAGTTCGTTATGGGCGTAGGTGTCGCCATCCGTGACTGCGCTTTCGAGGTAGGGAAGCGCTTGGCTGTCATCTCTTTCGACCCCAAAGCCCCTAGCATAACAGTACCCAATGCCGGGAAAAGAACGACGAGAGCCCAGCGACTCTGACTCTCGCAATAGCTTCATCGGTCCGCCAAAACGTTGATCGGAAATATGACCCTGAATCATCGCGATCGCGGTATCCGCAAATGCGCGCGGAAGACCCTGCGACATAGCTTGCGAGAGAAAAGTCTCCAAGCGCATGAGCGTTTCAGGGGCTGCGGGATCAGCCAACGAATTTAGCTTTTCGTATTCTGCCTTGTAGTCGGCTTCTTCCATGAGTTTTAGCCTTAAGATAACCGCCCAGTGTTGATTTCTGCTGAGAACTGACCCGGGGTTTCCATCGAGAACTGACCCGCCTTGCGACTATCTTTCGGGTTTCATTTCCGGGTCAAGTTGATGCCTTCTCCTTTTTCGATTTCGGCTTCTGCGCCGAGCTGTTCTTGAACCGGAAATGAAACCCGAAAGAAAGACGCCGGGGGGGTCAGCTGCCAATCTGTGTTATAGGAGGAATGTACGCGGCGGAAAGATTGCGATCGACTGCCTTCGGCGAAGTCCGGCCTTGTGCTGGCGAGGATCCCGAATGACAGAACTGAGGTGACCCTGCCGGACACGGCACCCGATGTTGGGAGCCGACTTGGCCCTAAGCGATCATCGGTTGTTCTGCTATATTCTGAACATGACGAACTACGCAGACGACGCTGAAGCTCTGTTTCGGGATTTTGCCCTGAGGCACTCCTTTACCATCGAGAAGGTCGACGAGCCGAATGTCGAGCTAATGATGAGGGTCCCGCCGCAGCCGGGGCTTTCGCTTGAACTTGCACTCGGGCTCCAAAACAACGACGAGCTAAACGTCGGCTTCGGTGAGTTTTGGTCCTACTTCTTTCCTTACGAGAGCAAGCGGCAACTCGTTTCGGATGCGTTAGATGCGTTCGTGGTGAGAGACTGCCGGCTGGCAATTCACACCCAACTTGACGGCGTCGTAAAGCGGGTGCTCGAACAGCGCTTTAACGGAGCGTGGCAGCCGATCTATACTGCCTTCGCCCGCATCGAAGTCCCGTTCCTAGGGACAACGACTTCGTATGTGCTCAACGAAGGAGCGCGTTCGCGCTGACCGGCCGATTTCGGCGATTTCAAGCCGCCTGCCCGGGCGCGACGAATGTCTGTTTCCTACTCTGACGTGGCCCCTGGGCCCTGCCCTAAAACTGAACTCATATGGCGTGTGCTATGGAGCCACGAGTGGGTAGCGAGTGAGAAAGATCGCCAGGCAGCGAGCAGGAGGTAAAACGCAACCCATAATTTCCACTCAACAAGACGCGAAGTGATCATTCTTCAACGACTCCCATATAGCACCGAAGCAATCGATCGAGTCTTACCGCAATGTCTCGAGGGCCCTGACAGTGGATGCGTCTTACGGTTGGCCAAAAGTGCACGACGCCGCCACCCTCGGTTCGATAGGTGATCATCCCATGCAGGCCCTTCTTTGTGCATCCTTCCGGAAAGTAAGTGGCGAGTACCAACATAAATTCTGCAGCGTCGCCGACGCACTTGAACGATTTCATTTTTTGTCTCCTGGGCTTGGCTTTGACGACCAAGTGGCCCAGCGTTTAGAGAGTGCAATACTGGGTCTTGCAGGCCGAGTTTCGGGGTGCGTTTAAGCGTAGGAGACGGTAGTAGATAAACCCAGTTCGCCGGTATGAACCTGAGCACTGGGAACAATCGTTAGTCCGCACCCTGTTGACTTTGATACCGCCCAGGCGACTTTCATCGAGGCGGATCGGTGTGCGGCTTCCTATGTAGTTGAGCGGCCCATTGGTCCACACTGCATGTGCGCCCCCTGACCTACTCGAACTGAACTTATGTGATTATTGGCATTAAGCCATCAGTTCGATATTTGGTCCGATTTGTCGGAGCAAAAGTAGCGTCTGTTTGAGGCGCAGAATTCGCCGATAGAACTTCTACTATTCGCGCCGGCTGACCAGGTCGCAATGTCGAAGGATCTCGCTCAGTTTATGGATGCCATTGCCATTTCGGATTGCCGCCATTCGTGCACGCTCGGACGGTCGTCAATTTCTCGCCGAAATGAGACATCCAACACTTGTGCACGCTGCAAGCCGATCGTCAGCGGGGGATGTTCGATTATTCGGCCAGATATGCGGCTGCAATTTGGTCGATGAATAACTCGGGCGATGCGCCTCGAAGATTTGTCAGAACCACGACTGCAAGGTCATCTTCAGGGTACACAAAGAAGGCCGCCCTGCCACCGCCGATGCCGCCAACAGCCGGATGCCGGTCTCTGAGTATGCAAGGCCAACCGAGACCGTATCCGTTCAGCAGGTCGGAAAAACCAGCCGTTGTTCCATCGCGCAGCTGCCCGGGCGTCCACAACGGTTTGCGCGCCTCGGCGCTGATCAGTCTGTTGGCGAAAAGCGCACAGATCCATGACGCCAGTTCGAGGGCAGTCGTGTACATGCCGGCGGCCGAGCGCAGGGGCGGGGCAAACACTTCGAAATAGTTGTTGTGCAGACGGCCACTGATCTGTTCTTCGCCATCGATCACGCTTCGGTACATGTAAACATGCGCGCTGTTTTCCACGACATCGAACGCATCGACAAATCCGGCGCCTGCAGTCAGCTCCATACCCGTCGGGAAAAGCTGGCGCTCAGTCACAAAGTTCGTGAACGGTCGCCCACTGAGGGCCTCGATCAACTTACCCGTCAGCACAGAGTTGGTACCATTATAGCTAAAGGCTGCGCCGGGTTCGAACTCGAACGACGCGTCAAGAGTTGACTGCCATGAAGATTTGAAATCTGGGCCGATCAGGTTCGCATTGCCATCCATGATCTGCGGAAGCCCCGACATATGGGTCATTACCTGCTCCACAGTGACGTCCTGCCAACGGACCGGCAGGCCCGGCACATGCGCACAAACCCGATCTTCAAGTCTCAGGCGGCCTGCTTCGACTAATTGCATCACGGCCACTCCCATGAAGCATTTGGTGATCGAGTTGATCTGGAACAGTGTTGCCTCGGTCGCGGGAATGCGGTGCTCGGCCACGGCATGGCCAAGCGCGCCAGACTCGACCACCGCGCCTTTGTGGACCACCGCGTACTGCAACGCGGGCAACTGCCGGGATCGGAACTCCTCCTCCACTATACGCCTTGCCGGACGGTTGACCCGGGCCGGCGGTTTGGGCGAAGCGGCACAGGCGCCAAATGAAGCAGTTCCGAGGGCGACAGCCCCCGACAAGACAGTGCGGCGGTTCAGGTGGACCTCAGACATGCGGCATCTCCGATCGACTGTATGCACGCAGAACGTTCTGCGCGGTCATACAGTTGCTCGAGATTGGATTGCCTGACCGATCCAGTCTTGTAAGGATCGGAACATGGCAGATGGTCGAAAGTCACTTGTGTCCGCGATCAGGTTTCGTCGTCTGCCGCCGCCGCCAGATCTTGCCGGCATTCTCGAATCCATTGTCGAACGCGAGGATGCCGCCGCGCTGGGCGTGGCTCTGGATTTCCCTGACGCCCGCCCCTTGCTTCAGATCGTCCTTGGCGCAGACTGCCTGGTCCGGAGCCGGGGCATAGCCTCGTTTTCGGCCGTCCCGCGGGCAGGACTTTGGGGGCCTTCGGGCGGGATGCACGAAGTCAAGGTGAACGGACCCATGCACATCTTGTGCGGGGTCCTCACTTTGCGCGGCGCGGGGCAGTTGGCTGGCACTCATGTGTCATCTTTCATTGATCGCCGGGTCGACCTCGCCGAGCTCGGTCTCGACAGTGCCGGCCTTAACGTGCGTCTCGCGAGTGCGACCGGATTCGAGCAGCGGGCGGATATCCTCGCTGACTGGCTTCGCATATCGCTCAAGTCCGGCCGCGAGCCCAAAACTCGCCCCGAATTTGAAGCGATGGCATCCGGCGAGTTGTGCGGAACTGTCTCGAAGATTGCCCGCGAGCTGGGCGTCACTACACGCGGCCTGCACAAGCGCTGCAAACACGAGATCGGCTGGTCGCCCAGCAAACTCCTTCGCATCGTCAGGCTTCAGTCATCCCTTCGCATGACCCATCCCAATCCCTGGAGCCCCGAACTCGCCGAAGACCTGCTTCTGCAATTCCATGACCGAGCGCATTTTTCGAAGGAGTTTCAGAGTCTCACCGGCATGACCCCGGGAACATACCGTCGCGCGAAGGAAAGCTCGAAGGACTGTCTCGTGAACACGCTCTATATCGGGGCTGCACCCATGTCCTGAGTCCCCTGCGGCGCGGCCGCACTAGGGCCTTTTCATCAGCTTGTCGGCTTCGAACTGTTCGCGCATGTCCGTGTTGCGTGCCGAGAGGTCTGCAAGCATGTCATCGAGCACTGCGCGGCTGATCCAGCGCCCATTCAGCATCACGCCGGCAATCTCCTGCGCATTCGAAATATCCGTGAGCGGATTAGCGTCCAGCAGAACCAGGTCCGCGCGCTTGCCCGGCTCGATTGTTCCGCGGTCGCCCTGCACGCCAAGCCATTCGGCCGGAAGGCGCGTTGCAGAGGTCAGTGCCTCTTCCGGCGTGAGCCCGGCATCCACAAGGAGCGCGAGTTCTTCATGGAGCGAAAATCCGCCGACGACGCCCGAGGTCATGGCGTCGGTCCCGGCAAGCATTGGCACGCCGGCCCCCTTCAGCGCCTTCACGAGACGGCGATGGAAGACCACCATCGAGTCGAAGTAGGAAATCAGCTCGGGGCTGGAATTCTTTTGATACCGGTTGGCCTGTACCCATTTGGCCTGCAGCATGGGATGGACATACTGGAGGGCCGGCGAGGATTTCATCTCATCAAGCGAGCGCGTCTCGCTGGCGATCCAGCGCATCACGGTCAGCGTCGGGCTGACCCATGTGCCATTGTCCTTGGCCAATTGTGCAAACCTAGCAGCATCGGCGTAGGTGAAGTCTTCGGAGTGTTTCGAGAACTCTTCGGCATGCGCCACCATTCCGAATCCTGGCACGAAAGCCCGGTCCAACTGGCCCTGTAATGCGTCCGGGATGTGCCCCAGGGTCTTCATGCCTTGCAGGCTCGCTTCATCGACAATCGCGAGATAGGTTTCAACGTCCAGTCCTGAATAGACTTTGACGAAATCATAGCCTTCAGCCTTGATGTCGCGTACGGCTTGGCGCCCGTCGGACGGCGTGTTGGCGACCCGGCCGCGCGCGCCATCGCCTCCGTTGATAACCGCTGCGAGGGCGATGTGCGGCCCCAGTGCATCACCGCGCGCGATCTCGTTTCTCTGTCCAATGGACGGTGCAATCGCATCCATGTTCAAAACCTGCGTGACGCCATTGGCGATGTACGGCGTCATGATGTCCTGTGTGTCGAAGAACATCGTCGGTGCTTCAGTTGGATAGGCGGGCGGCCTCGGCAATCCATCCGACAACAGATGAACGTGCATGTCAGCCAGGCCAGGGATCAGCCACTTGCCGGTGCCATCAATCCGCAAGGCATCGGCAGGCGCGGGCTGGTCCAGCGAGACGATACGCCCACTCTCGATCACGACCGTTGCGTTCTCCAGAAAAGCTCCGGGTGCGGTCATCGGCAGTACGGTGACATTCTCGATCACGGAGATCGACGCGCCGCCGGGCGGGGTCGATTGCGCGGGCGCTTCGGCAAGGGACGCGGCGCATCCGGCAGCCCCGAACAAGAGGGTCAGGAAAGCTGCGGCGGCACTGTATCGTTTGTAGACCATGAATAAGAGACTCCTTTTATTTAAGATCGTTCGCCCCACCAATTGGAAGGACGTTTTGTCGTATCGATCCTCCACTCGTGCATAGTCCGCGCGCCGAGGCGATGCTAACAGATCGGACGGCTTGCTCCCCGTCTTGTAACGATCGGAACGTTGAAAGCGATCGCGGGCGATCCGTATGCTTGTTTAGACGTCTTCGCATGCGGCTGCACGATCCAGAGCGCCTCGATGACCGGAAGACATGCTTGTTCCTTTCAGGTCCGTTTGAGATATTCAACAAGTCCGGGTTCCAGCCCCAGAACATCAAGCAGTCCATTGGCAACCGAGAGCCCGTTTTTGCTATTGCTCAGCATAATGAAGGCATCGCGGCGCTGAAGGTCGACAATTACAATCGCCGCCTCGCCCAAGTCGTTGCCGGTATGCATCAGCACCGTTGTTGTCTTGAATTGGTAGATCTCCCAGCCAAGTCCCAAACCGGCTTCCTGCGGACAGTCGGCGGCGTTGATGTGCTTGCAGAGTTCTGCTTTCCGGTCTGTTTGAATACGAACCTGCTCGCCGCGAAGGGCGGACGCCATGCTGCCTTCCTCAAACATGCTCACTATAAATTTGGCATAGTCCCGCGCCGTGGTGTGCACATTGTCAGCCGCGAGAACATCCGCGCGCGTGTCACTTTCTAACCACTTGCCTCTTGCTGACGGTCTGGCGACGCGGGCGCGCTGGGACTCCGGCCAGCCGAAGTAGGTGTCCCGCATGCCGGCCGGATCCAGAACAAGCGATCGGGCGAGTTCGTCGAGCGTCTGACCGGAAACCCGGTCGAGATAGGCATGAAGATACTCAAAGCCTTCGCCCGAATAGCCAAACCGGTCACCTGGATCCGTCTCGAACTTGAGAACGCCGCCGGTCTGGTAACGCCAGTTCGGAAATCCGGTCCGGTGGCTCAAGACATGGCGCGGGGTCAGGCGCCTCGTTCGGAAATCACCGGTGAGGTCAGGATCGGTCCAGACGTCCGCCATCGGCGCATCAATAGACAAACCTGTTTGAGACGCAAACCGGAGATAGACTTCTGTTGCAAGAGGTTTGGAGAGAGAGGCAATGTTGTAGATCGTTTCTTCGTTTGCGGGCACTCCCGGAGCCTGATCGCCGTAAGCGGCCAGCAGATCAATCTCGCCATTGCGGATGTGCGCAATCGACACGCTCGCGACCTTCTCTCTCAAGAGGAGCGCAGGCACGGCGGCGTCCAGTCGCTGACGGAGTGAAAGCTCCGCAAGGCTTACGGGCGTCGCTTGTTCGCCCGGGGCCATGCACCCGTGCACGGTTGCCGCAATCAAAGCGGCAGCGAATACTCTGATCGCTGTCATCAACATCTACTCCTCCGGCAAGGCGAGTTGATTTGTGTCGCCGGGGCGGAATCGTCTGAAGCTTGGCCGATCTGGTAAGCGACGCATCACGAACTCTGTGAAGCGCGCGATGCGTTGAAGCCATGTCTTGCTAACGCGAGCTGGCTCGAGGATCGGTAGGAGTTTCATGCGCCGTGTACGAACTGACCGTGAAAACCGAGAGGCAGCGGCTGATCCAGCCAGATACGCGCAAGAGGGCCCGCGCCGGGATCGCGCGCGTCGAGGATATTGAGCGCTGTTTTCTGGAGCTTCCAGTTGAGCGCTGTGCCTAAGAGCCAACCATCATCCTCGCCCGAGCCGCCACGTTTGGGCACAAAGACATGTTCTTCAACGAGCCAGTCCTCTCCATAATAGGCGAAGGCCTGCTTGCCGGTGTCGAGGTCGAGCTTTGCGACAGCGTCAAACCAGAGCGATTTGCCCGGGATCGACTGAGCCGCCGCGTAGACGAATTGATGCCTCCGGGCAGCGTACAACGGATTGATGCGTGGAAACTCGATATCATTTTTGACCGGCTCCAGCTTCGGTGCGCCTTTTCCGGGTAGCGTCACGAGGCAAGCCTGAGACGAAGACTCCGGAAACTTGCCGAGCATCGGTGCGCGCATTGCCTGGACAGCGTCGCAGTTGGTTGAATAGGCCATGTCGAACCGCAGCGTGCCGGTGTCGTCCTCGTGCGCATTGCCGAAGTGGAAGACGTAGCCGGCTGGCAATTCGGCCTCACGGATCAGGGTCAGAGATTCGCGATCATAGACCTTGACCTGCATCGACAGGTCGGGACGGCCCTTTATCGAATTGAAAAGGCCATCTGCCGCGCTGCCTTCGACGCGCGTTGAGCTCAGGATCACGACGACCGATTTGCAGGTCAGAAGGAAATCGTGAATGAGCCCAGCTGCAGGAATTGTGTGAACTTTGGCGGCGTCGAGTGCGCCATCGGATTGCAGTCTGTAGATCGCAAGCCGCTTCCCCATGGTGCCGATATTCCAGATCCGGCCATCCTCTCCGACGCGGGGATGGGCACTGAACGGGGCCCCATCAAAATCTTCGCGCAAGGATACGAACCCGCTGGCTTCCAGGGTGACAGGATCGAGCCTTAGAGCGCTGCCGCCTTCCCAGAGCCCCCAAAGCCCGCCTTTGACAGGAAGCAGATTGGTGTTGGCGACGTTGATCCCGTCCGGTCCGGAGATGCCCTCGCGCGACGGGACTCCGCCGCCGCTGGCCGGATAGAGGAATTTTCCGGCCGCCTGTTCGGCAAGGCGCTTCGGCGTGGCGGCGAAGCGGCCTTTGAAGGCGACGCGGCCCTCGCCGATCTGCCAGCGGTGCAAATAGCCATCGCCGTCAAACCAGTGGTGGTATCGTTCTCCGGCGAGGGCATGCTGGCCGGGGCCGTTCCGGTAAAAGATGCCGCTCAACCCTTCGGGCAACTTGCCTTCGATGAAGAGGTCCGGAAAGTCGAGATCGCCCGGTGCGTTGTCGAAACCTGCCAGGAGCGGGTTGCTTGTGCGGGCCCGGTCAATAGCCCCGATCGAAGTTGGTGTCTGGCCGGAAGCGCTGGGCAAGGTGATAGATGCTGCGGCTCCGGAAAGCGCGGCAAGGCGTGTGAGGAACGTGCGGCGGTCCACGGCTCGTGTACTCCCTGCCCGGCGCGATCAGTAAGCCATGACGGCGGAAGTGGCCGTATCAGCGCTTACGGAGACTTTCATGTCGTTGAAATCAGGAGGCCCGAATCTGGCCTTGGCGCGGTTCGAAAAGGCGAACCCTTCTTTGGGCATGCCGAACGCGTTGGTCTTCATCTCACCGTCCGAGTCTTCGTCGTGGAAGACCCGGACGGCGTAGTCGCCGGCTTCGAGGCCCGTGAAACTGAGCGCGGTGACCCCCGCAATCGCGGGTGCCCGAATGCCCAACAGAGGAGGCGCCGTGCCGGTCGTGTCGTCGGCTTTCAGCAGCTGCGCCATGATCTCGCCCTCGGCGGTGCGCACGCCCTCAACGGTCAAGGTGAGCGTATAAGTTGGCGCGGCCGCTGACGACGAAGCCCCGGCCGGAGCCTCAGCATGGGCTCCCGCGGAAAACAAAATGGCGATCAAGAAAGAGCTTGCAGAGGTCTTGGTCATCGTGGTGTCTCCGCGTTGTGAAGGCGGAAAGTTTGATCCCGCCAGAGTGTGGAGCCAGATAGTTGCCGTCGTTTTCGCGCCTCTCAATGCTGAATGCGCCGGCCGGCGTGGGTTCTTCGCAGACCGCTCCCAGGACGATTGGCGTACCTTGAAAACACTAAGCTCTTTCGTGAAATGTCTGACGTGAACCGCCCGCACTTCTGGCCAGTGGTTGCCCGGATGGCTGGCTTTGCAGCCGGGGCGGGGCTGCTTCTGGGCACATTCGGACCGTTCGGAACATTCGAGTCGATGACGATCGCAGGACGCTATGCGTTCTGGGTAACGTGCGTACTCGCAGGCACGTGCATTCACCTCCCGGCTTACCGGTTGGGCGAGATGCTGGGCGATGCGCGCGGCTGGTCAGCCTGGATCTGGGTGTCGGCCGCAGGGCTGGCGGCGGCGATCCCAATGACGTTCATGGTCAACGGCATCGCTGCGGCAATTTTCCCGAACGGGGCGCTGCAGGATGTGATGGGCCTCTATGCTTATGTGGCTGCAATCAGTGTTCCGATCCTCGCGGTGGTTCACCTGACGGCCGGCTGGTTGGGCTTGCGCGAGCCGCTGGTCACGGCAGACGCACCTGCGCCGCCGCAGCCTGCGCCGGGATTAACGCCGATGGCATCGGTACCGGAATCTGAGTCCGATCCGTCCCCGCTGCTGGACGCACTCCCGGTACGGCTTGGCCGGGAGATCCTCTGCCTGCAGATGGAAGACCATTACGTGCGCGTCCACACGGCGGCGGGCGACGTCATGGTTCATGGACGGATGGCAGATTTCGAGACCGAGTTGATTGGCCGCGTGGAAGGCCTTCGGGTGCATCGCTCCTGGTGGGTGGCGCGGGCGGCAGTGACCGGGTGGACCAAGGAAGATAAATCGCTGACCCTGCAGCTTCGAAATGGATTGTCTGTGCCTGTCGCGCGCGACCGGCAATCCGAAATCAGGAACGCGGGTTGGCTGCGTTGACATCGGTTCGCCGGAAATTATTCCTACGAAACTGAATGATTTGTGCTCGGAGTTTCGCGGGACTGACCTGCCCCAGATTTTTCGAACCAGTTAGTACGAGGAGGCCGCCCGCTGGCGGGAAGTGAATGAAGTTCTGGGGCCATGTCCGCTCCAATCGCAAACGCCGGCCACCGGCAGTGTTTCTTCAATCCGGTCATCGGAAAGCCGGCCGCCACCCGGCCGGAGATCGCCGAAAGCGGCCGTACGCAATCTGTAGGAGCCTCTGACCGCCATCGCGATCAAATGCGGGACGGCCCAACCTACAAAACGCCGGCGACCGCCCATTCAGCCGCGAGCCGACCAACTTCAGCGAGGACGCTTTCATCGACGGGGCGCATGTCTTCGGATTTAACTGGCGACTCGTAGAACGCGGTGATGATGAAGGGTACACCGGCGCTGGGTCCGGTTGCCGGCCAAGTGATCGCGATGTTATTGTAGCGATCAGGCATGTTTGGCGCCAATCCCGTGCCGGTCTTGTCGCCGGACCGCCAAGCTGGAGGCAAACCGGCGCGTATCCGTTTAGATCCGGTCGCGGTTGCCTCCATCCATCTGTATAGGGTGGCGCGCGACGTTTCCGACAAAAAGTCCGTCGCAAGCAGCTTGGCGCACGTTCGCGCCATCGCGTCCGGCGAGGTTGTGTCGCGCGGATCTCCGGAAGGCACCAGCATCATCTCCGGTTCCTTGCGGTCAAGCCGCGTGACCGTATCGCCGAGCGCGCGCAACTGACTCGTAAAGCCCTCCGGGCCGCCAATCAAATCGAGCAACTTGTTGGTTGCAACGTTGTCACTGAACACTTGTGCGGCCTCAGCCAAGGCGCCGACGGTCATGCCGCCATTACTCAAGTTCTTGGTCACGACCGGAGCAAAATAGACCATGTCGGCCTCAACGATGGGCACGAAATTGTCCAACGCGAGTTCGCCCCGATCGACCTTATGCAGAATGATCGCTGCCAGTGCGAGCTTGAAGCTGGAGCACATTCCAAAACGCTCGTCGCCGCGATGGCTTATAGATTTTCCCGACTTCGCATTGAGGATCGTGGCGCCGAGTTTTCCGCCGAAGCGATTTTCGATTGCGGCAAGGGCGGCGCCATCTTTGCGCCCCGGATAGACGCTGGCGCACCCGTGCGCCACGCCGGAGATCGGCAGAAGCAAGCTCAGGATTCCGAGATTCAGTGTTCGGCGCGAAGGCAAAAAAGGTTCCATGGTTTGTTCCTTTGGGATGAGGCGTTGAGACCGCAGTATCGACGGAAACGGGTTCCCTCATTTCGAGGCGCAGAGCACATGAGAGTCGCGTGCAAGCGGCCGGATTGAATGGAATGCCATTTCCGTCGAAGGTGAAAGGCTCCTACATCTTCTGACGCGTTAATCTGTAAGCGTTCCGAAAAGTGAAAGCTCCGCCCTTTTGGCGCGTCTCGCGTAGCAACGTCAGTTCATCGGACGCGATTGTCAGGGTTTCCTTGACATCGACAGGCGCACCATTCTCCTCTCCCGTTCCCCAAAGGGTCCAAGACTTGATTGCATCTTTGGCCGCGGCATCGCCAGAAAGAATGCGATATCGGTCTGCACCATTTTCGTCAGTCTTGGTGAAGATCTCCTCGGCGAGATCAAGCGAGACGGTGTAGCCGCCGCGAACGGTCTTGCCTGGCCCATCATCATAAGTGAAAGCGAAACGGACCGACTCGTCATCTGCGGCAAGGGTTGCGTCGAGCGTGGTAGGAAGTGTCACGCGCTCATTCGACATGTAGTCGCTGTACTCCAGCACCCCCCGCCAATTTCCGCTCATGCTGACCAGTACCGGCATGGAATCCGGTGCGGCAAGCGGCGCCAAAGGGGCGCCGCGATCAGCGCGCGCAGCGTCCAGCACTGTGTCGCGCCCGGCGCGGTAGTCTGAGACACTTTGCTGAACAAGCACGTCCGGGGTGACGCCGCCATCAGGTTCAAACCGGCCAACCTGCATCGCGTTGAACGCGTTGGGGACCCGTACCGCAATGCCGCTATTGGGAAGTTTCACGTTGTAGATTTGTCCAGCGGTTGGCCCATCGCCGCTACCGCCAGACCGCCCGCCAACCAGACGCACGCGGCCAAGGTCACGTAGCTTGGAAATCAGCATAGTGGAGCCACTGCCGTTCACCGGGCTGGTCAAGATGGTCACCGGGCCTGCGAAGGCGCTGGCCGCCACGGCCCGCGGCAGTAGTTCATCGGGCGATTCTGGCGGCGTCAGGTCAAAGCCGCCGCTCATCACGGGCGTAAACCGGTCGAGCGCTGGGAAAAACGTCTCTTCGCGGTCGCCCCATGTTTCGATGGCGTCAGCAAGATCGCCGATCCGCACTGTTTGGAACCGGATCATCTTATTCCAGACGAATGGCTTCGGGCTTAGAAAATCCATCAGCGGGTAGGTCGCATCGCCCGAGCCGCCGCCATTGTCTCGGAGATCAAGGATCAGCCGTTTTGCGCCGGCGGCGCGAATCTCGTCAAAAATCCGGGTGTAGAACGCTGGCGCGTCGACAGGCTTGCGGTAGTTCACCAATGTGATGATGCGCAGATAGGCCGTATCTGCATCCAGCATGCGCCAAGTCGTCGTGTCGGCGAAATTGCTGCGATATCGATCGCCGTCCCAGGCCAGCGTGCGCCATGCCTTGAAAGGCATGGCCGACATGCGGACAGAGCGCGGCGCAGATGCGCTCCCATCGCTCACGACCAGATCGAACGCCGGCGTGAACCCGAAAACGTAGGGATAGAAGTGGTCGAAATCGGAACCCATCAGGTCACCGTCGTTGGCGAGGCTGTCCGTCCGCGCCCAAACCGTGTCGCCGTCAATCGGCACATAGGCACCCAGCGTTTGAACGAGCTCTGAAACGGATCGCCCGTTGATGGACAGCACTTCTGCTCCGCGGGGCAACGCTGGTTGGTTCGGATCGCTGGACTCGACGATCATCCGTCCTTCGAGCAAGCGGAAGCGAAATGGCAAGTGGCTTGGATTGTCGCGACGCCATTCCTCAATAGCGGGCGCTTGTTCGGCTTTGGTGTGATTGCACCTTATGTCTGCGAGCAGCAGTGAAATCCGGCGATAAAGTTCCAGTTCGGTGATCGGGTCATGCGCGGCCCGCTCCAGATCGGTGAACGCAGCGTCCATTTTTGCCTTGGTTGTTCGGCGATAAAGACCGGGATGAATCGTCTCAAGCGACCGGCGCAGAAGGGCTACGTCCTCTTGGGCCTGCGTAGGGGTCAGTGTGCGCAGGGTGGGTGCGCCTCGCAGCTGCGCGGATGTTTCCTCAGCCTGCGCCAAGGAAAGCGACGGCGACAAGAGCGCACCGATGGCGGGGCCGCCTAAGCATCCCGCAAGAACAAGAGTGGTTACAATCGTAGATTTGCGCATTTTGGGCTCTCCATGACAAGTTGGCGCTCAGGGTTCGGCGCCCATTGGCTGGAAATTGATCCAAAGCTTTCGGAATTGCGTCGCATCCTATGGCCGCGTTGCGATTATTTGCGGCTTGAGACGTCTCGTTCTCCAGAACGCGCTTGATTTATGGTTTGAGACCCGCTTCGCGACGAAAGGCACTCGGTGTGGTTCCGACGATCGCGCCGAAGGCACGATTGAAGCTCGCTTTGGAGTTGAAGCCTGCCGCCAGCGCGATTGTCAGGATGTCAGCGCTTACGCTTGCGTCGGCAAGTTGGCGTTTGACTTCGTTCACTCTGCGCCCGTTGATGAAAGCACTGAACGTCACGCCCAGACCTTCATTGAGCGCCTTGGAAAGATAAGTGGTATTCGTGCCCAGCGACTTCGCCAACGAGGCCAGCGTGAGGTCCGGTTCCCGCCAGAGCTCGCGGGCATCAACCTCACGTGCCCATGCATTCGCTTGCGCCGCCCAATCGCGATCTGTGGTGACGTCGCTCGGTTCGGTCACGCTTGGACGCTGGACCGGTTTGGTTTCGAGTTCCGGATAGCTTAGGCGCGCGTTGCGCCAGCCCTCCACACCAAGATAGATGGCAAGAAAGCATAGTCCGACATACATCCAGAAGCGGTCAAAATAGTTTCGGCTCGGGTCGAGCATGTCGGCAAGAAAGAACCCGCCCCAAACGAAACCCATCCCGCCCACGGCAAGCAACGCATTGCGGATCCAGCTAGGGTCAAGCACCGCCCCATCGGTACGGTTTGCCTCAAGAAACTCGCGGTATCCCTGATGCCGCCGCCAGGCGAGCCGCGCATACAGCGCGACTGAGATCAGGCTCCCAATGGTAAGCGCCGGCGAGATGACGGGCGCGTACGCAAACCCATCCCACCAGTTTTTCGTTTCCAAGGGCAATGGAAAGACAAGCGCCTGAGCGAGAAATTGCGCTCCGTAGGGCGCAAAGTGCAGACGCCAGCGCAGCGGCAGTTGCCCGCCGGTCAATGTGAGGCTGTAGAAGTAGAAAAGCGGACCGAACGCAAGACCCGTCTCGAAGGGGGCGAAGCTCAGCCAGGGATACGCATCGTAGAACCCCGCAAAACCTATAATGTAGGGAGTTACCATCGCGGCGACCGCAAGGATGAAGAAAGCGAGGAAGCGATTGGCAACAACGTTCGTTGGCGCAAAAAGTAGCAACAGTGCGAGCACCGCTCCCTGAGCTGCCCCGATCAGCAAGGTGATGCTCAGAGTGCCGAAAACGATCATTGGCTGCGCCCCGAAATTGCCGGGACAACCAGCTTGCCGTGAAGGCAGCTCTCGTGAGCCTACAGCGTTCCCTTGCCCCGTGGACCGCGTCAAACTCAGGTTATTTGAGTCACTGCAGGTCTGCCATCGCTGTTTGCAGTTCTGCCCCATTTCCGTTGGTTGTCGCAGCTTGCCAGATATCATCACCGGATCGTGGCCAGTTCGGCCTCTAGGGCGAGCATCGCCGTATAGATGGGGTCGTCGCCACCAAGAATGTCAGGCGTAACGCCAACGCGCTCCCAGCTTTCCCCGGTCGCGATAGAGACCGGCCGCGCATCGGGGATCGACAAACTGTACCCATGCGCGAGGCGTGCCGGGTCGCCGATAAGATGAGCCGCCCCGAAACTTCGATCGCCGATGATCCGCGCGCGTCCGGTGGCTTGAGCGTTAAAAGCTAGCCACTCCGCCGCTGACGCGGTGCGACGATCAATCAGGATTACGACGGGCTTCGTGTCATCAAACCGGATAGGATCGCTTTGCAGCAGGGGTTCGATGGTGCGGCCAGAGCGCGTCTCCAGCGCCAGCGCCGGTTTGGCGCCTAGGGGCAAGATCTTGCTGGCAAGGACGCCGGCACCTTCTCCATCGCCACCGGTATTGCGACGCAGGTCCAGGATCAATGCTCGCGCGCCGGAAACCAAAACCAGGGCGGCGTCGAGTTTGGGGCGCATCTCGGCAGCGCCATAGAACGACGTTACCCGAATGTAGGCGATACGCCCATCGAGTAAGCGGGCTTCGCGTACGCCGGCGTTTTGCTCCGCTGATTTCGCCAACCACTGCGCTGTCGACTGTTGAATGTCGGGCGCCGCCGCACTCGTCACTTCAAAACGGAAGTGCGGATCACGCCGTTCGAGTTCCGCCTCGACGTCCTTGGCGAACTGCTCACGATTGTCGCAGTGCGCAGCAAACCGGCCCGAGGCCGCCATTTGGCGCAGGTCCTCTGCTAAGAGTCGTGCTTCGTCTGCGATGATGTAGCGTTGCTCGATCTGTTCGGCGGCGTCGCGCAGGACCGCATCCTGCATGGGACACGCTGCGGCGGCGGACACGGCGGCCGCCGCGACCGCCAGCGAGAACAGATACTTCAACATCGTACGTACACTCCGTCAGCGTTAAACTCGGCCGCTTGTACCCATACGCCAGCGGCATGAATTGTAGTTTTCGGACGGTGCGCCGGCGGGCACGGCTCCGCTCTCCAGTCAGGGCATTGACGCAACGAAGCCTGTGGTGAAACACTCACAAAATGGGACGCCCGACGAGATCAGACCTCTGCCCGCCGAGGCCAAACGTCTTGTCGAGACTGCCGCCCGACCTCTCCGAATTGGTTTTCAGCATCATCGAGCGCAATGACAGGTTGGGTGGTCATCCGGCGCTGGAGTTGCCCGAGCTTCGCCCTAAACTGCAGTTCTTCTTCGGCGACCCATACATCTTCGACTTCAATCGCGGCGCTGCTGGCCCGGCTCCTGTGGCCGGTCTGTGGGGCCCAAAGACTGTCGCCACACGCAGTTTGCCAGGACGCCATGTCCATGTGTTCATCATCGACCTCTACCCGCAGGCATTGGATGCTCTGGGGCTTGGGCCGATGCGCGAGTTCGTCGACGCCGTGATCCCGCTTGAGGTGTTGATCGGCGCGCGAGCGGTCGAGTGGTACGAAGAAATGCAAGCCGCATTGTCGTTTCAATCGCGCAGCGATGTGAGCTTGCGCTGGTTAAGGCAGTTGCGCACCGGACGCGCCACGACGCCTTCCCGCGCGATGGTTGCATTGGCGCAAATCGTCAATGCGGGCGCGTCAACAGTTGACCGGATTTCAGCGGGTGTAGATGTATGCCCGCGACTTCTCCGACGCCACTTCTCCAACGAGATCGGACTTTCGCCGAAGTTCGCGATGCGACTGCAGCGCTTCAACAGGGCGCTTGTCCGCTTGCATCCCCAGCCGTGGGATTCATCGACTGAAGACGAGGATCCCATCGCGTCGTTCCACGATCAGGCGCACTTCATCAAAGACTTTCGGGCCTTCACGGGCGGCGTGACGCCAAAAGCTTTCGTGGACGCCAAGCGAAGAACAGGCGACGCCTTGGTGACGACGCTCATTCAGCCGGCACTTTGATCAGTTTATCTTCTGGGCGTAGGCGTCCGAGAACGCTGACCAACGTGCGTGATCTGGAGGAAGCGTTTGCTGACTGACCTGCCCCCGATTTTTTTAGGCCAGATACTGATCCTTCTTAGTCTGTCGGGCCCAGTTAAATGTCGCAATAGGGTCAACTCGGCTCTCATGGTCATCGCCCGCCAGTGGCAGAGTTACTCAAGTCCGGCCATCGGGATGCGTGTCCGCTGCTTGGCGGGAGATCGCCGATTGCAGTCGTAGCCGTCTCTAACGGCAATGTCGGCCTTAGCGTGACTGACTACCTGCCGCAGGCCGGCGTTGCGGCATGATCACCACCCCTTCGGAATGACGTGGTAGATTTTAAGCCGAGATGGATTTTCCGCCGCCGGAATGAAGCCCGGCGGCGGGCGCCCGGTCGCAAGATCCCGCAGCAGCGGCATGTCGTCCAGTGGTACAGGGGACTCCGGCGCGCAGACCACCACATAATCGACGCCCTCCAGCGCCGCGCGTCGCACGGCCGGATCGGTCGATGTGAAAGCGAGCGCGAGCCGGCGGATGCCGAGCGCGGAACGGTGGAAGGAGATGGTCGATAGGGTGTGCCCGCTGCCTGAGGCGGCAATCGGATAGTGAATCCCGAAGGGTGCCATGATCACACCCGGCTCCAGGCTTGCGAGCGCGCCAAAGTCCTCACCGGCACAGTCTTCGTAGCGGAAATGAAGATAGGATTGGGCCACTTCGAAACGCGGTCCGGCAAAGGGGCTGAACCCGATCATAAGAAACGCCGCCAGGCTCGCGGGCGCCGCAGCCTTCCAGAGGCGCGTGGGGCCGCGGATGGCCCTGGGCGCCGTCAGTATGCTGATTGCCAGCGGCGCGATAATGGCGGCAAGCAGGAATGCGAAGCGCACATACCGCGCAAAGAGCAGCGTCATGGCCAACCCGGCCAGAACAACCATCCAGGTGAGGAAGGCGTCGTCTTCGTGCACGCGCAGCCTGGACAGGACCGCTGCGCCGGCGAGCACCGCTGCGCCGATCGCAAGCGCCAGCACGGCTCCGAGAGCGCGGGTGGCAGGTTCGCGCACCAGTGTCAGTCCGGAAACCTCTTGCGGCACGTTGTCCAGCCAGAACGCTTTCGTCACCGGGTCGATCATGTGCAGCGGTCCGCCGGTACACACCGGAAACGCAACGGCCAGACCAGCGAGCAACGCCGCGCCCGGCACGCCCAGCGTTGCGAGCCGGAAGGCTTTCTGCGCAACGGATGTCGAGGTCTCGCGGCCCCAGCAGAGGGGCGCTGCTGCAAGGATCAGGCCTGCCCCCACGACTGCCGCAATCCAGGGCGCGGAGATCGCGTCGCAGTGCACCTGAAGGATTTCCGCAGGCCCCGTCAGCACGAGCGCAGTGACCGGTGCGAGGGGGGCGAGCGTTGCGCCGGCCGCAGCCATCCGGCGTCTTGCCGCGGGCTCACCCACCGAGCCCAGAACCGCAACTCCAGCCAGCCCCGCCACCACCATCGGAACTGTCTCGAGTCCCACCGAAAGAGAGACGATCGCCGCCGCCGCCGCCGTAATCCCCGAAATGCGTGGATCGCGGATCGTCAAGCCCCGGATGAACGCGGCCAGAAGGACCAGTTGCACATTGTGGTGATCTATCCGGCCAGGTGCAAACTCGACTGCCGCGAGCATCAGAAAGATCAGCATACAAACAAGTTCGACCGGGCGAATCGTCCGTTTCAGCAAGGCCGTCACCGCCCCGTGGAGCAGCCACACCAGCGGCACGAGCATCATCGGAGGCCAGATCAGGCAAGCGACGTCCAGCGCCCGTTCGGCAGGCAGAAACATTTCCAGCAGGCGCGTGATCAGAACGTAGGGTGCGTCCACAAGACGTGACCAAGGCGACTCATAGGGCGCCTGCGCCGTTACGATCGGCAGTGTCCGGTCATACCAGTGATTGTCAGCCAGAAGGTCTTCGATCTGCACCCGGCGAAGCGTATCGTCCACATCGATGACGGATGACACAGTCCGCAACCGGTCGCCCAGCGCGGCGGTGAGGCTGACCGCCAGAAGAGCCGCCATCGCCCAGAGCCGGGGACGGTTCCCGGACGAGAAGACATTGCTTTTCAAGGGAACACTCAACCTGTACTTCAACCTTCGGATACTCTACCATAGGCTACAGGGCGGGCAACTTACAGATTTGTTCCCGTATCCCGGCCGCTTCCAGAAGTCAGGTGACGCGGCGCATAAGTTTGTCGCGCGGCACTTCAGCGCCGCGAAGGAGCCGCATGATAAGCGGTCTGGACCATCTCGTGATCCTTGCGCCCGAGATCGAGACGGGCGCCGCCGGCTATGGCACGCGGTCCCTCAGGTGGACAAAGGCGGGGCTCATCTATTGCAAGACCGGCAATCTGAGGGCTCTCCAGCTCCTGCTCGGACACACAAAGCTCGAAAGCACAGTAAGGCACCTGGGCGGTGTCGTTGACGACGCTCTGGAAACCTCCACCGGCATCGATCTCTGAAAACTCGGAGCGGCAGGAAGCGAACTTGCCTGCCGTTCCATTCTCGCTTCTAAAGAGGCGCGATCTCGCAGATTCCTGTCATTGGCCGTCCGACACAGCCTTTGCGATGCGGGACAAATTTTGAACGAACAAGTCGCGGTCTTGTGCGGGCAGCGCTTGAAGCATACGAGCGCAATTTGCGAGGTTTTGGCGCTGTACACTGCCTTGGGCCTTTCGTCCCGATGGGGTCAGCTGAAGTGCGACTGAGCGACCGGGTAGTTGGCCCTTATCGCGCGAAACAAGGCCTCTTTTCGTCAATCGATCGATCACGGACTGCATTGTGGTTGGGGAGACGGCCAAGAAGACGGCAATGTCTTTGGCGCGCGCGCCTGGATTTCTTTTGAGGAATGCAAGGGTCTCGAAGTCAAGCGCGCTGAACCGCGTCCGGCGATTGCCAGACGGCAACGATCCTTCGCTGATCGTGAACACCCTTATCAATGCTCCGATCGCGTCATCAACCTGCGAAAGATAATGGTCCACCAACCTTGACTCCGAATTTCGTATTTGCGATTATGATGTTCGTAATCACTAGTCGTCGCTTCGTGTGAATTGGTCAAGGGCAGCAATTGTGCGGACATATCTACTGACTGGGGCGACGTCGGGCCTCGGGCTTGAAACCGCAAAGAACATAGCGGCCCGCGACCGGTCTTCGCTCATCATGGTTGGCGCGCGCCGACCGAACGAAGCCCATGAGCTGCGCAACGCCGTGCCGCCAAACCAGCTCTGGGTTGGGGAATTCGATGGAGCTTCGCTCAAATCGGTGGCGAAATTCGCGACGGCGGTCAGCGAGAGACTGGACGGAAAACGCCTTGACGGACTTGCCCTCAACGCCGGTGTGCAAATCGTAAGCGGCAAGAAGATGTCAGTTGACGGCTTCGAGTTGACATTCGCGACAAACGTTTTGGGAAATGCAGCCTTGTTCCTTGCGCTCGTCTCGAATGGGGGCTCCGTAGATGTTGTTGTATCAACAGCGAGTGGTACCCACGATCCTGACCACAAGCTCGCGCGTCCCTATGGTTTTCGAGGTGGATTCTTCCCTTCTATCGAAAGGGTCGCGTCGGGAGAAGTTTCTGACGCCGGATCCGAAATCGAAGCCGGACGTGATCGCTACGCGACCTCGAAGCTATGCAACGTGCTGTTCACTTACGGGATGGCGCGAAGGTGTGGCGAAGACGGCCCGCGGTTCATTGCCTATGACCCAGGCCTGATGCCCGGCACAGGACTCGCTCGCGACCATTCAGGAGCTGTCCGATTGGCCTGGCGTACGGTGCTTCCCCAAGCCGCAAAGCTCATTGACGGCGCGAGCACGTCCAAGCGTTCCGGCGAGATGCTCGCCGATCTCCTTTCAGGCGAAGTCCACCCAAACGGCAGCGGATTGCATATCGAGTTCACGGGTCGAGCAATCCCTTCATCAAAGCTCTCGCACGATCCCCCGGCTCAAGACGCGCTCATCCAGTTCTGTGAAGCTGCATTAAAGCAAGCAGGCAAGTAAGCGCTTGGCGCCATTTCCGTAGAGTCGCGAACGTTGATCAACCAACTACTGCGGGCGCAATTTGAACGACCGAAACGGGCCAGATCGGCTTTGATCAGTCTTATCGACCTCTGGCAGGGTCGCTTCAATCCGGTCGTGGGGAAACCAGGCCATTACGCGGCGTGACTTCGCCGGAAACGAACGTTCGCGAACAAGTTGATGAAGAACTTCTACCTAGCTAAGCCAATGTGGAAACTAGAGCTACCGCGGTTCGCCAAACGGGACGATCTCGGGCAAGATTGCGAAAACCGAAACCGGACTTGCGGCGAGCGTGGTCCCGCGTGTCGTTCGCAGCCTTTCGATCAAGAGGCAAATCTGGCTAGCGAGGCTTCTGCGACCTGCTCGCCCCACTCCTGAACGAAGTGTCCGCCGTGTGCGATCTCCAGAGGCGGTGGGCATCCGCATATGTCTTGGTGCAGGTTAGCCATAACCTCGGGTCCGAAAACTGGGTCGGCCATACCTACGGCCATGAAACTCTGCCCCCTCCATTCATTGGTCCACCAATCCCGTGCCAATTGGGACAACTTCGCGAAAGCTTCGTCGGGACCTGTCGGCATCAACTGCGGAAATCGCCTTACGCCGGCCTTGTAGCGGACATCCGGAAAGGGCGCGTCATAGGCGGCGGCTTCAGCGTCGGAGAGATGAGGCGTGCTTCGCTGCATAAGCGCGCCAACTGCTAGGTCGGGCGACCTTGCAGCATAGGCGCGCCAGGAGATGAAGCCAGGCGACAGCGCAGCGCCGACGCCCAACGTCGTGTTCATGACTATCAGGCGCGTAAAGTGGTCCGGAAAAGCGAGGGGCAGCGTAAGGCCGATAAGGCCGCCCCAATCCTGGACCACGAGGGTGACATTTCTAAGCTCAAGGCGTTCAACAAAAGCAATCAGCGAGTCACGGTGAAATTCCGGCGTGTACACCGCGTCATCCTCCGGCTTGTCCGAGCGGCCGAACCCGAACAGATCGGGTGCAACCACTCGGGCGCCGCTGCGCAAGAATGTGGGGATCATCCGCCGGTAGAGATAACTCCAAGTCGGCTGACCGTGCAGGCACAAGAAGGTCTGGGCGGCGTCTTTCGGCCCCTCGTCAATAAAGTGGAGCCGCAACGCTTTGTCTAGCGTGGAGAGGCCCTCGGTATAGTTTGGCGCCCACGGCCAGTTCGGAAGATCGCAAAAACACTCGTCTGGCGCACGCAAGGCCTTGATCGCCATGGCGGTGTTTCCTTCTTATCCGCGGTTCGGTGACAAGCGACGGGAATTTGCGACGCCCGAGTGCAACTCTGCGCCGACCAGGTGTCCATCTGGCCGCCGGCATTGCGCGGCTAGGCCACGGCTTCGTCGGAAGAGGTGGCGAGCGATGCGACGCTAGGAAGCCATGATTTCAGCGCTGCATAGGTTTCCGCAGGTTTCTCCATTGCGACGGAATGACCGGCGCCTTGTATGACCATGCATGTCCCGCGCGGCGCCGTGCGGGCGATCGCTTCCGAAAGAGGAGGCGCGTAGGCATGGTCTTGCGCACCCGCCAACGCGAGGACAGGCACTTCGCATCTGCGAAGTTCTGGGAGGATCGCAGACCGGTATACGACGCCTGCCGCTGAAGCAGCCACCGAGGCCGGCATGTCTTTAAACCGCTGGCGCCAGTATTCGCGAACAGGAGCTATAATGTCGCTTGTGAGCGAGTCGTCGCCGAAGAAGACATGCATCAGAACATCCTCGACGCCGGCGCCGCCATTGGCACGCAGGTGCGCAACGATTCCTCCAAACGCTTCGACGTTGCCTTCAGCATCGGCAGAGGATCCCAGCGCCGCGGCAGATCGAACGAGGTCGGGGCGGCGTGCCGCCAGTCTCAACGCCGCAAAACCTCCCATCGAGTTCCCGACGAAATGCACAGGCCCGACGTTCAACGCTTCAATAAGGGCTGCGGCGTCGTCGTAGAAGGCGTCCACGTCATATCGGTTGTCATTGGGTTGGCCGCTCGCGCCGTGCGCGCGGGCATCATAAGCGATTACGGAATAGTCTTCGGCCAACAGTGCCGCGAGGTCCCGAAACATCCCTCTGTCCATGAAGAGAGAGTGAGCAAGCACGACAGTCTGAGTGTTGGGGCGCGCGGAGATCGCATAAGCGAGCCGCACCCGAGGCAGATCGATGAAGGCGTCAGTGAAGGTCATAGGTACGTCCGTCCTTAGAATTTGTAACCGAGGGTTATACCGGCTGTCCGCGGCTCATTATAGAAAATCGCGAAACTGCCGAAGCTCGACACGTCGAACATGTCCTGCACGACGCGCTCGTCGAAGATGTTCTTCACGAACACCGCCGCCCTCAGGCCGGTTTCGCTGTCGCTTAAGCCGATCTCCGCATTGAAAATCGCATGCGCTTCGCGAACCAGCGGAGCCAGATTGGTCGGGCTGAGGAACGATTCCGTCTGGTAGGTGACGTCTGTTTGGCCGTGCGCCATGAACCGGTCGGAGAGCCGGGTTTCGTAAGTCGCGCTTGCAGCGAGCTGCCATTCGGGCGATTTTTCGAGCGCATTGCCGCTCAAGTCACCGGAGATTGCGTCCAGAAGCCGGGTATATTCGGATTTCAGATAGGTCGCCCCGCCGGACAGTTCGAGCTGATCCGTTGGTCGCAGCCGCACCTCAAGTTCAGCGCCATAGATTTCCGAATCTGCGTTCTGCAGCCTCTGAAAAGGAACTGGCGTGCCGGGCTGCAGTGTAAAGACCTGCATGTCCGTATAGTCATAGTAAAAAGCTGCGCCATTTATCCGGACTGTGCGGCCAAACATCTCCGACTTGAAGCCGACTTCATAGGCGTCGTTGCTCTCAGGCTCGACGAAGGTGAATTCGATTGGTGACACGAGCGCACCGCTATTCCAGCCACCGCTACGGAACCCCCGGTTATAGGACGCATACAACAGCGCATCAGCGCTGAGTTCGTAGCTCAAAGACAGCCGCCAGCTAGGTTCTTCAAAACTGTCATCCTTCAGGATAGGAGCATCGATTGCGAAGCTTGCCGGATCGGCGTCCAACAAACCAACGAGCGGCGTGGTCAGCAAACGGTCGGGATTGTTGACCGGGCCGGCGAATGTGATGAAGCGAAGTTTCTTGTTATCCCACGTGAAGCGGGCGCCGCCGGTGACAGTGAGACGCTCCGTCAACGCCAGGTCGGCTTGAGCGAAGATTGCGGTGCTGTCAGTTTCTTGTTTGAAACGGCGGCCAACGGTGATGATGGAATTGGCAGGATCGAAAAAGGGCTGCGACGGCGTCGGATTGAACGCTCTCAGCAGCTCGAAGTCGGTATAAGACTTAAGGTCTTCTTGCAGGTAAAAAGCGCCAGCAACCCAGCGAAAGGCGCCGCCCTCGTCGTAGGCGAGCCGCAACTCCTGGGACACCTGGTTGGATTCATCCGTCCAGAGAGGAGATTCAAGGATCGCAAAAGGCGACATGTCTTGGTCTTGGTTGAGCTCGCGCCGATTGTAGTTGATGGAGGAAATCGACGTCAAAGCGAAGGCGCCAAGATCCCATTCGGCGCCGAGGCGCGCACCGCGTGTGCGCAACTCTTCATAGTTGTCTGTGACATTCGTCTGATATTGCTCAAGGTCGGTGTTGTCGATGTAGCCGGTCAACGGGTTTGCACAGCCGGATATCGCAAGGATCTCGGTCCCGGTACAGGGACGCCCTTCGGCCACATTGAACACGCCGCCTGATTTGCCACGGATGGCCGAAGCATTACTACGACCTGCCTCAAGCTTGAGATTGATGGCGAGATTGTCTGCAGGTTCGAGCAGGAACTGCAAACGCCCTCCAAGCGCGTCAATGTCATTCACGCGGGAGCCGTCGACAAGATTGCGCGCCCAACCGTCCCGCTTGTGATAGGTGATTGATGCGCGTGCTGCGAGCAGACCATCGACCAGCGGGCCGCCCACAGCAGCATCGGCAAAAGTTTGATCAAAGCTTCCGTAGGTCAGAGACACGTCGCCGCTCGGTTCAAAGGTCGGTTCGCGAGTATAGACGTTGATGACGCCGCCGGTGGTATTTCGGCCGAAGAGCGTTCCTTGTGGACCCTTCAGGACTTCAATGCGCTCCACGTCGTAAACGTTGAAAACCTGGCCGACGCTGGAGTTAAGGAACACATCATCGATACTGACGCCGACAGCTCCCGAGGACGCCGGGTTATAGTCGTTCACCCCGACGCCGCGCAGGAAGATGGTGGGGTTCGACGATTGAAACACAGATCCGAACTGCAGCCCCGGCACGCCTCTGGCGACATCAGCAAGGGTCGTGATTTCGCCGGATGACAGCGAATCTCCGCTGATTGCCGCAATGGCGATGGGAACGTCCTGAATGCTCTCTTCGCGCCTCTGCGCTGTCACCACGATGACATCGAAAGTGGAGATTTCATCGTCACCAGACGCGCTTTCCGTCTGGGCGGACGCCGGGCACGAAAGCATGAGCGCAAACGCGCTGGATGCGAGCAGTAAGCCCGCTTTGAATCGTATGTTCACAATGAATTGCATGTCTGTACTCCCCTAAACTTTTCTAGTCTTTAATCTCCGGTTAACATATTGATACGGTCGTGCCAAGGAAAATGATACGGTAGTATCGTAACTAAGGAGTAGTTGTGTTCGGGAACATGCGCTGTTACGGGCGCGTCTCGTCAAGGTTGTGTGTGAGCGGAGTAAAGAGCGGCGTGCCGAAAATCACAGGGAAATCCAAGACCGTTGAAGGTCGGATCGCGGCGCGCCGCAGTCGCCGGCTGGTCGGCCGAGCTGTCAAGGTGACAGGAATATCGAGCGCGAACGTGCTGGAGGGGCCTGAATTGGTCGGAGCGGTGACGGACATGCCGGTACGTTCGGCTCGCGCCGAGCCCATCCGCCGTCGCTTGATGGACGCGGCAGAACTGCTGTTCGCAAGATGGGGATACACCGGCGTATCCGTCCGCGATGTCACGGAGCTTGCCGGAACACGTCTTGCGGACGTCACCTATTATTTCGGAAGCAAGCAGAACCTCTATTTTGAAGTGCTCAAGCGTCGCGCAACGCCGCTGGGTGAGGAACGCGTCCGTGCGCTGCGCAAGTGCGACGAAGCGGAATTAGCGGGGAAGAATTATATCAACGGATGGGTCAGCGCGTATCTTGACCCGCCACTGCAATTGCTCGCGCTTGGTGAGCCAGGTTGGGATTATTATTTCCGCCTGATCGCGCACGTCGCTTACTCGAGGCTGTGGCCTGATACGTTCACGACATATTACAACTTCACCGCCGAGCAGTTCATGGCGTCTCTCGCGTCAAAGTTTCCTCGAGCGCCTCGCAGCCATATCCAGCATTGCTTCCTTATGCTGACAGCGACGACCATGTACACACTCGCGAGAACCGGTCGTGTCGAAAGCTTTGCGGAGCCAGCGTTTGCTTCAAAGGATATGGATGTCGCAGGTCCCCTGACGCAGGACTTCGTGGTGCAGGGCATGGTTGGGCTCCTGATGCCGAAGTCGAGATAGCAAGTCTTCCTAACTGAGCCGCGACATCTGGCGAGGGGACGATCTCAGGTGAATGCGAACCCACCTCTGTCTTTCGAGGCTGAGCAAGCGGTAGACAACAGGAGGTTTGCGTAACACCGGAAGGGCGTCGTCGTTGAGGCATTTGAAGCCTACCGTAATTCGGTTCTTGTTTGTCGCTTAAATTGGTTGTGTGCAGACGAAACGCCTGTGGCGAGCTTTTGGAGATCTCGAATCACCAGATGCGCAACTTCGCTCTTGCTTTCGAAATCGCAGCTGTAAGTGCTCGGCGAACTTCCGCAGTGTTTCGATGAAGCACCCGGAGCGAAAAGCTGCTTTGTTTAGGCGGAGTCGAACGGTGACCATCCCGGACACGATCGACGTAAGAACTGGACTCGTTTGACAGGTTCGACGGACGCAAGCGTCTCAGTCATCCTAAATCCGTCATTGGCCTCGACAACGACGACCGGCGAGTTAGGGCCAGGTACGGTCGCAACCTGAGGCTGTTGGGAACGTCATTCGTCCCCCCCGTTTCCGGACGCTCGCGCTGTCGAATGATTCAATGAGGGTTCGGCTCGCCGCTTACCCAACAGCCCGACGCCCCAACCGAACTCATGTGATTATTGGTATTAAGCCATGAGTTAGGATCGAATACACATTGGATCGTACTTAAAAATGTCCGCATGCGGATCTTGTATCCGAAGGCGACCTCAAGTCGAAAGTACACCGCCCCTCGCCTTCTGGTAAAAGTAGAAGTCGGCACCAAGAGCGATCCCCTGCCCCTTCGATCAGCTTCGATCGGCATTTGCGCTATGATTTGCCGTCCAAAATGGCGCGGAGGACCTTCGACATGGTGTCGAGCGCTTGCGCTGATGAGGTTCGATCAACGATCGCGTGGCATTTGCGCTGAGCACGGAGCAATTCCGAGTCTTGCTGGAAGGCCTCCGATTCTGCGTCCTCATAGAACGACTCGATCGGCACCGAGAAGTATTTTGCAAGCGCATAAAGAACCCCTGCCGACACGCGGTTGGCCCCTGTTTCGTATTTCTGGAGCTGTTGATGGCTCATCCCAAGCGCCGTTGAAACGTCAGCAAGTGTGGCCTGCCGTTCACCGCGAAGCTTACGAACATTGGCCCCGACTACAAGATCCGCATCGACAGGCTGGCGATTTGATCGCTTCTTCGGCCGCTTCACATTCCCCTCCAGTTCAGATCAGGCGATCTCAATTTGCAGCAGGACGGCCTCCACGTCACCTACTGAATACTGGAGTCGTGTGATTTTGAATCTCAAACAGACGCGTAGATCGACCACTTCGTGCGGGTCGCCGCGCACGTACAGATCACGGACAGATTCAAATGGACTTGTCGAAAACTAGAGCCCGAATCAACTACCTGTAATAGCGCGAAGGTATCTATTGGAGATAGCCGATGCGACCACAACTTTGGCAATTCGATACCGTCCATATCGATCTTGAAGACCGCGACGTAACGGTCAAACTGGCCCACGCCAAGTCTGCTGCTTGCATAACCGTTGAGTTCCGAATGGCTGAAGCAGCTCTTGATACGTCTGTTCACGAACTAAGGCAGCGAGCGGAGTTTTTAGCACGCGAGTGGGTCTTCGATTTGGCTTCGTTTTTGGAACAGCGATAGTCAGCTCTCAAGTGTCTCAAGAAGTACGACGCCGATGAAGATCGCGGCGGCGACTGTCCAGATCCATCTCGGAAGTAGCGGTGCCGTTTAGTCGCCGCGAGTATCACGGTCCCGCCCACTCACAATGAGATATTCCGCGCCGAGGCACTGCAGATATCAGTCATAGTTCCGGTCGCCCCAAAGATCCTCGGGACAATTTAGTCCCCAGATGCCGGCACGTGCAAACCTGGCTGCCGTT
>JAIXRO010000214.1 GCA_027485145.1 Hyphomonadaceae bacterium | reverse complement strand
ATGAGGTCGGCCGCACGCATCACCTGTGCGCTCAACTCGTTGAGAACCGGCGGACAATCGAAGATGATCCGGTCGTAGCTCTTGCCCAGCGTCTCGGTGAGCTTGGCCAACCGCTTCTTCTTGCCCAGCCGGTCAAGCTGGCGGTCGAGCGCGCGGATGCTCTCGTCGGCAGGCAGCAGGTCGAGCCCGCCATAGGCCGTCGCCTGGATCAGCTTCTCGGGATCGCTCCCTTCGGCGAACATGCTGTCTGCACTGCGTTTTTTCTTGGGATCGACGCCGAGCAGAAACCCCGATCCGTTCGAGGCGTCGAGGTCCCACAGGAGCGTCTTTCGGCGCGAAATGGCGCTCGCGCACCAGGCGAGGTTGACCGAGAGCGTCGTCTTCCCGACCCCGCCTTTGACGCTGTAGACCGCGATCGATGCCATGCGCCCTGCTGTCCTGCCGTGTTACGGTTTGATTACAGGGCCAAGAAATAGCGGCTCGGCCTCGCTTGGCAAGCGAAGTCGGACCGGGGTCAAGAACCAGTCAAGCGGGCCACGAAATGGGGCAACTGCGTGGCGACAACCACGCTACAACATGGCAACAACATGGCTATTACCGGGCAACGCCCGGCACATGTCGCGGCGGCCGTGTCAGCCGTCGTAATCGCCGCCCAGCGACGAGGTGCGCGCGGGCGCCGAGGCGGTGATCCGCAGCGCTTCGGCCGACTGGCTGAGCGAGCCGATTTCGTCAGCCTCGTCCTCATCATCGGGGAGGATCTTCTGGAGGCTCACCACAACGGATTCGTGCAGGCCCACGGGGCTGACGGTCTCTTCCGCGATTTCGCGCAGCGCCACGACCGGGTTCTTGTCGCGATCGCGATCAATGGTCAGCTCGCTCCCACCCGAAATCTCGCGCGCACGCTGCGCGGCGAGCAGCACCAGGTCGAACCGGTTGGGAACCTTGTCGACGCAATCTTCAACGGTAACGCGTGCCATGGGCGGGCCTTATGTCAGAATCGCAGAAAGTAGGGAAGCGCGCCAGCTAGGGCGGGGGGCGCGCGAAGTCAAGGAGAAGGGGGCGCGGCGACAAGTATCCGCCCCGCACCCCCGTCGTTCATTTCTGTTCGAGCATGCGAAGCTCTCGCACCGCGCGGGTCAACTCCAGCCGTTCCTTCTCAGCCTTAAGCAAGGCGACATCCGAGGACAGGATCGTCAGTTCGTTTGCGCGCGCCGCCGCATCCTCCCCGGATAGATTTTGCTGGGCCAGCAGGCTTCGCTGGCGCTGGATCACTGCCAGCTGGTAATCGAGATTCGCGATTTCGCGGGTCTCGCGCGCGGCGACGGACTCCGCATTCTTCTTGGCCTCGTCACGCGCGTATTGCGCGTCGGCGCGGGCACGGTCGATGTCGCTCCGTTCTTCCGTCTCGGCATCTTCGCGAGCTTTGGCGAGGCGTTCGGCGGAATCTGCCGCAGCCTTCGTCAGGCGGGCAAGTGCAGCGTCCTTCGTCTGGTAGACAAGGCTTTCCACACGCCCGTCGCGGCGCAGGGCGAGCGAGAGGGTCTCGTTTTCAAAGGGACCGCTCTCGAACTTTAGGAAGCGCAATCGGCCGATCTGCGGGACCCAACGTTGTTCGTCGGTGTAAAGTGTCTTCCAAGCCTTTGCTGCGGAATCCTGCTGCTCGATCACAAGCTTCGCCAGCTCCGGCTCGCGAACGAAGATGCCGGGACTCGCTTTTCCGGGTCGATCTCGAAGGCCAAGTCCACGCCATCGTCGCTGGCCGCACGCGCGACGACCGGCTCGATCCTGACCCGCACTTTGCTTTGGTCAGCAAGGGCAAGAAGCAGCCCGTCGCATTTGCCCGGCGGGGATATCGCCTTCATTGAGGTGAGGGTTTTGTCGGTTTCCGACATGGCGGAGATCTTGACCTCGAAATTTTCGCAGAAATCCTCGTACTTTCTTGCAGGGTCGGAGATGGCCAGTTCCGCCATCGGATTGCTTCCGGTGTTGTTTCTCCAGCTTGCTTTCGGCCACTGCTCGGTACTGACGATCTCGAGCAGAGCTTTGGCATCGCTTACGGCTTTGCGCTTGTCCGCGACCTCGGCAGACTTGGCTATCGAGTCGGTCACCAGTTTCGTAAGCGCAGGCACGTTAGCCTGCGCGAAGGATTCGAAGATGAAGAGAGTCTTTTGTAAGGCGATCTGATCATTTAGGCTGGTAAGCTCTAGTTCAGCTGACTTCAGCGCTTTCACTTTAGCTTTGTAATCGGCCAGGCGCGTAACAGCGAGAGCGCTGCATTCAATTTTGATGGCATAGCGGAGCTCCTCTTTGCCGCTCATGAGAAATCCCAATCGCTTCTGAGCCGGGTCCGCTGATTCCGTTAAGGCAACTCCGCCGAGAACAACACCGGGAACCGTTCCGCCCGAGGCAGCGAAGGAAGCGATCGACACGCCGATCTTGGCTGCGTCGACCAACACATCGCCGGTCTTGTCGTCGGCCGCCGCATTGAAGCTCTTAAGCGTGTCGTTGTCGTCCTGCGTAGTGAGGCCAAGCGACGTGGTCTTGAGGATGCTGGAAAGCTTGGTCGGATCGACTTCGAACCTTTCGCCAGCCACGTAAGTCGCCGTTACTTCCGGTTTGACCGCAAACTGCGGGCTGGCGGTATCGCACTTGTCGAGCAGACGAGACGTTGTGATAGTGTACTGGATCGCAGGCAGCGCGTACGACACACCGATCATGGCCTGGTTGGCACTTAATGGCTTAGCGTCTTCCGACCGAATAGTGCCGACGCTGGTACAGCCTGCAAGAGCCACGCTTAAGGCAAGCGCAAGTTTACGCATTCAACTTCCCCCCTGTTGATAGCCATCAGGCTAACACAACATAAGGAAGTGTCAGCAAAATTCGCTGGCTCGTATTCGGGCGTGCTTTTTGCAAATGTCGTGCCGCAGCCAACGAAGGCATGGTTGCGACCGGTCTTGCACCGGCAACCCGCCCCAATTATCAACCCCACAACGGGGCCAAGCAACCTCCCGTCCAGGCCGAGAAAAGCCCAAGCGTTGCCTCGTCATTCCCTTGCCGTGCGGCGATCCGCGCGGCGGGGCCATTTTCGAGGTAGGCATGGCCGAACTGGACGTATCGATTGCTGCACCGGGCGCGGATGGTATCGCACCCGCCCCCTCCTTCTCCGAGCTTGTATCAGCCTTCACCCGCATCGGGTTCCTGAGCTTCGGCGGGCCTGCCGGGCAGATCGCGCTGAT
>JAIXRO010000066.1 GCA_027485145.1 Hyphomonadaceae bacterium | reverse complement strand
TCGCCGCCGCTGACCGGGATCTTGTCGATCACGATCTGGGCATCGACAAGGTTCATGTTGTCCCCGCGGATCTGCTCGTTGAAGGGCGAGGAAATGGAGTTGTTGAAGCTGTATTTGCCATCCTCGTAGGTATAGCCGATGCGCGCGCGCAGTTCAGTCCCGTTCGATCCGAGCGGGAAGACCGCATTGGCAGCGATGTTCGCGGTCAGGGGCGAGGTGTAGCCCGGCCGCGCGAATGCGGCGATGTTCTGCACCCCGTTGGCCGCAACCACCGGCTGGCCAGCCAGCAGTTCCTTGAACTTCACATCGACATAGCCAATCGACCCGTCGAAGGAGAAATTGTCGGACACCACTGCCTGGAAATCGGCTTCGATCCCGGTATATTCGACCTCGCCCGCATTGCGCACCACCGACTGGAAGGTGCCTTGAC
The DNA here is from genome assembly GCA_027485145.1 of Hyphomonadaceae bacterium. GTDB lineage: Bacteria > Pseudomonadota > Alphaproteobacteria > Caulobacterales > Hyphomonadaceae > Hyphomonas. The sequence goes on along the minus strand of JAIXRO010000066.1, from coordinate 13,344 downwards.
CGGTGAGCACCGGTTGAACCGTGGCAAGGCCATCGAAGATATTGTAATAGCCCGCCACATTGAGGCGCAGGCGGCGATCAAACAGCTCCGATTTCACGCCCACTTCATAGGAAGTCACTTCCTCCTCGCCGAAGTTGGGGATGCTGCCATCTGCCGACAATGGGTCCGAGGCGTTGAAGCCGCCCGAACGATAGCCGGTTGCGACGCGCGCGTAGACGCTGACGTCGGAGCTGAATTCATAGCGGCCCATCAGGTTCCAGGTGAACTTGCTGAAGCTTGCATCGCCGACCTGCGCTGTCGCAAGCGGTGCGGCGCCGTTCTGGGTGCGGATGATGCCCTTGTCGTCCCAGGTATAGCGCGCGCCAGCGGTGATGCTCGCGCCGCTGTCACGCCCGCCGGGATAATAGGTGACCTGGCTGTAGACCGCCTTCGAATCCGCATCTGCCGAATAGGCCAGCGTCGCCGGGGTCACCACCAGACGGTAGCGCGCCGGGTTGGACGCCTGAAACGCGCCCGACAGGCCACCAAAATTGCTGAACACTGCCGTATTGGTGTCGAGCACGAAGCCGCTGAGCTGCGGGTTCACTTCCGTACCCTCTTCCCAGAAGTAGAAGCCGCCCACGACCCAATCGAGCGTGTCCGTATCGCCCGAGAATTCCAGTTCGGACTGGAATTGCTCATGCCGGCGTTCGTTGCTGGTGGTGAACAGCCCGGCGTTGGTGGTCGGCACGGGCGAACCGGCGACAAAGTCGATGGTCGATTGCGGTGTGCCGGCGGGGAAGACGAAGGGAAGGAAGTTCGCGGCAGGGGTGCCGGCAAAGCCGTTGAACAACGTTGCCTGCGAGAAAGCCGGACCGCGGAAATCGCCCATGCCGTCGAAATCGGTGCCACGGATCGAGTTATCCCACTTGCGATAACCGGTCACAAGTTTGGCCGCGAAACCACCAAAATCATTGTAAATCTGGAAGTTATGGCCCTGGATTGTATCGCGGGTCGGCTCGTTATCGTCGAGACAGATCGTGTCTCGGAATTCGCGGGTGGGCACGGCGAGTGCCGCGCAGCGCGGATCTGTGAAGGTCGCACCTGCGAGATACTGGGCAACCGGGGCCTGCTGGGTCTGGGTGATCTGCACGCCATTAACCGTCAGCGGCGGACGCGGCGTGCCGTCGGCGACATTGGTCAACTGGAAGGCGAAGGGTGTGCCGTCGGTCTGGGTCCAGTCGTAGATATACTGTACATAGCCGGTCGAGCCGAGGTCGGCGCGCACCGCGCCGCGGAAGGAATCGCTCTGGAAGGCGCCGGGATCGCGCGAATTGCGCGCTTCCATCAGGTCGTCCACCGTCCCGTTGCGTTGACGGCGCGAATAGGACAGCGTCGCCTTGATCGCGCCGCCAATCAGGCCCGTGTCGACCGCGATGCGTCCGTTCACAGCGTCGTAGTTGCCGTAGCCGACTTCGGCGCGGATACCGAATTCCTCGCTCGGCGCGCGGGTCACGAAGGCGATCGCGCCGCCGGTGGTGTTGCGCCCGAACAGGGTGCCTTGCGGGCCGCGCAGCACTTCGACACGTTCGATTTCGGCCATATCCATGCCGCTTGCGCCCGAACGGGCGATGTAGATTCCGTCGAGATAAAGCGCATTGGCGGTGTCGAGGCCGAAGGTCTCGCCAGCCGGGCTGGTAATGCCGCGCATTGAGATGACCGCCGCATTGTTGCTGGAAGTCCCGGTAACCACAGTCACGTTCGGCGCAAGGCCGGTCAGGTCGCGCGCGTCGTTGACTTGCAACTGCTGCAATTTGTCCGAACCGATCACCGAAATCGCCAGCGGCACTTCCTGAAGGTTCTGCTCACGCTTCTGCGCAGTCACCACAATCTCGCCGATAGCGTTACCGGGCTCGCTTTCGCTATCCTGAGCGGACAACGGTGCGGCCAGCAGCACAAGGCCGGTTCCGACGAGAAGCCGCGTCTTGGCGGCTGAGCTCACAGCAGACTTCATCAAGATTCCCCTCCACAAATGGCGCCTTTGCGGCGCTTCGCGAAGCCTGATTGCATCAATGCGTAAAAAATGTCAATTTGAGATACGCATTGTGAGGAAATGATCGATGGGTATGCTGGAGATGGGTCGATTTGCGTCAATAAGTGTGCCGATATCTGCGTTGACGCGCTGGGTTGCGAAGGGCCGATTTCCTGCTCTGTCTGACGATGACGGCAAAGGCCTTTCAGGACGCAAACAGATTGAAGAGGTGACTGCCGCATGACACGAACTTCAGCACCCGAGGACATCGGCGATGTCGTGCAATACAAGGTTTCAGGCGGGATTGCATTGGTGACGCTCAATCGCCCGGAAAGCCGCAACGCCGTCAACGGAGCGGTCGCGCGGGCGCTCGCCTGGATCGTCGGCGAAGTCGATGCCAACCCGGATATCGCGGTGGCGGTGCTTGCTTCGGGGACTCCGGGGATTTTCTGCGCCGGGGCAGATCTCGCCGAGATCGCCCGCGGTGGCGGCGCCGATCTCGTTCATCCGCACAACGGGTTTGGCGGATTTGTGAGGGCACATCGGTCAAAACCGTGGATCGCTGCGGTGGACGGCGCGGCCATGGGCGGCGGGTTCGAACTGGCTCTGGCCTGTGAAATGATCGTCGCGTCAGACCGAGCACAATTCGGTCTTCCCGAGGTCAAGCGCGGATTGATGGCAATGGCAGGCGGCGCGATTCGTCTGCCCCGCCGCCTGCCGCGCGCGCTGGCGATCGAATCCTTGCTGACCGGCGATCCGATTTCGGCTGAGCTTGCTGCGGCACATGGACTGGTGAACCGGGTGGTCGCTGCGGACGTGCTCAATGACACCACGATTAGGCTCGCCGGGCGAATTGCCCGCAATGCGCCGATTGCCTTGCGCGAAAGCCTGAAATTGGCACGGGCTGCTGATGGCGGGGATGACGCGGCGCTATGGGAAGCAAGCGATGCCGCAATGATGCGCGTGGTTACCAGCGCCGATGCACGCGAAGGCCCACTGGCATTCATGGAAAAGCGCGAACCGCGCTGGAGTGGACACTGATATGAGCACTATGAGCGTGAGTTCGGCTGTCGCAAACCGCCGTTCGATCCGGCAGTTTACCGACCGTCCCGTGGACATGGCGGTGTTGCGCGAAATTCTCGATAGGGCGCGGCAGGCGCCTTCGGGCGGCAACCTGCAACCGTGGCATGCAACGGTGCTTTCCGGGCGGAGGCTGGAACGGTTGAAGCACGAAACCCGCGCGGCGATGGCGCAGGCGCCTGGTGCCGAGGCTCCGGAATATCAGATTTATCCGTCGGACTTGCCCGATCCGTGGCGCAGCCGCAGAGGTGCCAATGGTGAAGCAATGTACAGCGCCCTCGGCATCCCGCGAGAGGACAAGGCTAGTCGCATGGCTGCCATCGCCCGCAATTTCGAATTCTTCGGCGCGCCGGTCGGGCTGCTAGTGCATACTCCGCAACTCATGGGAAAGCCCCAATGGGCAGATCTTGGCATGTGGTTGCAGACCGTGATGTTGCTGCTGGTCGAGAAAGGGTTGGGTTCTTGCGCGCAGGAGGCCTGGTCGGTCTATCCCGCGACGGTCAAGCGGGTTGGCGAGATCCCGGATGATCACATCTTCTTTTGCGGCCTTGCCATCGGCTATCCCGATCCCGAAGCAACTCTCAACCACTTCGCCAACCCGCGCGCGCCATTGGACGAAACGGTAAGGTTCCTGGGCGACTGAGAATGGGCGGGGCGATACCGACCATCCTTGTCGCACTTGCGTGCCCGGCGTGCCAGCATCACTACAGACCGCCTGGCAGGCCTGAGGAGCAGCATTGATGGCAAGCGGCACGTTCGACACCCGTTTCGGCAAGCTTCACGCGCTGCATTCCGATGCCTTGACGCGTTATCTGGTCGAATGCCGTCAGGCCTGCGATGGCGATCTCGACCTATTCCTGATCATGGCAATCATCGGCGAGCGCACCTTCAGTGCCCTACACGCGCCGGCTTCCATGAGCCACGACGAGTTTGTGACGGGCACAGTGGGCAAGATCGCGCCGCAACCGATCAACCTTCAATCAATTGCCGACTTCAGCGGCATTCCGCGCGAGACCGTGCGGCGGAAGCTGGAGTTGCTGATCGCACGCGGGTGGGTCCAGCGCGGCGAGCACGGTTATGTCACCGCAACAGATGTCGCCAACCATGATCTGGCGGAATTGACCAGCAGCACAGTGCGCTATCTCGCGGCGATCGAAACCATGCTGGAAAGCCAGGCCACACGTTCCGACGCGTGACCTAAGGCTCCACGATGTTGAAATCGAGCCGCGGCATTTCGATCAGGGTCGAAAGCAGCTTGATCGGTGCGGCATCTCCTTCAACCTGCGCCTGACCAGCCGCGACCATGGCATCCAGAGGAACCTGGCCGAACAAGATCCCCAGCAGCAATGGCTTCGGGCCGGAAAGGGTCGGTGCGCCAGAAACGCTGTGGCCCTTTTCGATCACCAGCACCGCGTTTTCCAGCGTGATGGCAAAACCGTCCCCGGTTCCGGTATCAACGAGATTAAACGCCAGCCGGTTCGTTCCGGCTTTTTCTGGGATCACGGTGGTTGCCAGCAGATCGAGGAAGTTTTCGAGCGGGGTGGCCATCATCAGGTAATTGGGCCCGGTCTGGGCGACGGTATCGGCCTTGGCCCGGCGCAGTTCGCGCGCGCCGGTCAGGTAGATGTTACGCCAGATGGCGCTTTCCGACTGGTATCCCAGTTGCTCATAACTGTCGGCCAGCACGCTGCGGGACACCGTATCGGCGGGGTCAGCGAAGACACCATTATGGGCCAGCTCAGCCGCCCAGCGATAATCGCCTTCCTCGAACGCCTTGCGCGCTTGGCGATGGAGGGCTTCGGTCCCGCCCATGGCGGCAACCAGCCGTCTGGCGCGCTCGACCGGGGGATGCCGGTCCAGGTTGGCCGGAACGCCGTCATACCATCCCATGTAGCGGTCATAGACGGCCTTGGCGTTGTGCTTCACCGTACCGTAATACCCCCGCACGGCCCAGTCGTCCCGCAACGCTGGCGGGAGCTGCAATCCTTCGGCGATTTCGTCCGGAGTCTGCCCTAGGTTCATTCTCCGCACCGATTGGTCGTGAATGAATTTATAGGCATCGCGCTGATGGCTCAGGTGCTGACGGATCACATCATTGCCGTAGCGTGGCCAGTGGTGCGAGGCGAGCAGCACCTCTACCTCGTCTCCCCAGAGCCGTAGCCCCTCGGTCAGATAGAACGCCCAAGCCTTGGCATCGCGAACCTTGGCCCCGCGCAGGGTCTGGACATTGTGCAGCGTTCCGGTGGCAGTTTCGGAATTGAGCAGTGCTTTGACATTTGGAATCCAGATATTGAATTCGGCAGGGGCTTCGGTGTCCGGCACCATCTGGAACACCAGTTCGATCCCGTCGATCGTCACGCTCTCACCGGTGCGTTCGATCGCCTGCGTGGGGGTGATGAACGTCTGCGCTCCTGCTGCGATCGCTGTGCCCATGCCCATGCCGACGTGACCCTGCGGGCCGCGCGGCAGGAAATAACCGAATTGGTAGAAAGCCCGGCGACCCATGGCATTGCCTGCAAGGATCCATTCGCTCACCACTTCGTCAACAAAGCCCTGAGGCGCGACGATCTGCACTTTGCCTGCGGCTACGTCCGCGACATTCACTATGCCAGCGGCTCCGGCGAAATGGTCGGTATGAGAGTGAGTGTAGATCACTGCCAATACTGGTTTGTCGGCCACATGCTGTTTGAGCAGGTCGAAGGCTGCCCGTGCAACCTCGGTGAAGGTGAGCGGATCGATTACGATCCAGCCATTTGGCGTTTCGATGAAAGATACGTTCGAATTGTCGAAGTTGCGCACTTGATAAAGCCCGGGGGCCAAGCGGAACAGACCTTCGGATCGCAACACCCGGCTCTGCCTCCACAGAGCTGGGTGCACGGTATCCGGAGCAGCGCCCTCGACGAAGTCGTTTCCGGAAAGGTCGAAGGCGAGCTGATCATTGTCCTGAAGAATAACCGGCTCAGGCCAGGTGGCAATGAAGCCGCGCTGCGCAAATTCGAAATCCTGTTCGTTCTCCGGGGGCAGATCGCGGGTGGCCTGATCGAGCGCCGCCTTGGTGGCAGCGGTCGCGCCTCGAGGTGCGGGGGGTGTTCCATCGCCTTGGCCGGCAAAGGCCGCAGGTGTGCCCACCAGGCAAATCATCGCAGCTGCACCGATCGCTCTGCTCAAAATGGGCATCGAAGTCCTCCCTCTCTCAACCGACCCTCCGTATATCTCGCAGTGGAGGGCGGCGGAACGTGATCGCCGCCCATTTTGGGCGAGTCGGATCGGGGAGGCGGGATTGGACGCAGATTTCGTGGTGGTAGGCGGCGGTTCAGCCGGATGCGTGCTGGCAAACCGGCTTTCGGCCGATCCCCGCAACCGGGTCGTGTTGATCGAGGCTGGCGGAAATGGCCGCGGGTTCCTTTTGTCCATGCCTTCCGGTTTCGGGGTGACAGCCAATGCGCCGGGGCATTCCTGGCACTATTCCGGCGCGCCGGAGCCCAGTATTGGCGGGCGCCGGATGTTGTTGCCGCGCGGCAAGGGGCTGGGGGGCTCGTCCAACATCAACGGGCTGCTTTATGTGCGCGGCCAGCAGCAGGATTACGATACCTGGTCAAACCTTGGCGCACTGGGATGGGGCTGGGCCGATGTCGCGCCCTATTTCCGCAAGAGCGAGAATTTCGTCCGGGGCGAGACCGATCTGCGGGGCGGCGATGGCCCATTGCGGGTCGAAGAGGTCGCCCATCGTAACCCCACCAATGATGCTGTGCTGGCGGCCTTTGTCGAAGCGGGCGTCCCTTTGGTGGAGGACTACAACGGCGAGGATCAGCACGGCGCGTTCTATTATCAGGTGACGATTGGCGATGGGAAGCGGTGCTCTTCGGCCAATGCCTTCCTCCATCCGATCCTTTCCCGGCCGAACCTGACAGTCATTACCGATGCGCATTGCCAAAGGGTGCTGATCGAGAATGGACGCGCGACCGGTATCGAGGTCAGCACCAAGAGCGGGGTTCAGCGAATTACCGCCTCGCGCGAGGTTGTCCTTTCTGCGGGCGCCTATCACAGCCCCAAACTGCTGATGCTGTCAGGAATCGGCCCGGCTCAGCATCTCAAGGCGATGGGGATCGACGTTCTGCATAACAGCCCGCAGGTCGGGGCCAATCTGCAAGACCATTATATCCTCACCATGAGTTGGCGGCTGCGGCAGGGTGCCTATAGTTACAACCAGCAGCTTGGCGGGGTGAGGCTGCTCGGGAACCTTCTCAATTACGCGGCCAATCGCAAGGGCGCCATGACGATTCCTGCGGCGCAGGTCGGGGCCTTTGTGAAGTCCGATCCGGCGCTCGACCGACCCGATATCCAATTCCATTGCCTGCCTTTGACCGGCGACATGGACGCGGCCATGGCTGGCGAGAAATCGAAACTCTCGCCTTGGCCAGGCCTGACTTTCGGGCCTTGTGTCTTGCGGCCGGAATCGCGCGGTCAGGTTACGCTCAGCGCGCCCGATCCGGCTGCTGTCCCTGATATCAGGCACAACTGGCTGGCAGATGCCGCCGATCAGCGCCTTTCATTGAAGGCGATACGGATCGCGCGTGACCTGATTGCCACCAATGCGCTCAGCGCGCTGGTTGAGGCGGAAGTCTGGCCGGGCGATGCGCTTACGAGCGACGAGGAGCTGCTCGATTATGCACGGGCCTATGGGAACACGGGGTACCACCCGGTCGGCACCTGCCGCATGGGGATGGACGATGGCGCGGTGGTCAGCCCCGATCTGCGTGTGAGGGGCGTGGACGGACTGCGGGTTATCGACGCATCGGTGATGCCGCGGATCGTGTCGGGCAACACCAATGCTGCGGCGATCATGATCGGCGAGAAGGGGGCTGATATGATCTTGCCCGGCTGACCGCCAGAACGGGCAGCCCTCAACGGCGATGCCATGCTGCCGCGACCGAGAGGAGTAACTAGTGCCGCAGGAAGCTTCTCCGGTTGGACCCATGTTACCCCTTGAAAATTCGAGCGATAAACATGCCCTCAGGCGATGGAAGCCTGTGGAGTTACACATTGAGGTGTTCAGCGATGTCAATCTTGTATGACGAAGGTCAGGAGGCGATTGCTAATGAATCTGCGCGGATTCTTGAAGCACGCGTCAACAAAGCGCGCCAGCTTGAACTGCTTGAAATGGTCGGCGAGTATGACGAAACCTTCTGGCATACTGCAGTCGAGCAGGGCTGGACGGCGTTGGCAATCGGCGAGGAATATGGCGGTCTGGGGCTTGGTCTGGTCGAACTGGGTCTGGTTGCGCAGGCCGCTGGTGCGATAATTTCAGGTGCTCCGTTCCTCACATCGGGATACGGCGTGGCCCATGCCATCGAGACCTTGGGCACTGATGAAATCAGGGCGAATTGGCTGCCCGGGCTGGCTGCAGGCCAGTTCCGAGCTGCCGTGTGTTTTGCAGAAAATAACTCACCCTTGCCGATGCGTCCTCTTGTTAGTTCTTCGGAAGACCGGTTAAGCGGGCGGAAACCCGCTGTCACCGGTGGCATCAAGGCTGATCTTGCGCTTGTCTATGCGAGCATTGATGGTGGGCCTGCGCTTGTACTGGCACCGCTCGATGCCACTCGCAGAACAGCGGTTGCAAGCTTCGACAATTCCCGCCTGTTCGCTGATATCGATTTTGATGGCACGCCGTGTCATCTGCTCGTCAGCGGCGAGGATGCACGCCGCTTGGCCCTTGATGTGTTGGCTCGCATGGCGGTAGTGACCGCGCACGAGCAGGTGGGCGGGGCACAAACGCTTCTTACGACGGCACGCGATTATGCGCTAACCCGCAAAGCTTTTGGACAACCGATTGGTGCTTTCCAATCGGTCAAACATCGGATTGCCGAGCTTTACGGTCAGCTCGAAATTGCCCGCGCCAATTGCATAAATGCTGCATCCAAAGCTGGGCAGGAAGGATTTCTTGTCGCTGCTGCCGATGCGCGTCTTTCGGCCACTGAAGCCTATGACACCGCAGCACGTGACTGCGTGCAGATCCACGGTGGCATAGGTGTGACGTGGGAGCAGGGGCTGCATTTGCATATGCGTCGGACACGCAGTCTCGCCAGTGAGCAAGGCAATATGTTGTTCTGGGAAGACTTGCTGGTTGATGAACTTACAGGAGTGGCAGCATGAGCAACCTCGACGATTACCGTATCGAAGCCAGAAACTGGCTTGCGAGTATGGCCGGAATGTTTGGGTGCGAAGCGCGCCATGGCTTGTCCCATGAGGACGATCTGGCGCTGGGCCGCGAATACATGCGGGCGCGCCATGACGCCGGCTTTTCAGGCATCAACTGGCCCGTTGAATTCGGCGGACAGGGCCTTAGCCACATCGAGAAGGTAGTATTTGAGACCGAGGAAATGCAATTCGGAATGCCGGTGGGATATTTCGGCATTTCCCTTGGTATGCCGGTGCCGATATTGATGCGTTACGGGCTGGGCGAAAACGGCGAGCATCTGCCGTGGGTTAAGGAACGAGTGCTCAGAGCGCTGCGCGGCGAAGAGATATGGTGCCAGCTTTTCTCGGAACCAGCAGGTGGTTCGGATCTGGCCGGCCTACGCACCCGGGCTGAAACTGATGGTAATGGTTGGCGCCTGAATGGCCAAAAGCTCTGGACGAGTTGGGCGCAATATTCTGACTACGGTGTGATTATTGCCCGCACCGATCCCACGGTGGCCAAGCACAATGGCCTTACCTACTTCTGGGTCGACATGAAAGCGGCGGGAGTCGAGGTCCGCCCGATCAAGCTGGCAGGGGGCGATAGCCACGTCAACGAAGTGTTTTTTGATGACGTTCGGCTTGAAGATTCTCAACGAATGAGCCCGGTTGGCGGTGGATTTGCAGTGGCCATGGCAACCTTGATGATCGAGCGGTATGTGGCGACCGACAGTGGAGGTTTCGGCCCTCATCTGGATCTCTTCATCGATCTGATGCGCAGGCTTGAAGTCAATGAAAGGCCCGCACTCGGCGATGGGCGGGTGCGTAGCGCGATTGCGCGCAATCATGCCATGCGTGCAGGACTGGATTCGATCACAACCCGCGCCATGCTTATGCTGCAGGCAGGCATGGAACCGGGACCGGAGGGGGCACTGAACAAGCTTGTGTCCGTGCGCAGCCGCCAGAAACTCTCCGAACTTGCAATCGATCTTATGGGAGCAGATGGTTTGCAGTTCGATCCTTCAGCCTCGCAAAAGCAGGACTGGGGCAGCAGTTGGATCAATTCGCCAACCGGGCGCATAGCTGGTGGAGCGGACGAGATGCTGCTCAACACGATAGCGGAACGGATCCTCGGTCTCCCCCAGGATCACCGTCCGGACAAGGGTGTGGCGTTCAATCAGATACCGGCTTGATGAAAAGAGACAGCACGTTGCGCCACCCGGTGCCAGCAAGCGGTTGCGAGATTGCTGTCTCGGTGCCGTCGGAAAGTTCGTAAATGCCCGCAATCGAGCGCAATCAACTAATGTGCCATCGCTTGGCAGTTCAGGCGCGCCACTGCGTTTAGCTGATGCAGGTGATGGTACTCCTGCGTGGTTACAGCGGAACGCCGATATAACCGAGCTGTGCAGCCCTGAACACCGATTGCGCCCGGTTGACGGCGTCAAGCTTCGCACAGGCGCGGCCCACGTGGTATCTCACCCCCGCGTGGCTGCACCCCAGAATAAGGCTGATTTCGTAGTCTGTCTTGCCGTGCGCCACCCAACTGAGGCATTCGATTTCGCGGGTGCTAAGCAGGCCTTCGGCCGGCAGGTAGCGTTCATCACGAGTCACGCTGACGTAGCCAGTTACGAACTGCCACATCGGTGCTGCCAGCCGGTCGACGCTAGTGCGGAAGCGGGCCGAAAGGTCCATCTTACCACCACTCGGTGCAGTCAGGATGGCGGCGCCGATCTGTCCTAGGGGCATGTGCACGGGAAAGACAATCGCGGACTGCGGCGCGGGAGCGTGCTCTAGATCCAGCAAGTTGATTTGATTGAGCAGGCGGTTGACGGTCCGGCTGCGAATGCCGCGGCGGCTAATGCAAAAGGGCTCGCTCGTTACCCGGGCGGCGCGCAGCAGCGGCGAGCGCAGCGCCTTGTTGACGTTTCGCCATGGGGAAAGTTCATCTTCGGCCCAACCGAACACCTCGGCATTGAGCGGATGGCCATCGGCATCCACTGGTTCACTCAGCGTTGAAAGATCGGGCCAGACCATTGCCCGCAAGCCATCCTCCCGCACTTCATCGGCTATGCGCTGTGCAACGGCTCTGATTTCAGAAGGCATGCAAATAAACGCACAATTTCTGGCCGGGCGAGCATGAGGGGCGCGGTCGAACTGGTGAAGTTCGAGGACATTGGTGGCCACTTGCAGTCTCCCGTAGCAAACTATCCCAAACGCAAGCTTGCTTAGGCTGCGCCATCAGTCCAATGTTAACTTGCAAAATTGCAAACCGGCAATTTGCAAATTAGGACATGACGATGAGCGCCGGACGGAGGATCTTTGCAGGAGTGCAGTTGCGCCATTTGCGTGAACGCCGCGGATTGATGCAGGCCGAACTTGCGCGGCAGCTGGAGATTAGCCCATCGTATCTCAGCCAACTCGAACATGATGATCGACCGCTGACCCCGCGTCTAATCGAGCGAATAGCAGCCATTTTCCCGCTCGAATGGCAGGACTTTCCGCAAGAGGAGACCGAACAGCTATCTGTCTTGTTGAGAGAGGCGGTGGGGGATCCGATGTTCGATTCCCCGATTGATCCGGCTGCTACGGCGAGGTTGGCTGAGCAGCAGCCGACCTTTGCCCGGCGCTTCGTGGACCTGTACGGCGCGTTCCGTCGCGCGAGCCAACGTCTCGAAATGGTTGATGAGACGCTCACTGTTGACGCCAACAATGGCGCACGTCTGCCGTGGGAGGAGGTGCGCGACTGGTTCCATCTGTCCAACAACTACGTCGATCAGATTGATCGCGCGGCAGAAGACCTCGCCGCGACGATTGGTGGACCAGATTATGTACCCAGCACCGAGGCATTGTGCCGGCATCTGCGCGAAGATTATGCGATCAATGTCGAAATCCGGCCGTCTGACTCCCTGCGTCACTTCGATGAAGCGGGTAAGGTGCTGGTGATTGATGCCGGACAACCGGCCGCAAGCATCCGGTTTCAGATTGCCTACCATGTCGGCCTGATAATGCTGAACGAGGCGATTCGCATGATAGCCGACACTGCGCAGCTGCGGAGCGAAGTCGCACGCGGGCTGCTAACCGTCGGACTTGCCAATTATGCCGCGGGGGCGCTCCTTATGCCCTATGGACACTTCCGCAGGACCGCGCGCGAATTCCGGCACGACGTCGACCGACTGGCGATGCTGTATCAGACCAGTTTCGAACAGACCTGCCATCGCCTTTCCACGATGCAGCGCGAAGGAGCGCGCGGCTTGCCGATCTTCTTCTGTAGGGTCGATATGGCCGGCAACATTACCAAGCGACATAGTGCCACCCGGTTCCAGTTTGCCCGGTTTGGCGGCGCTTGCCCCTTGTGGGTCGTGCACGAGGCGGCCGCGATCCCTGATCGGATTCAGGTTCAGCTGGCCGAGACGCCCGATGGTGTCCGATATGTCTCAATCGCTAAAGGGCTGGTCAAGGGCTCGGGCCGTTTCGACCGCAACCCACGGCGCTATGCCGTTGCGCTTGGCTGCGAGGTTCAGCACTCAGGTGAATTCGTTTATGCTGATAGCATCGATCTGGCTTCAGAGCGAGTAGTTACGCCCATTGGCGTGTCGTGCCGGATCTGCCCGCGCCCTAATTGCGAGCAACGCGCCTATCCCCCGAGTGACCAGCCGATCTCCACCCATCCTTTACGCCGTGGCGTCGTACCTTATGAAATCATCCGTTGAACCAGATCCGTGATCATTCCCAAAGTTCAAGGCCCTGCAATGCGTCAAGCTGACAGCGCTTCAGCTTAACAATTGAACTGCTCACCGCAACCAATGAATTTGGGGGTATTGTTGGGGGTGCCTTAGTCGGAAAACTTAAAAAAAATGAAAAATAACAATTCACTAAGTGTAATATATTGGTCCCTCCTCCGCTACCATATCGTGTAAGTAACTGAAAATAAGTGATAAAAATTTAGAAAGCGGGACTCGAACGGCATGGAGCTTCCGCTTTTGAGACAACTACTTAATCGCTGAATTCGCACGATTTTGAGCAGCGCCGGTTAGCGGCTTACGACCAGTAAAGTCATCCCGTTTCGAGGGCTTGGG
>JAIXRO010000120.1 GCA_027485145.1 Hyphomonadaceae bacterium | reverse complement strand
TCCGGCCGCGAGGAGACTTACGCCAAGGACTCGATGTCCGGCTTCCTCGATACCGTCCACGGACAGATGCGTCTCGTCACCGGCTTCAACGTCATCGTCTACCTCAACAACTCGCTGCTCGTATTCCTGATTGCGGGCGCCGGCATTCTTCTCTGGACGGGCAATTTCGTCGGTGCCGGCGCAGTAGCGGTAGCGGTCGGCCTGTCGCTGCGCATGAAGGCGATGTCCCAGTGGATCATGTGGGAGGTCGCCGGCCTCTTCGAGAATATCGGTGTCGTCTATGACGGCATGGCGATGCTCGACAAACCCGTCGCCGTCGTCGATGCGCCGGGTGCTGCCACCCTGCCGCGCATTGCGGGCGAAGTGCAGTTCGACAAGGTCGCCTTCCATTATGGCAAGGGCGCCGGCGTCATCGAGAATCTCTCGCTCGCGATCCGCCCTGGCGAGAAGATCGGTCTCGTCGGCCGCTCCGGCGCTGGAAAGACCACGCTGACCAACCTGCTGCTGCGCTTCTACGATGCCGAAAGTGGCCGCATCCTCGTCGACGGGCACAACATTGCTCACATCACGCAGGAATCGCTCCGGGCACAGATCGGTGTCGTCACGCAGGACACGTCCTTGCTCCACCGGTCCATCCGCGACAACATCGCCTACGGTCGCCCCGGCGCGACGGATGATGAAATCCGCACCGCGATTGGCAAGGCCGCCGCCAGCGATTTCGTCGAAGTCCTCGAAGATGCCAAGGGCCGCCGCGGCCTCGACGCGCATGTCGGCGAGCGCGGCGTGAAGCTCTCCGGCGGCCAGCGCCAGCGCATCGCCATCGCCCGGATCTTCCTCAAGGATGCTCCCATCCTGATCCTCGACGAGGCCACCTCCGCGCTCGACTCCGAAGTCGAGGCCGCCATCCAGGACCACCTGTTCGAGCTGATGGAAGGCAAGACCGTGATCGCGATCGCGCACCGCCTCTCGACCATCGCGGCGATGGACCGGCTGGTCGTGCTCGATGCCGGCCGCATCGTCGAGGAAGGCACCCACGAAGAACTTGTCGCCGCCAGAGGTCTCTACGCCGATCTCTGGGCCCGCCAGTCCGGCGGCTTCCTCGTCCAGCCCGAGCGGATGGAAGAGCCGGAAGCGCAAGGCGGCGTTGCGGCGGAGTAGGGGATGAAGCTCACGATCATCGAGACCGGGCAGGCGCCGCTCGCGATCCGCGACCGGTTCCCGGACTACCCGGAGATGTTCCGCCAGATGTTCGCCCGCGTGGATGGAACAATCGCGTGCGAGACCGTCTCCGTGGCCAAGGGTGAGGCCTTGCCGGATCCCGCAAGCCTGGACGCAGTGCTCTATACGGGCTCGCCCGCCGGTGTTTACGATCCGGAGCCCTGGATCGCGCCGCTCAAGGATTTCATCCGCAGCGCGGCCACGGCCCGCACGCCGCAAGTCGGCATCTGTTTCGGTCACCAGATCATGGGCGAGGCACTCGGCGGACGTGTCGTGAAATCGGACAAGGGCTGGGGCGTGGGCCGCCACACCTATGAAATTGTTCAGTGTCCGGACTGGAGTGCGAACCCATGCCCGCCCGCGCTCGCCGTCGCGGTCAGCCATCAGGATCAGGTCGTCGCGCTTCCCCCCTCGGTCAGCGTCATCGCCCGTTCGGACTTCACGCCCTTTGCGGGACTCGACTACCAGGGCTTTCCCGCGATCAGCTTCCAGTGCCATCCGGAATTCGAGCCGGAGTTTGCCGCTGCGCTTTACGCTGTGCGCCGGGGCAACTCGCTGACCGAAGCACAATCGGATGCGGCCGTCGCCTCTCTCGCGGGAGACTGCGATCGCCGCCTGCTTGCCGAATGGATCGCCAGCTTCCTGCGCGCGAGCACAGGAAGCTGACGCCGGCCATCAGGTGCCGAACTTGTAGCGCGCACCGACGCTCAGGATCGTCTGCTGGTTTTCGATGTTCAGCGTGCCCGGGAACAGCTGGTTGTCGAGTTCCACATCATCTGTCGCGCGATAGGCGGCTTCGCCGTAAAGTTCGATCCGCTCACTGACGGCCCAGGTTGCGCCCGCCTTCAGCTGATAGGCCAGCTTGCCTTCGCTGTCGTCAATGATGCCGACGCCCGACGGGCTGTACTGCACCGAGACATCCGAATAGCCGAGTCCGGCGCCGACATACGGGCTGATCACGCCGTCCCGGTTGAAGTCGTAATAGAGGTTGGCGAACACGCTCGTCGATTCGATCTGGTCGCCGTCCGGCGTCGCCACGACCTGACCCACGGTGGCGCCAAGCTGCGTCGGCGAACCGGTCAGAACTGCGGCGTCCACGCCGTCGATCACAGTGCCGGCCACATTGACGCCGGAGTGCGTATCGACATCCGCTTTCGTGTAGGTGAGTTCGATGCCCGAACGCAGCCCGTTGTCATACCGCGCGCCAAATTCGCCGGAGACGGCATAGCCATTGTCGAACTCGGTTTCCCAGCCATACGGCGTGCCCGCCGCGATGGCGGTGCCGAAAGGCAGGGCCGGGGCGCCATTGCCGGTCGTGAACGCGCCGGTTTCGCCGCTATTGGAGCTGTCCTTCTGGAGAACGTAGCCGACCGAGCCGCCCACGTACCATTCCTGGGCCGCGGCAGGCAGGGCGAGGGATGCGGACGCGGCGCCGAGCGCCAGGAGTGCGATGCGAAAGTTCATTCTGAAATTCCTTTCAAGCTGCAGAGGGCAGGGACGGAAGCGTGAGCGCCCTCGATGCCCAACAGATATAATAACTTATGCAAGATACAATAATATATTACTCAATTTTTCGTGATGTTCGGCGCCCCCGGCCCCTTTCGCCTCTGGCGCGAAGTCTGCAATAGGAGCGCCAGTTGCAGCGCCCCGCCCGGGGCGTGCCCAAACCCGTTTCACGGAGACACACATGCTGCCGAAGCCGCGCACCGATCTGGCCCCCAACACACTCGAATTCGAAATCCTGCCGCTGGTGAAGCCCACAGGTTTCCGGGAGTATGATGCACGCTGGTGGTTCAACGGCATCGGTCACGAAAAAGCGCCGGAGCTGAACCTCACCGGCGTCCAGGCGCTCGGCCTCGGCATGGCCACGCTCTTCCACGAACTCGGCGTGAAGCCGACCGTCGTCACCGGCCACGATTTCCGCTCGATCAGCCAGCCGATCAAGAACGCCCTTTCCCTCGGCCTCATCGCCGGCGGCTGTGAAGTGCTGGATGTCGGCCTTGCGCTGTCGCCGATGGTCTACTGGAGCCAGTTCGAACTCGACGCCGCGTGCTGCGCCATGGTCACCGCCAGCCACAACGAAAACGGCTGGACCGGCGTCAAGATGGGCGCCAACCGCCCGCTGACCTTCGGCCCCGACGAAATGGGCCGCCTGAAGGACATCGTCATGAACGGCCGCTTCGTCGAACGCGCGGGCGGCTCCATTCGCCGCATCGACGGTCTGCGGGAGAAATACATCGCCGCCATCGTCGGCACCTCGAAACTGACGCGCAAGCTGAAGGTCGTCGCCGCCTGCGGTAACGGCACCGCCGGCGCCTTTGCCGGCGACGTCCTGCGCGCCCTCGGCGCGGAAGTCATCGAGATGGATTGCAACCTCGACAACACCTTCCCGAAATACAATCCGAACCCGGAAGATCACGAGATGCTGCACGAGATGTCGCTCGCGGCGAAGCAGCACGGCGCCGATGTCGTGCTCGGCTTTGACGGGGACGGGGACCGCTGCGGCGTGGTCGACAATACCGGCGAGGAAATCTATGCCGACAAGATCGGCCTCATGCTCGCCCGCGACCTGTCGAAAAACTATCCGAACGCCAAGTTCGTCGTCGATGTGAAATCCACCGGCCTCTACAAGACCGATCCGGTCCTGAAAGCGAACGGCGCGACGGTCGACTATTTCAAGACCGGCCATTCCTACATCAAGCGCCGCACCAACGAGCTGGGCGCGCTGGCCGGTTTCGAGAAATCCGGCCACTTCTTCTTCCGCCCGCCGATCGGCCTCGGCTATGATGACGGCCTCGTCGCCGCCAAGGCCGTGCTCGAAATGCTCGACCGGAATCCCGGCAAGACGATGGCGGATCTCAAGTCCGAACTCGGCGTCGCCTGGACCTCGCTCACCATGTCGCCGCATTGCGGCGACGAAGTGAAATACGGCATCATCGACAAGATGGTCGCCGAATATCAGGCCCTGAACGGTACCACCATCCTTGGACGGAAAGTCGTCGACGTGAATACGGTCAATGGCGCTCGCGTCACGCTCGAGGATGGCTCCTGGGTGCTGGTGCGCGCCTCATCCAACAAGCCGGAACTCGTCGTTGTGGTCGAATCCATGGTCAGCGACGCCGACATGAAGGACCTCTTCCACAAGGAAGTGAAACCGCGCCTCGGCAAGCACAAGGAAGTCGGCAAGTACAACCAGGAAATCTGACATTTCGTTGGTATGCGAAGTATCAGGCTTCAGGCGTCGCCGGACGTCGGAAATAGGCGGGTCTATCCACCTGAATCTGATACCAGGGTTTTTGTTCGCCGTTGGTGGCGAGCATTACCCTTTCTTCTACATCCGCCATCAGCTTCTGAATGCTCCGCCGTTCATCCGATAGAAGTCCTTCCACGAACATCTTCGTAAACACGGAGCGTCCATTCGTCCGGAGAGAATATTTGCCCGGCCCGGCGCCGAATAAGATCAGAAAATTCTTCTCCGATTCTTGATTTACGTCGAATCCTGTTTGGCCTTGCCTCAATCCGACGTCCAATTCCGTCTCCGCGCAGTCGAGGATCAGGATCACGCATGCTGCGGAGGCTTCTTTCAGGGTGCTCATCACGTCGCTGATGCGCACAGACTCCTTCACCAATTCCGCAGTGCCGACGTGTTCCAAGGCGTTTTCAGGAAACAGCAAGTTATCTCCATCAATCGACCCGCCGTACCCATTGAAATAGATGACGGCAACCGAGTCTGGACCGGCCTCCAGCAACCGGTTCTTGAGCGCAAAGATCGACAAGAGAAAATCATTTCGGCTGTGATCATCTCGAATGGCAACTTTAAAGCCACACTGCTCCAGCGTCGAGGCGACCAGAGATGAATCTTGTGCAGCGTAAGCAAGCGCGAGTTCGGGGACATCGGTGTAGGATGTCGAGAACACCAATGCATGACTTAGAAACACCGGTGGATTCGTAACATCGATGCTATCGGTGTACTGTGGCGCTTGAATGTACTGTGGGGCATGAATTGTGAGATCTACATGTTGCTCAGCCAAACGACTGATGTGCATCGGCTCCTGTTCATTCGCGGTCAGCTTGGCAACATCCAGCCTTACATACTCAAACAGGTCTCGAACCTTTGCGGGATTTGAATTGAGCCGCGCAGTCAAGGCGCGCGCATAGGGGCCCACTTCGTCTGCCGCCGAACCATCGCTGGCTGTCTGCCCCTCCCACGTTGAAAACGAAATCAGCATGTTGGCCATTGTGTGAGGATCGGTTCGATTGATTCCCCTGATATTGCTGAACGTACCGCCTCCACTTAGGGACTTTTTCGCAGAACTGAGGATCAGCGTGTTGCGGCACGCATCGATACAAACAATCTGCGGCGCCGGCGCAGGCGGCAGAGCGTCGATCAGCCAGGATAACGAGATTGCGTCGTCCCAGACGGACTCGTCCAGAGGCCCGTTCTCGATGGGCCAGTCGATCAACGGAAAAATATGATTTCCCTTGGTCTCGTGCGATGCGCCATGTCCCGAAAAATAGATGAAGCCGACATTAGCTGGATCGCCGTCGTCGAACTGCCTCGAAAAGCCCCGAACAGCGGATATCATCTTGTCTCTGTCCGCATCAATCAGTGGCTCGCCGCCATAAATGGCAAAGCCGTGACGCTTCAGCGCTTTGCCCACTTCGCGCGCATCATTGCCGGGATTGCGCAGGGTTCCGATCAGTGGGCTGTAAGACACATTGCCGATCACCAGCGCGCTCCTCACCTTGGAGCCACCGGTTTGCGCGAAAGCAGATTGTGCCAGTATTGCGGAAGTCGCGACCAAGAACGAACGCCGATCCATCGCCAACTCCCCGCATTGTAAGCACGGTGACTTTGCTACGCGGCGGTTTGAAGTCAAGCCTGCCGGGCCGCTCGAACTGCAGTGATCGGGGCATTTCCAGGCGACCGGAACGCCCGCTTTCCACGGCCGGTGACCGTCAGTGTCTAACCCGCGAGATCCTCGCGGTAATAGATGTCCCGGCCGATCTCCCGGCATACATGCGTTTCCGGCACCGGCATCATCGCCCGCAGGAAGCTGTGCGTGTACGGAAAGAAATTTACGTGCGGGTTGAACGTGTAGCGGTACTCCCTCTCGCGCGGCACCACGATGATCAGACGCCGCGCCGCCACCCGGCGCAGCTCCGCAATCGCCGCCCGATAATCCACGATATGCTCGATCACATGCGTGCAGATCACCGTGTCGAAGGCCTTGTCCGGGAAGGGCAGGGCTTCCACCTTCGCAGCGAGATACGCGATGCCGTCGTCCTTCAGGTCCGGATCGATGACGAAATCGGCCTCGGCCAGCCGGCTTAGCCCCGGCCGCGCGGCCTGCACGCGGCGCAGCAGCGCGCCGGTGCCGCAGCCGACATCGATCACGCTGTCGCCGAGGATATCCCTTGCGATCGCTGCAATGCAGGCGTCCGAATTGTCCGTATCCTCGTGCACCCGCGGGTGTTTTCGATAGAGCGCCTCATACTCTTCATCGGTCAGGAACGCCGCCCGCGCGCGGAAGCGCGCAAGGTCCGCCACGTGGCTGCCCCAGGCCATCGAGGCGGCAGCCCGGAACAGGCCGGAATCGCGCAGCACCGGCGGCACGATATCCTCCAGCACGAAGCGGATGCGGTTCGTCATCTCGCGGCGCATCAGGTGCCCGTGCTCCGTACCGGGAGGGTTGTCTCGCGTTCCTCGATCGGCGCAGCGCCCGGATGCGCGCGCTCGCCCCGCGCCGGGGCCTGCGACAGGTAGAAGATCCGCTTCTGCTCCACGCGCGCCCGCGACACCGAGTCGAGAATGATGCCGCAGGACATAGACAGCATCGCGCCGACCAGCAGCGTCATCGCCAGCATCACGCTCGGGATCCGCTCCACAAGGCCGGTGGCGAAGAATTCCAGCGTGATCGGGATCATCAACGCCGAGCAGGCCGCGAACAGTCCGGCGGAGATCCAGCCGAAGAACACGAAGGGCTTGGTTTCCTTCAGCAGAAGCGCCATCATCGTCAGGATGCGCGCGCCGTCCCGGAACGTGGACAGCTTGCTCTTCGACCCGTCGACCCGGCGGCCATACTCCAGCTCGATCTCGGTCACCGGCAGGCGCAGTGTCGAGGCGTGTACGGACATTTCCGTCTCGATCTCGAAGCCCGCCGAATGCGCCGGAAAGCTCTTGGCAAACCGCCGCGTGAATACGCGGTAACCCGAGAAGATGTCGGTAAAGTCGCGGCCAAACATGGCCTGGTACACCCGGTTGAACATCTGGTTGCCGAAGGCATGGCCGCGACGGCCGGCGTCCCCGGTAATGTTGCGCCGCGTGCCAACCACCATGTCGGCGCGGTCCGCGATCAGTGTATCGATCATCCGCGGCGCGGCATGCGCGTCATACGTGCCATCACCGTCTGCCATGATGTAGATGTCGGCTTCGATGTCGGCAAACATCTGGCGCACGACATTGCCCTTGCCCTGCCGCTTGCAGGTGATCACCGTGGCGCCCGCGAGCGCGGCCTGCTGCGCCGTGTCATCCACCGAGTTGTTGTCATACACATAGATGCGTGCGCCCGGCAGCGCCTTGCGGAAGCTGATGACCACCTGTGCAATCGACAAGCCCTCATTGTAACAGGGCAGGAGCACGGCGAGGCTGTAGCGGCTGGATTCGGGCGTCATCGCGTTCAGTCTTTGGTGAGTGTTTCCATGTGATATCCGGCACTCGTTAAGTTAGCCTTGCTCGAAGGGCAGTTTCCAGATGATGGCGCCGGTCCGCCCCGCCTCCTTCGCAGAACGCCGCGCCGGCCTGCTGCTCTCGGCTGCAGTCATTCTCTGTCTCGTGATCGTCAGCCTGCTGAGGGGAAATTTCGGAGCCATCGGCCCCGACGGCGACGATGTCATGCGCCTTGTCCAGGTGCGCGCGCTGCTCGACGGGCAGAACTGGTTTGACCTTACCCAGCCCCGCCTCGGCCTCGAAGGCGGCACGCCGATGCACTGGTCGCGCCTGGTCGACCTGCCCATGGTCCTGATGGCCGCGCCGCTTACGCCGCTCGTGGGCCAGGAGACGGCCCTCGCCATCGCGATCACGCTCTGGCCACTGATCAGTGTGCTGATTGTCGTGTGGGGCGTCGTACTCGGCGCCCGTGCCTTCGGCGGGCGCGGTGTGATCGCTTTTGCGGCCTTGCTCGCTTTTGCCGTTCTCTACCGGCACTTCCGCTTTCTGCCGGGCGCGATCGATCACCACAATCTCCAGCTCGGTCTGGTCCTGCTTGCAGGCGGCGCCCTGCTGGCGCCGACCCGGCCAGCGAACCATCTTGCACTTGCCGGCGCTGCGCTTGGCCTCGCCGTGGCTGTCGGCGTTGAAGTCTGGGTCTTCGCCGCCGTGCTCGCCGTCTTCGTCGCGGTCGACTGGGCCATCTCAGGCGCCCCGGCGCAGCGCGGCGCGGTCGCCTTCGGCGCAAGTTTCGCCGCGGTGCTCGCGGCCGCGTTCCTCGTAACGGTCGGGCCGCTCGATTACTGGACCGTGCGATGCGACGCGCATTCGTCCGTCACGCTCCTGGCGGGCCTCGGCGGCGGCGCCGCATTCGCGCTCGCGGCCCAGGTCACGTCCGCAAGATCCGCCGCGATCCGCGCCGCCGCGCTCGCCAATGTCGCCGCCGTCACCGGCGCGTTGCTCGCGGTCACCGGGCCGCAATGCCTGTCCAATCCGTTGGACGCCTTGTCTCCGGCAGCGCAGGAGCTGTGGCTCGCCCGGGTAGAGGAGGCTCGCCCCACGCTCGCCTATCTTGACGGCCGGCTTGACGAAGTCCTCTTCCGGCTCGGCACGGGCCTTGCGGGCCTCGCCGCCGCCCTCTGGCTGACGCTGTCACCGGCCACCCGCCGCGCCGGCCTGCTGCTCGTCCTGATGCTGACGGTCTCGCTCGCCTTCGCCCTCTACCAGACGCGCTTCTACGTGTTCGGCCAGCTCTTTGCGGTTCTGCCGCTGGCTGTGCTCGCCGCCCGCCTCTGGTCGGGCGAGGCGGGGCTAGGCGTCCCGCGCCTTGCCTATCTCGGGGTCGTCATCGTCTCCGTGCCCACCATCTGGGGCGCCGCCGGCATGACCTTGTCCGCACCATCCCCGGTGGCCACGCTGTCAGGCGCCGCGCCGTCCGCCTGCGACCCGCGCGCCGTCCATGCCGCGCTGGGCACTCTCGATCCCGGCCGCATCCTGGCCCCCGCCTCCGAGACGCCCGGTCTGCTGCTGAACACAAAGCACAGCGCCCTGTACGGCCACTACCATCGCAATGCCGGCGGCATCGAGGCCGCCCTCGCGATCTTTACTGCCCCGCCCGTGGACGCGCGCGCACGCCTCGGGTCCGCCGGCGTCGATTATGTCCTGGTGTGTCCGGCCGACGCCGACATGCAGTTTTTCGCGCAGCATTTCCCGGAGGGGCTGATCGGCGAGATCCTCGCCGGCCGCGCCCCAGCCTGGCTCACGCCCGAGCTTCTCGCAGGCCCGGCCACGATCTACCGCGTCTCGCCTCAGCCCGCCGCGCCCTGATCCGCCATTGCGGCATTGTCCAGTTCGCTCGCCCGGATGTAGGCCCTGCGGGTCAGCACCCGCTCCAGATACGCCTCCACACGCGGTGTCCTGGAGATCGATCCGAACTGCGTCCCCCAGCTGATCTGTGAACCCATGTACACATCCAGCGCCGTGAACTTGGGCCCCAGCAGGTAACCCTTTTCGGGCACAGCGCTGATCAGCACGTCCCGCGCCCGTTCGAAGTCGCCATACCCGACCATGCCGGATTTCTCCGCAGGCACGCTCACGGCCAGCGACTGGTTGGTGCTGGCGGCTTCCCACGGCCCGGCCGCAAACAGCATCCAGCGATAATAGTCCGCCCGCGCATCGAGGGGCGGCGCAAGGTCTGCCTTCGGGAAGGCGTCCGCCAGGTAAAGGCAGATCGCCGCGCATTCGGTGACCACGGTGTCGTCATGCACGATCGCCGGCACCTTCCGCATCGGGTTGATCGCTTCATAGGCCGGCGCGCTCATTTCGGGCCCGTAGTTGAGGTAGCGCGTCTCATAATCTGCGCCGGTCTCTTCGAGCATCCAGCGCACAATCCGCCCGCGCGACATGGGGTTGGTATAAAGAACGAGACTCATGTTGCCCTCCCAATAGTTCATGGTTTGTTCTAGTCATTAACGGGCGCCCGAGTCAACCCGGTCAGGATGGGTCAAACGCGCCTTGACGCATGTGCACAAAAATTGCACCCCGCACGCGATCACCCGCCTTTGTGTGTTCTTGAGGGATTTTTCATGCGTGTCGCGATTATCGGAACGGGCTATGTCGGCCTGGTGTCTGGCGCCTGTTTTGCCGATTTCGGCCATATCGTCACGTGCGTGGACAAGGATGCCTCGAAGATCGACAAGCTGCACGCGGGCATCATGCCGATCTACGAGCCGGGGCTCGACACGCTGGTGGCCAAGAACGTCAAGGAAGAGCGCCTG
>JAIXRO010000001.1 GCA_027485145.1 Hyphomonadaceae bacterium | reverse complement strand
TGCGCGATGATCCGCTCCCGGAGCTTCTTGGCTTCCTGCCCCCGGATGCGGAATTCGATGCCCTGCGCGCGCGGCTCACCGGCATGGCCACCGCGCGCAGCGCCGCCTCGGCCACCGTGCTGCATGGCGACTTCTGGCCGGGCAATCTCCTCTGGCAGGATGAGGAGATCGTGGGGATCCTCGACTGGGAAGATGCTGCCTGCGGCGACCCCCTGTCGGACGTCGCCTGCACGGCGCTGGAGCTGAGATACGTCGCAGGCCGCGAAGGCGCGGAAAGTTTCGTGCGCGCCTATGGTCGCCTGCGCCCCATCGCGCCGCGCCGCCTCGCGCTCTGGCAGGTCTATGTCGCCGCTGCGGGCCAGCACTCGATGGGCGGCTGGGGCCTCGAACCCGCCCGCGAAGCCCACATGCGCGCCACCGCCCTGTCGGTCATCCGCGAAGCCAGCCTCTTGGTACCTTGACCTCGCCTGCACCACAAAAGCGAGACCCCCGGGGCGGGGGAGCGCCGGGGGTCTCTTACGTCTGGCGAAGAATTTGCGCGGCGTTAGCCGGCAATTCGCCGGACATAGTCATATTCCGATTTGCGGGCTTCGCGCTTACGGGCCGGCTGGAAGGCGACCTGGGCGTGTTCGGCGCAGTAGGGGCCGCAGTCGGACTTGCGGCCGCAGAAGGCGAATTTCGGGTCGGCCGGGTCGCCGATCGGCCATTTGCACATCGTGTCGCGCAGCGTCAGGATCGTCGCCGGCGTGCCGTCCACCAGCAGCGGGGGCAGGGGCTTGATCGCCGAGACGCGCTCGATGGCGAGGGCCGGAACCGGCACGCTGGGCGGGGCGATGGCGGGCGCCGCGGCGGCGGCTGCCGCTGTTCCATCCGCCATGAAGCGGGGCTTCGGCCGGGCAAGCCGCGGCGGGCGCTTGACGGGGCGCGACGGGGTGGCGCGGCCGGACAGGCCGAGGCGGTGGACCTTGCCGATCACCGCATTGCGCGTGACGCCGCCCAGCTGCTTGGCAATCTGCGAGGCTGAATGGCCTTCGGCCCAGAGTTTCTTGAGGGTGTTCACCCGCTCGTCATTCCACGACATGTTGGAAGTCTCCCGCATCTCAGGGCGCGTCTCATCGCTGAGGCCACAAAACCCTATATGTTGTGTTGGCTGTACGCGCCATCTGTTCTGACACCTAGATGTCGTATCAGAGGCGCAACGAAACACAACATGCAGGCACGGCTTTCCACAGGGTTCTATATCTTGTGGAGCGGATTTGACGCCGCGACGCCCCTCGCAAGTGCAGGCTGCATCGCTTATGTGCAGTAGGCATGAAGACGATTCCCCCGGCTGATCAATCCCGCCCGCTTCGCCAATACGGCGCGTTCAACGGCCTCGGCCTCTGGACCCTCTATCAACGGGAAGTGGGGCGGTTCCTGAAGGTGTGGATGCAGACCGTCTTCGCTCCAGTTGTTACAACATTACTTTTCATGACGGTGTTCAAGCTTGCCTTCGGGGACCGGGGGCAGCTGACCGGGGATTTCGAGAACCTGCGCTACAATGACTTCCTCGCGCCCGGCCTGATCATGATGGCGATCCTTCAGAACGCGTTTGCGAACACGAGTTCAAGCCTGGTGCAGGCGAAGTTCAACTCGACGCATGTCGATTTCCTGATGCCGCCCCTGTCGCCCCTGGAGCTGACGATCGCTTTTCTCGGCGGCGCGGTGACGCGCGCGTTGCTGATCGCGCTGATCTGCGGCCTCGCGATCCAGCTCTCGGGCCTTGCGAGCCTGCCGGTTCGCCATGTCTGGCCGATCCTCTGGTTCTCGCTGTCGAGCGCCATCATCCTCGGCGCCATCGGGATCGTCGGCGGCATCTGGGCCGACAAGTTCGACCACCTCGCCGCCGTGACCAATTTCGTGATCGTACCGCTGACGTTCCTGTCCGGCACCTTCTATGATGTCAAAGTCATGATTGAGCCGTTTGAGACCATCGCGCACCTCAACCCGATCTTCTACATGATCGACGGATACCGCTACGGGCACATCGGCGTGGCCAACGGATCGCTCGCAACTGGTGTGATCTATAC
The DNA here is from genome assembly GCA_027485145.1 of Hyphomonadaceae bacterium. Lineage (GTDB taxonomy): Bacteria > Pseudomonadota > Alphaproteobacteria > Caulobacterales > Hyphomonadaceae > Hyphomonas. Next base: position 678 of record JAIXRO010000001.1, on the reverse strand, counting down.
AGGTTTGCTGGCGATCGGATCGGTCTTCTGGGTCTGGGCAATGTTCCGGAATGGGTACAAACTTAAGTCGTAAATTTATCCCCTGAGAGGCGACTTGTTGATTTTTCGCCACATTTGAGGGTCATTCCGCGCCCGCGGAGGGCAAGAAGCCCCCGGTTTGAGGTGATGGAGAATCCCTATGAAGTTTGGAAAAATCCTGTCGGGCGGGCTGTTGCTCGCCGTGTTGAGTGTTTCTGCGTGCATGAACGTCCCCGCCGACATGACGGTGGCCGAATATTGCGCCAATCCGAAGAAGGCGAACGAGAACGTCTGCCGCCTGAAAGTCGAGATCGATGGCCAGTCCACCGCCCTCGCCGATACCAATATGCGCCTCGCTGATGGCCTCAAGCTGACGGCCAACGCCCAAGCCACGGCCGATACGGCCCTGGCCAAAGCCGACCAGGCGCTCGCCAACAACATGGTCTGCGAAACCACCACGGTTCAGAAGTCGAGCACCGGCTCCTGCCGCGAAGGTTACACGCTGACGAGCTGCACACAAACGCGCTACACCTACCGCGCCGGTGGCCCGTCGATCCTGCGTGAAATCAACGACGAGCAGTGCCGGTTCAACGACCGCGTCCTCGAAATGCAGGTCCGTTGCTGCGGCACGGCCAGCACGGTTCCGCAACCGGTCGAAGC
>JAIXRO010000069.1 GCA_027485145.1 Hyphomonadaceae bacterium | reverse complement strand
GAGCTTTCCGGCGGCATGCGCCAGCGCGTGATGATCGCCATCGCCATGCTTTGCGGCCCCAAGCTCCTGATCGCAGACGAGCCGACCACCGCGCTCGACGTGACGGTCCAGGCCCAGGTGCTGGAGCTGATGGACGAGTTGAAGCGCGAGACCGGCACCGGCATCGTGCTGATCACGCACAACATGGGCGTCGTGGCGCGCATGTGCGACCGCGTGATCGTGATGCGCCACGGCGAGATCGTCGAACAGGGCCGCACCGACGACATCTTCTACGCGCCGAAACACGATTACACGAAAATGCTGCTTGCCGCCGTTCCGCGCATCGACCTGCCGGACCCGCCGGGCCGCCCGCCCCTGTCGCCCGCGCCGGCGCAAGACGTCGCACCGGTGCTGACGGTGGAGGACATGAAGGTCCACTTCCCGATCCAGGTGAAGGGCGGCCTGTTCGGAAAGACCAAGCCGCTGAAGGCCGTCAACGGGGTCAGCTTCGACCTTCGCCCGGGCGAGACGCTGGGCGTGGTGGGCGAATCGGGATGCGGCAAGTCGACCCTGGCGCGCGGCGTGCTGCGCCTTATCCCGCCGACGAGCGGCACCGTGGCCTGGCTGGGCAAGGACATCTCCAAGGCGGGCGCGCGCGAAATGAACGCCCTGCGCGACGACCTGCAGATCGTCTTCCAGGACCCGCTCGCGAGCCTCGACCCCCGCATGACCATCGGCGCCTCGATTGCCGAGCCGCTGCAGGTTCACGAGCCGAAGCTGAACAAGGCCGAGCGCGAGGCGAAGGTGCGGGCGATCCTGCCCCGCGTCGGGCTCGATCCGAACCTGATCAACCGTTACCCGCATGAACTCTCCGGTGGTCAGAACCAGCGCGTCGGCATTGCCCGCGCGATGATCCTGCAGCCGAGACTGGTGATCTGCGACGAGGCCGTCTCCGCCCTCGACGTGTCGGTACAGGCGCAGGTCGTGGACCTTCTGATCGAGCTGCAGAGGGAGTTCGGCCTCGCGATGATCTTCATCAGCCATGATCTCGCGGTCGTCCGCCAGATCAGCCACCGGGTCATGGTGCTCTATCTGGGCCGGGTCGTGGAGCTCGCCGGGCGCGACACGATCTATACCGGCGCCCGCCACCCCTACACCCAGGCCCTGATCGCCGCCGTACCGAACGCCGACCCGCGCGGCGAGCGGGCCCGCGAAAAGCTGAAACTGACCGGTGATCTGCCGAGCCCCCTCGACAGCCGGGCGGCCCTGCGATTCCTGAAATCCAAGGTGATCGATGATCCGGAAGCGGAACAGTACCAGCCCGAGCTGATCGCCATCGGTCCCGGCCACTGGGTGGCCGAGCATGACCCGGCGCCGGGCACAGCGGGATTGCTTGTAAACGAGGCCTTCCCCGCATAGGGTTCGCCCGCTTTACCCCCGGACCCGTCCCCATGCCCGACACCCTGCCGCCAGACCCGCTTGTGACGCTTGCCGACGTGCAGGCGGCCGCCAAAGTGCTCGAAGGAAACATCGAGCGCACCGAGCTTGCTCACTCGCGGACACTGTCGGCGATTACCGGCGCTGAGATCTGGATCAAGTTCGAGAACCGCCAGTACACGGCGGCCTTCAAGGAGCGCGGCGCGCTCAACAAGCTGTCCAAGCTGACGGCCGAGGAGAAGCGCCGGGGCGTGATCGCGGCGTCTGCCGGCAATCATGCGCAGGGCGTAGCCTACCATGCCCGGCGCCTGAACATCCCGGCGACCATCGTGATGGCCAAGACGACCCCCTTCAACAAGGTGGAGCATACCCGCAATCATGGCGCGCGCGTCATCCTCGAAGGCATGATCTTCGACGAGGCGAAGGACTACGCCCTCGCCCTCGGCGAGAAGGAAGGCCTCGTCTTCATCCACCCCTTCGATGATCTCGACATCATCGCCGGTCAGGGCACGATCGCGCTGGAGATGCTCGCCGACAATCCGGAACTCGACACGCTTGTGGTGCCGATCGGTGGCGGCGGGCTGATCTCCGGCATCGCGGTCGCCGCCAAGGCACTGAAGCCCGACATCAAGATCATCGGCGTCGAAGCCGCCATGTACCCCTGCATGCACGCCGCCCTGCGCGGCAAGACGCCCAAGATGGGCGGCGCGACGATTGCTGAGGGCATCGCGGTGAAAGAGGTCGGCAAGCTGACCCGCCAGATCGCCGAACGCCTGCTGGACGATGTCCTGCTGGTCGAGGAAGAACATCTCGAGCGGGCCATCACCCTGTTCGCCGAAGTCGAGAAAACCATTGCGGAAGGCGCGGGCGCGGCGGGCCTTGCAGCCCTCCTCGCCCATCCGTCGCGCTTCTATGGCCGCAAGGTTGGCCTCGTTCTCTGCGGCGGCAATATCGACACGCGCCTCCTCGCCTCGGTGCTGACGCGCGCCCTCGTTCGGGAGAACCGCCTCGCCCGCATCCGCATCATCGGCGATGACCGCCCGGGCCTGCTCGCGCTGGTCTCCAAGATCATTGGCGATAACGGCGCCAACATCATGGAAGTGGCGCATAACCGCATCGCGCTGGACGTGCCTGCCAAGGGCGCCGAGTTCGACATCCTGATGGAAACGCGCGACAGCCAGCACACGCAGGAAGTCATCGACGCTCTCGCCCAGGCGGGTTATCCGCCGCGCGCGCTCTGATACCCGAAAGAGACACACGACCATGCTCCGCACACTGATTGCCTCTGCCGTCGCAGCCCTGGCGCTGGCCGCCTGCACACCCAACCCCCTCACGGCCCCCGCCAATGGCGCTGTGCCTTCACCCTCTGCCACGGATGACACGATGCCTGCTGCCTTCAAGGACCACCTGCCCTGGAACCCTGCCGGGGAAAACGTCAAATCCGGTCCGATGGGCCTGCAATACATTGTGCTGAAGGAAGGCGCCGAAGGCGGCAAGTCGCCGGCCGCGACCGACCTCGTCACAGTTCACTATGAAGGCCGCCTCGCGACGGGCGAAAAGTTCGACTCCTCGCTCGACCGCGGCGAGCCGGCCACCTTCCCGCTGAACCGCGTGATCCCGGGCTGGACCATGGGCTTGCAGGAAATGTCCGAAGGCGACGAGTTCCTGTTCTACATTCCCGCGGCCCTCGCCTATGGCGACAATCCGCGCCCCGGTGGCGTGATCAAGCCGGGCGACGATCTCGTCTTCCTTGTGCAGCTGCTTGAAGTCGAAGTGCCAAAGAGGGCCGATGCGGCCGCCTGGACCAAGTATTTCCCCTGGCCATCAGCGGCGCCGGAAGTGGTGAAGACCGGATCCGGCCTTGAATATGTGGTGCTCGCCAGCGGAGACCCGGCCGGCGCTTCGCCCGCGAACGGACAGTTCGTACGCGTACATTATGAAGGCCGCCTGGCAGATACCGGCGCCCTTTTCGACTCGTCCTACGAGCGCGGTGAGCCGGCCGAGTTCCCGTCGGACGCGCTGATTGAAGGCTGGGTCGAGGCGCTGGCCCTGATGAAGCCCGGCGACCGCTGGATGGTGTATATCCCGTCCGACCTCGGCTACGGACCCGAAGGCACACCCGGCGGCCCGATCCCGCCCAACACGCCGCTCCAGTTCGAAGTCGAACTGGTCGACGTGCTGCAGTAATCGCCGAGATGGCCGTCACCGCCGACACGCTCGCCAGCATTGCCCTCGCCGCTGGCAAGGAGATCATGCGGATTTACCGCACGGATTTCGCCGTGGAGACCAAGCTTGACGCATCGCTGCTGACGGAAGCGGACGGCCTTGCCGAAGCGTTGATCCTTGCCCGCCTCGCCGAAGCTGAACCTGGTCTCGAGGTGATTGCCGAAGAGTCGGTGGCGGGCGGCTCGGTGCCCGAGCATGGCAGCCGGTTTGCCCTCGTCGACCCGCTGGACGGCACGAAGGAATTCGTCGCGAGGAACGGCGAGTTCACCGTCAATATCGCGATCATCGAACACGGCCGCCCCATCATGGGCGTCGTTTATGCGCCCGCCCTGAATCGGCTTTTCGTGGCCGAAAGCCCGTCGCACGCCTGGCAATCCAAGGCCGCCCCTGACGGCCCCGTGCCGAAAAAACGCAACCCGCTGCGTATCCGGCCTGCCCCCGCAAACGGGCTGACCGCTGTCGCCTCGAAATCCCATCGCTCGCCCGAAACCGACACCTGGCTGGCGAAGTATCCGGTCAACGAAATCACGGGTGCGGGCTCCGCCCTCAAATTCTGCCTCGTGGCCGCAGGCGAAGCGGATGTCTATCCGCGCCTCGGTCGCACGATGGAATGGGACACGGCGGCGGGACAGGCCGTCGTCGAAGCGGCGGGCGGGCGCGTCCTCACGCTCGACCACGCGCCCCTGCTTTATGGCAAACGCGCGCGCGGCTATGACAATCCGGACTTTGTCGTCTATGGGGATGTGACGCCGCTCTGACGGCGCAGAGGTTGAAGATGGCCCGTCAATACTTTGGCACCGATGGCATCCGTGGACGGATCAACAAGCGTCCGATGACCGCCGAAACCGCGCTGCGTCTTGCCATCGCGTCGGCCCGAACCTTCGCGCCGGAAGGTGGCCGCGAAGTAGTGATCGGCCGCGACACGCGCCGCTCCGGCGAGATGATCGAGGCGGCGCTGATCGCCGGCCTCACCTCGATGGGGGTCACCCCTGTTCGCCTCGGTGTCGTCCCTACCCCCGCCGTCGCGCTGATCGCCCGCGAGACCGGCGCCGCCCTCGGCCTGATGGTTTCGGCGAGCCACAACAAGTACGAAGACAACGGCCTGAAACTGTTCAGCCCCGAAGGCGTGAAGTTCACCGACGAGGTCGAGGAAATGCTCGAGGCCGCGATGGCCGCCGCTTTCGACGGCGACTATGCAGGCCCCGCCGCCGTGTCGGTGCCGAAGGACATGGCCGGCGCCGGGCGCCGCTACATTGGCCGCTGCCTTGAGACCATCGGCAAGGGCCAGGACTTCTCCAGGCTCAAGGTCGTGCTCGACTGCGCGCACGGCGCCGGGTTCGAGACCGCGCCCGAAGCCCTCCGCCGCCTTGGCGCGCAGCTTACGATCATCGGGGCAGCGCCGGACGGCGTGAACATCAATGCCGGTGTCGGCTCGACCGCGACCGGCGCCCTGAAAGCGGCTGTGCTGGAAACCGGCGCGGATATCGGCATCGCGCTCGACGGCGACGCCGACCGGTTGATCGTTGTGGACGAAACGGGCGAGGAAGCCGATGGGGACCAGGTGATGGCCCTGATCGCCGGCGAAATGCACCGCACGAAACGCCTGAAGGGCGGCGGCATGGTCGCCACCGTCATGTCCAACATGGGCCTCGATGAATACCTGAAAGCCTCGGGCCTCTCTCTGGCGCGGACGAAGGTCGGCGACCGCTATGTCGGCGAGCATATGCGCGAGCATGGCTTCAATCTCGGCGGCGAACAGTCGGGCCACATCATCCTGTCGGATGTTTCGACCACCGGTGACGGATTGCTGGCGGGCTTGCAGGTTCTCGCCGTGCTCGCCGCGAGTGGCGGCAAGGCATCGGATATGCTGCGCGTGTTTGCGCCGGCGCCGCAGAAGCTGGTCAACATCCGCTATTCAGGCGCAAACCCGATGGACAGCGCCCGGGTCACGTCCGCGCTTGCCGAAGCCGAGGCTATCCTTGGGGCCAAGGGCCGCATGGTTGTGCGCAAGTCCGGCACGGAACCCCTGATCCGCGTGATGGCGGAAGCGCTGGATGAGGCGCTGATGCTCCGCGCGCTCGCTCTTGTGGCCGACGCCGTGAAGGCCGAGGCCTGAAGCCATGACCACCGCGCCGCCCGGCCATGGCCTCGTCGCCCTGACCTCCGGGGGCCCGCATTCCTGGATCATGATCAACGCCCTGTTTGATCGGTTCGGCCCCTTCCCGGTCCTCCTCGAAGAAGAAGAGCCCGCCAGTATTTTCTGGGCCCGCCGAAAAAAACTGCTCGGCGCGGCAACCGTCGCCAGCATGCAAGCCGCACGGATTCCCCTAAAACTGACAAAGCGCGGCACCGGCAAACGCATTGCCGAACTGATCTCCGCGCATGGCCTGAAGCCGGAACCGCCGGCCGGGCTCGCCGTGCGCCGGGTCCCGTCCGTGAATTCGGAGGAGGCGCGCGCAGCGCTCCGCGAGCTTTCGCCGAAGGCCGTGTTTGTCGTCTCGACACGGATGATCAGCAAGGCGACCCTGCGCGCCGCCGAGGCGCCGTTCATCAACTACCATTCCGGAATCAACCCCGCTTACCGGGGCATGTTCGGCGGTTATTTCGCCCTCGCAAACGGTGAGCCCCAGCACTTCGGCGCCACCGTCCATCTTGTCGATGAAGGCGTGGATACCGGCGGCATTCTGTACCAGAGCCGGGCCAAGGCTTCGCCCGCCGACAACTTCCACACCTATGTCTGGACGCTGACCGCCGCCAGCCGGGAAATCGTGATCAAGGCCATGGAAGACGCCCTCGCCGGCCGGCTCAGCCCCTATGCGGTCGATCTGCCATCGAAGCAGTATTTCGCACCCACCCTCGGCTTCTATGTCTGGACTGGCCTGACCCGGGGCGTCTGGTAGCTCCGGCCGGGCTTTCCCCGCGTCACCCGTTGCACCCGGCTCACTTGGCGGCCAGTCTGTTCAAAACCCGCAAAAACCGGAGGAGACACGCCATGCCCGAGGGCCAGACCCTGCCCGCATTCCGTCCGCTGCCGCAAAAGGCACCCGACGTGCGCATGACCCGCAAGGGCGACGCCATCTACATCGAGGCCGGACAGGCGCCGGGCGTTCGCCCCAGGACAATTCCCCATTGCCTGGACGAGCGCGCCACGCAGCACCCGGATCGCCCCTTCCTGCGCGAGCGTGATCCGACGACGGATGAATGGGTGACGCTGACATACGGCGACGCCAAGACGATCTCCGACAGTCTCGCCCAGGCATTTCTTGACCTCGGCGCCGGACCCGATGCCCCCGTCATGCTGCTCTCCGGCAACTCGATCCGGGCCGCGATGGTCATCCTCGCGGCCCAGAAGATCGGCGCGCCGGCCGCTCCGATTTCTGTGCCCTATTCCACCATGTCCACGGACTTCGACAAGCTGAAGCATTGCTTCAACACCGTGAAACCGGCGGTCGTGTTCGCGGAACAGCTCGCGCCGTTCCGGAAGGCGATCGCTGCGCTTCCGGCAGGCGCGTTCAAGGTGGTGTCGGCAGCGCCCGAAGGCGACAATGCGGTCATCGCCTATGACGCGCTTTGCGCCATCGCGCCGACGCCCGCCGTGGGCGCGGCCATGGCGCGCTTGAACGATGCGAGCGTTGCGAAATATCTCTTCACCTCCGGCTCCACCGGAATGCCCAAGCCTGTTCCGACGACCCAGGGCGCGATGTGTTCCATGATTGGCGGCCAGGAAGGCCTGCGCGACAATGCGCGCGACCCCGAATATGATCCGGACCGCGTGGACAATTTCCTCGACTGGCTGCCCTGGAACCACATTTCAGGCTCCAACGTGAACTTCAACGGCGCCCTCTGGAATGGTTCGACCTTCTGGATCGATGGCGGCAAGCCGACGGCCGCCCTGTTCCACGAGACGATCCGCAATGTGCGCGAATGCAGTCCGTCCGTGTTCGGAACAGCGCCTATTGCGCTTTCCATGCTGGCCGAGGCGATGGAGCAGGACGAGACCCTGCTGAAAGCCTTCTTCAAGAACATGCGCTCGATCGGCTATGGCGGCGCGACCCTGTCGGACGACCTGTACGACCGCCTGCAAGCCCTCTCGATCAAGGCCACGGGCCGGCGCATCCCGATTGTCACGATGTATGGCGCGACCGAAACGCAGGGCATAACCGCGGTGCACTGGGAAGTCGAGCGCGTCGGCCTCGTCGGCCTTCCGCTGCCGGGCACCACGCTGAAACTGGTGCCGAACGGCGAAAAACTGGAAGTGCGCGTCAAGGGCCCGACCGTCATGCCGGGCTACCACAACGACCCGAAAAAGAACGCCGAAGTCTTCGATGAGGAAGGCTTCTACTGCCTGGGCGACGCGGTGAAGTTCGTGGACGAGACGGACCCCAACAAGGGTCTGATCTTCGATGGCCGCGTCGGCGAGGATTTCAAGCTGTCGTCCGGCACCTGGGTGTCGGTCGGCACGCTGCGGCCGGATTTCGTCGCCGCCTGCTCGCCGCTGATCTTCGATGCGGTGATCTGCGGCCAGGACAAGGATTTCGCGACAGCGCTGGTCTGGCCCTCGCCTGTGGCGGCCGAGCAGTACATCAAGGCGGCCGGTGATCCATCGAAGGGCCTCGCCTCGCTGGCCGCAGACCTGAAGAGCCGCGCCGCGGCCTTCAACGCCTCCGAACAGGGCTCGTCCCGCCGCATCCGGCGGCTGATGATCCTGACCGAGGGCCCGAGCATCGATGCCGGCGAAATCACCGACAAGGGTTATGTGAACCAGCGCCTCGTCATCAGCCGGCGCGCGGCCCTCGTGCAGGCACTCTACGCCGAGCCCCCGGCGCCGGGCGTGATCACACTCTGAAACTTTATGTGATGGGCCGGATTGGCCCTTCGCTTGCATCGCGATCAACCCGCCATCACATCGCCGGAATTGGTGGGCACTGGCCGCGACATGACCTTCGACGATGCCCTTCGCAGTCTTCGCGGCCGGATCCCGCTTCCGGATCTGAAGCCGCTTGACCTGAAGTTGCCGGTCCAGCGCCTGCGCCAGCAATTCCTCAAGATCGACTATTCGGGTGAACCGGATGCGCCCGAACTCGCCGAAGTCCGCCCCCTGATCATTCCCGGCGCAGCCGGTCCGATGCGCGCGCGCCTCTACGTGCCCCTTGGCGCGGGTGTGCCGCCCGGCCCCGGTATCCTGTTCTTCCATGGCGGCGGGTTCGTGCTCGGCGACCTCGACAGTCATGACATGCTCTGCCGCCGTCTTGCGGACGGCTCGCGCTGCCGCGTGCTCGCCGTCGATTACCGCCTCGCCCCCGAACACCGCTTCCCGGCGGCCCACGCCGACGCACTCGCCGCCTGGGCCTGGGTCCAGGAAAAGGGCGCCCGGGTCGCCGGGATGGACCCGGCCCGCATGGCGGTCTCCGGCGACAGTGCGGGCGGCAACCTCGCAGCCTACCTCGCGCAGGAAATGGTGCGCGTCGGCGGCCCAAAGCCGGCCTTCCAGTTGCTGCTCTACCCCCTGCTCCAGTTCGCGGACATCCGCTCAAAGCGGATGAGCCCGCAGGAGAGCGGCTTTTTCATCTCCGCCAACCTGTTCGAGTTTTTCCGCGGCCATTACCTCGGCGAGACCGGCGCCGGCATGGACCGGAGGATTTCGCCGCTCTTTGCACCGGCAGAAGACCTCAAGGGCCTGCCGCCGGCGCACATCGTCGTGTGCGGCTGGGATCCGCTGCATGATGAGGGCCTTGCCTATGCGGCGAAGCTGCGCAGCCTCGGGATCCGCGTCACAGACCGCGAGTATGCCTCGATGGTGCACGGGTTCCTGAACCTGACCCCCTTCTCGTCCACGGCCCGCCTGGCCGCCCGGGAAGCCGGGGAAATCACGGGACGCGCGCTCGGCGCCTTGTAGCAAAGCGCAAAAAAAACGGCCCCCGTTTCCGGGGGCCGTCTGATATTGTCCGTAGACGGATCCGATCAGCCGCCGGCGCCGAAGCGCTTGGTGAAGCCGACCTTGAACGTCCGGCCGACGGCGTCGCCGGTGAACGGGTCATAGTTCAGCTCGAGGCGTGCGAACGGCGGCTGCTCATCGAGAATGTTCTCGATCGAGAAGGACACCGTTGTCTCGGCCGGCAAGTTGACGACCACCGTACCATCATAGCTGACGAAGGATTTGATCGTCTGGCCTTGCGGCAGGATGATGCCCGGCGTCGTTAAGTTCGGGTTCGGCGCCGTGAACAGCCCCGTCCGCTGGTCCTCATACTCGCCGGTATAGCGGGCCGTGAGACGGGCATTGACGTTCTCGGTCGAGGCGTTGGCATAGGCCTCGAACTTCAGTTCCGGCAGCGGGGTCGCCACGGTCTGGAAGTTCAGGAAGCCGACGGCCGAGAAGGGCTGACCGACGGTCACGCCTTCAACGGCAATTTCGCCAACATCATACTCGAGCACATAGCTGCCGCTGGCGCCGAGTTCGAGATCAACGCCGCGTCCGGCAACATCCTCGAACGTGTAGTCTGCGAGCACGTCGATACCCGAGGTCTTGATGTCCGGACCGTTCGCATACTCTGTGTTGAGACGCGATACGTTGGCAATTGCGCAGGCGCCGGTGAACGTGAAGCGGGCCACGAGCGCCGCGAAGGCCGGGTTGGTGCAGTTGTTTGGCAGTGCGTTCCCGTTCGGGAAGACCGCGCTGATGATGTTAGCCACAGGCTCGGTGATGACGGAATCCTCGAAGTCGAAGTTCCAGTAATCGACCGATATGTTGAAATTGCCGGGCTGGTAGATCACGCCAAGGTTATAGGTCAGCGCGCTTTCCGGTGTCAGGCTCGGGTTGCCGGCAATGTCCACCGCGCGGAAGGTGCCGCCGACGTTTTGCAGCGAAGTGACCGAACCGGTGGCAACCTGCGTCAGGGCCGGGCCACGGAACGTTGTGCTGATCGAACCGCGAACTGCCAGCGGTTCGGCAATTTGCCAGCGGGCGGAGAGTTTCGGATCGAAGGTCGATCCGATATCGCCGCCGTAATCTTCATATCGAGCGGCGAGCGAGGCATTGAAGTTTTCCGTGAACGGAAGGCTCAACTCTCCAAACAGCGCGTAGATATCCTGTTCGGCATTCAGCGGGCGAGATCCGGCAAGGAAGCCGAGCACACCAACCGGTTGCGCGCAGGTTCTGGTCCCCGTCGTGACCGTCGCGATGCACGGGTTGACGTCCAGGTTGGCGATATCGTTGAACTGCCGGTCATACTCTTCCTTGCGGTATTGAGCGCCGGCTGCCCAACCGATCTGGCCATCGCCAAGCGTGATGGGCAACATGCCGTCAAGCACGCCTTCGATCACGGTCAGCTTGTATTCCTGCTCGGTGAACGTGTCCTCGAGAATAAAGTCCAGCACTTCGATGGAGTTGGCCGCGGTGAATTGCGGGTTGGTCGCGCCCGTCGCCGCGCTCTGCTGAATCGCCGTCGAAAACGGGTTGAACCAGAGGCAGTTGTTGAGCCCCGGCGTGTTCGCCGCGACGTTGCAGTTGGCGCCGCCAAGACCGCGCAGCGCCAAGGCGTAGCGGTTGACAACCGTATCTTCGTTTGTCCGCCGGCCGATCTGCGAGCCAGAGGTGACAGACGCGGTATAGTTGATCGCCTCGGTCAATTCCCCTTTCAGCTCCGCCGACAGACGATAGTGCTCAAACTCACGGTAGCTGCGCTCGGAACCGCGGCCACCGGCCAGGGCATTACCAGCCTGGCCCAGAGGGCGGGTCGCGATCAGGAATGCACCGGCCGAACCAGCCGGGACCAAGCCCGGGTTCTGGGCGGCGAGGCTGGCAAAGCCGGGGTTCGTGAGCGGAACAAAGAACTGTCCGGCCACGATCGAGGCATCTGACGTCGGGCCGCTTGCGCCGCCAACCGGCGGGAACGAGGGCGAGAAGGCGATCTTCGGCACTTCGGTCGCCGAATAGAAGCCTTCGAGCGTCAGGTTGTGGCTGTCGCCGATTTCGAAATCGGCCTTGCCGAGCACCTGGTAGCGGTTCTCCTCTTCGACGATGTTGTCAAACGGGGTGAACTGGAAGCCGCATACGGGAGCGGAAGTTCCCGCCGGAAATGGCGGCGAGGCCAATGGATTTATCAGCGGTGTTCCACCCAGGGTTGCGCAGGCGGGATCTCGCACGACTCCGAGTGGGTTTGTTGCGGTTGCGGCGATCGTTTGACCGAACGCGGCGTTTACTGGACGAAGGGCGCCGGGGTTACCGACCAGCGACCAGCCGCCCTGCGGGTTGCCGAGAAAGTCACGGAGGGCAAAATCGCGTTCCGTCGTCGCCAGTTCAGACCGGTGCTGATAGCCGGCGGCCAGCAGGAAATCACCGAAGTCAGTATCCCAGCCGGCTATGCCGTTGACCGTGTAGTCGCCATCCGACCCGTCTACGAACTTGTAGTCACCGCCGATTTCATAGCCTTCAAAATCGTCGCGCGTGATGAAGTTGACCACGCCGGCCACGGCGTCAGAGCCGTATGTCGCCGCAGCGCCGTCTTTGAGAACTTCGATCCGCCCAACCGCAGCGAGCGGCAGGATGTTCGTATCAACTGCGCCGCTGCCCGCAAATGCGAACGGGTTGGACGCGAGGCGCCTGCCGTCCAGAAGCACCAGCGTCCGCGAGGCGCCGAGGCCGCGCAGGTTGACGGTGCCCGAGCCTTCAGAGCCTTGGGCGCGGCCGTCGAACTGGTTGGTATCGCCAAGCACACCGCTCGAGACGGGCAGCGACTTGATGATGTCGAGCGCCGACGGGCTGCCCTGGTTGAGCAGGTCTTCGGACGACAGAACGTCCACCGGCAGGGCGGCATCTTCCGGCGTGCCCTGGATGAGCGAGCCGGTTACCGTCACCGTGCTGACGCGGCGCTCCGTCGTCTCTTCTTCCTGTGCCTGCGCGACCATGGCGCCGGACAGCGCAATGGCGGACGCATAGAACAGCATTCCCTTGAGTTTATTCATGTCGTTTCCTCCCGAAACTATGTGGTTTGGCGCAAG
>JAIXRO010000025.1 GCA_027485145.1 Hyphomonadaceae bacterium | reverse complement strand
GGCCGAGACCTACAAGAAGAACATCTCCGCCGACGACGTGTTCCGCGACTTCGAGTGATCATGCAGGTGGGTGGTCAGTCCGCCCGCCTGAGGAACACATAGAAGGCCCCTGCCCCGCCATGCCGGGGATGGGATTCGGCGTAACCTGACACGAGGCGCCGGGCGGCGGGCGATTCCAGCCAGAGCAGGAAGTTGCGGCGCAGGACGCCCTGACCCTCCTTGCCCTTGCCGGTGATGACGAGCACGCAGCGCACACCGTCCGCCTGCTGATTTTCCAGAAACGCGGGAAGCGCGCGCGCCGCGCTCACCTGCGTGTGGCCGTGCAGATCGAAGCTGGCGGCGATCGTCAGTTTGCCTCGCCGGACTTTCTTCTCCCCGCTGCGTTCGGCCGGTGCGCCGGGTGTCTTCGGCGGCGGTGGCTGTTTCGGACGGGAAGCCGGGACCGGGGCAGGCGGGTCAAGGTCCTCGCCGCCGGCGCCGAGCGCGTCGGAAAAAGCCTGCAGATCGGCCGTACGCGGACCAATCGGCTTGACCGTCGCGGCGACCCGCGCCCAGGCGAGGGCTTCTTCCGGCGACAGGCTGCGGCGTTTCATCAGCCGGGCTGGCCAGCGGGCAGCAGGGCGGCGACAAGACCGGCGGCAAACATCCGGGCAGCCACCGCGCGCGGCAGCAGCACCCAGAGCCGGCCGGGCGCATTCATCGTGCCGGCGCGGTTGCCGGCCTCGGCGCCGGTGCCAAAGTATATGTCGCCGCGGACCGGGCCCTTGATGGCGCCGCCGGTATCCTGCGCGATCAGAAGGCCCGACCACTCGCCGCCAAGGCTTGGCGCGTTGGTCTGCACGAACATCGGCACGCCGAGTGCGTGGAAGGCCGGGTCCACTGCCATCGAGCCCATCGCGGTGAGCGGTGTATTGTGCGCGCCCACCGGGCCAAGGGCCGGATCGCCTTCCGGGAGCGACTGGAAGAACACGAAACGCGGATTGACGTTCATCGCTTCGCGCACTTCGGCGTCGCTGGCGCGGTCCATCCAGGCGCGGATGCCCTGCATGGAGGCCTGGCCGCGCGTGATCCGGCCAGTTTCGATCAGCCAGTTGACGACGGACTTGAAGGGCTGGCCGTTATGCGCGGCGTAGCCCGCGCGAAGGGTCTTGCCATCCGGGAAGGTGAGCCGGCCGGAACCCTGGACCTGCAGGAAGAAGACATCCGACGGATGGGCATAGGCAATGGCGGGCCCGCCGCGCGCGGTGATGTCGGCGCGGGAAGGATAAGGCCGCGTCGTGCCGTCGGCGAGGCGCTGCAGCGGCGCATCGCCATTGGCCACGAAATCCGATGGCACCGTAAAGACCGGTTCGGTGAAGGGCGCCTCGGGGGTGCGCCGGGCTTCGTACATCGGTTCGAAATAGCCGGTGAACTTCTGCTTGCCGTCCTTGTCGATGATTTCGAGGGGCACGAATTCGGTTTCGAAGATTGCGCGGGCAGAGGCCTCATCGGGGGCTGCAATGAGCGCGGCGCAGGCGGGTTGCCAATCCCCCGCCGACCCGGCCCAGGGCACGCTGAGCGACAAGGGCGCATCCCAGGCGCGGCGGGTGAACCGGTCGCAGGTGCGCCGGAAGGCTTCGACGGGGGCCGTCAGGGGCGCCGAACTCCAGCCGGGCAGCTCGCCGTAGGTGGCCGGGCCCGACGTGGGAGCCGGGCCGGGCGCCGGGGCGGCCGGCTTCGACGGCAAGGCCGGAGACACGGGCGGCGGGGCGGTTGGCCCGGCAGGCGGCGGCGCCGACTGGCAACCGGCGAGGAGGAACAGGGCGATGAGACTGTATATGGAGGCGCGCATGGCGGGTTTATGCCGCGAAAGCCATTCGCCTGTCACGCTTACAATACGCTCATCCCGCGCCTGGCAGGCGAAAGCGGTCAGCCGGCAACTTCGACGTCGTCGAGGAGCCAGTTCGGATCATTGGCCGTGACGATGCGTTTGAAGGTCCAGATCTCGCGGGCGGTCCGCGTGGTCTCGCCATCTCCAAGCTCGGCATCATAACGCACGGAAATCCGGGCGAGATTGCCTTCGAGTTCGGCGCGGTCGATCTCGGCCCGTTTGATGCGGAGAAGTTCGAACGGACGCTCGCCCGAGGCGTCGCGGGCGCTGATGGCGGCGTCCCAGGCCTCGTAAACGTCATCATCCAGCAGCGGGCGGAGCGCGGCGCGGTCACCGCGGGCATAGGCGCCGACGATCATCGTGTAAGCCGCCTTGGCACCGCGAAGGAAGTCTTCGGCGGTGAAAGACTGGTCCACGTTGTAGATCTCTTCGAGACCGCCGGCGGCGGGGCCGGTGAAGGATGGCCGCTCGGGCTCCGTCCGGCGCGGCTGGGGCGCGGCCGTTTCGGGCGCGTTCTTGCGCTGCTCCGGCGCCGGCGACGGACGCTGCATCGGACGCTCGTCGCCGCCCTTGCCGAGCGCCACATAAAGCCGCCACAGCACGAAGAGTGCCACGGCCGCCAGGATGAGGACTTCGATCACGGGGTTCGACATTTTGAGCGCGGGTTCCTTAATCAATCCAAAGCTGTTCAGCGTAGATAGTGCAGGCAAGCCATCCCTGCCAGCCTTTGCGTTGCGCGGCCAAGGGGCGCATGATAGCGGGCGCCAAGGGGGCGAGCCCACCCGACCCTTGAAAGTAGAGGATTGATCATGACAGATACCAGCGCGCCCGCAAACCCCGGCCCGGACGGCGCGGCGCCTCCCCCGGCATCTTTGAGGGTGCTTGGGCAGTATGTGAAAGATCTTTCATTCGAAAATCCGGGCCATGCCCCGGTTCAGGCCCAGCCGAACATTGATCTGGGCATTGATGTCGGCGCCGCCCCGCATGCGGACGGCAACGGGATGTTCGAGGTGTCGCTGAAACTCTCCGCCCGCGCGGTTTCGGGCGAGACCACGCTGTTCATCACGGAACTCGACTATGCCGGCCTGTTCCAGTTGCAGAACGTGACCGAAAAGCAGATCGAGCCGATGCTGCTGATCGAATGCCCGCGCCTGCTGTTTCCCTTCGCGCGGCGCATCATTGCCGAGATCACCCGCGAAGGCGGCTTCCCGCCCCTGCTGATTGATCCGGTCGATTTCGTGCAGCTGTACCAGTCGCAGTACCGCAAAGCGGCCGAACGGGCCGCCAGCGCCGAAGCGGGCAGCTAGTTCACCAGTTTCCAGAGCGCGCCGTCGCCAAGTGTCTCGACGAAGGCGGCGTGTGCGGCCAGCTCTTCGGGCGTGACCGGCCGGGCGACCGGTTTCGGGCGTTGCAGCGCCGGCGGGCGGATATCGCTGCCTTCAGCCCCGCTGTCGCCATCAAAGCTGAACGCGCGGGCACGGCCGCCGCGCAATTCCAAGTAAACGCTTGCCAGAAGCTGGCTGTCCAGCAGCGCGCCGTGGAAGGTGCGGCTTTCCAGCGAGATGTCGAACCGCTTGCAGAGTGCGTCGAGACTGGCGGGCGCGCCGGGGAAACGCTTGCGGGCCATTGCCACGGTGTCGATCCAGCGCTCGTCCGGGATCGGCGGGCGCCCGCACCGGGCCAGCTCGGCGTTGAGAAAGCCACGGTCGAACGACGCGTTGTGGGCGACGAGTGTCGCATCGCCGAGGAAGGCGAGGAAGGCGTCCACGATCTCCGGATGCTCGAAGGGCGGCGCATCTTTCAGGTCGGCGTCGGTGATGCCGGTGATGCGGATCGTGGCTTCGGACACCGGTTTGCCGGGATTGATCCGGCGGCGGAAGGTGCGTCCGGTCGGGATGTAGTTGATGAGTTCCACCGCGCCGATCTCGATGATGCGCTCGCCCTGGGCCGGATCAAGGCCGGTGGTTTCGGTATCGAAGGCGATCTCACGGATCCGGCTTGTCATACGGGCGCTCCTTCGGCGAGGCGGTGCATCAAGGCAATGATGCTGCGAACCTGGTCGCGCGCAAAGTCAAAACCGTGCGCGGAAGAGAGAATGAAGTCGGCGCGCGCGCGTTTCTCGGCATCCGGCATCTGGCGGGCGAGGATGGCCTCGAACGCCTCCGGCGTCATGCCGGGCCGGGCGAGGACGCGGGCGCGCTGAACGGCCGGCGGCGCGGACACGACCAGGGTGAAATCACAGTGCGCATTCCCGCCGGTTTCAAACAGCAACGGTATGTCCAGGACGCAGAAGCGGGCGCCCGCGGCATGAGACTGCTGGCGGAATTCGGCCTGCGCGGCGCCGGCCAGCGGATGGACGATGCGTTCCAGACGCTTCATCGCCTCCGGATCGTCGAGCACGTGCGTGCGCAGGACGGACCGGTCGATGGCGCCGTTTGAGGTGACCCCCGGAAACGCCGATTCGATCGGGGCAACGGCGGCGCCGCCTTGGGCATAGAGCGCATGGACGGCGGCGTCCGCGTCATACACTGCGACGCCGTCCTCCCGGAACAGGCTGGCGGTGGCCGATTTGCCCATGCCGATGGAACCCGTCAGTCCAAGCACAATCACTGGACCGCCTCCAGAAGCGAGCGGGCGCGCGCATGCGCGGCCGCGAGATCCGGCCGTGTGCCGAACCAGTGCTCGAAACTGAGCGAGGCCTGCGCGACGAGCATGCCGAGACCGTCCAGTGCGCGCCAGCCCTGCCGGCGGGCTTCGGTAAGCGCCGCCGCTGCGCCTTTGCCATAGCTGATATCGTAGAAGATGCCTCCGGCGGATTGCGGAAGTTCGAACACGCCGCCGCTATGGCCAAGGCTGAGCGTGTTGATGACGACGCTGGCCCGGGCCGCCTCGCGCAGGCCCTGTTCGAGCGAGAGGATCCGCGCGGACGGGGCAAGGTCGAGAGCCAGGGCCTCCGCGCGCGCGATCGTCCGGTTACAGATGGTCAGCCGGGCGGCCCGGCGCGCCAGCACATCGGCCACGGCCCGGGCAGACCCCCCTGCCCCAAACAGGAAAACCTCGCGGCCCTCGACATTGATCTCGCCAAAGTCGAGGGTCAGCGCGAAACCGGGTGCATCCGTATTCTCTGCGCGCCAGCCGCCGCCCGGCGCCGGCACCAGCGTATTGGCCGCGCCGATGCGGCGGGCAGTGTCGCCCGCGCTGACAGCGAGGCGAAGCGCCTCTTCCTTGTGCGGGAGGGTGACGTTGAGGCCGGCCACCTTGTGTCCGGAGAGCGAAGCCAGGGCGGTTGCCAGTTCGCCCGTCTTCACTTCCAGAGCGGCGTAGACCGCGTCGATCCCGTTCTGGCGCAACCAGTAGTTATGGATGTACGGCGACAGGGAATGCGCCACAGGATCTCCGATGACGCCGAGCAGACCGGTCATTGGGGCAACACCTTCCGGACACGGAGGTAATCGAGGAGCGGCAGCAGCGGCAGGCCGAGGATCGAGAAGTAATCGCCTTCGATGCTGGAGAAGAGCTGTGATCCAAGACCTTCAAGCTGGTAGGCGCCGACGGTGGCCAAGAGGCTGTCACCGCAGCGCTCCACGTAACCGTCGATGAAGCTGGCTGACAGAGGCCGCATCGTCAGGCGCGGGCGCGCGAGGTGGCGCCAGACGGGGCGGCCCTCCTCACACACGACGATCGCGGTCTCCAACGTGTGACTCTTGCCGGACAGGCGCGTGAGATGGCTTCGGGCTTCGGCAAGGTCTGCCGGTTTGTCGAACGCCTCATTGCCGAGGGCGAGCATCTGGTCGCCGCCGATCACGAGGCCGCCGCGAGCCGACGAAACGCGCACGGCCTTCAGTTCGGCGAGCTGCATGGCCTGGTCGCGAACCGGAACACCTTCGGCCCGCAAGCTGGTGCGGAAGGAGGCTTCGTCGACATTCGGCGCAACGCTCTCGGCTGTCACGCCGGCCGCGGCAAGGAGTGCGCGCCGGCTGGCACTGCCGGAAGCAAGCGTGACGGCGAGACTCATGTCTGGCCCCGGCGCTCATAGAGAAAGTTGAGGATCGCGGCGGCGGTTTCTTCCACCGACCGGCGCGAGACATCGATGGTTTTCCACTTGTTGCGCTGGAACAGGCGGTTCGCCTGCGTGATCTCCTCGCGCACCGCTTCTTCGTCCGCGTAATCGCCGGCATCATCCTGGTTCAATGACATGAGCCGTTGGCGCCGGATCTGCACGAGGCGCTCGGCTGAAATCTTCAGGCCGACGACAAGCGGACCCTTGTCGCCGAGACGTTCGAGGAAATCCGGAAGCGGGGCGCCCGGCACCAGGGGAATGTTGCCGGCGCGGACTTTGCGGTTGGCGAGATAGACGCAGGTGGGTGTCTTGGAGGTGCGGCTGACGCCGAGCAGGATGACGTCGGCGCCGACCAGACTTTCCATGTTCTGGCCGTCATCATGGGCAAGCGTGAAGTTGATGGCCTCCATCCGCTCGAAATAGTCTTCATCCATCGCGTGCTGGCCCGCAACGCGGTTGTTGGCGGGGACGCCGAGATGGCGGCTGAGCATCGCGATGGAAGGATCGAGCACCGGCAGGGTGGGAATGCTCCGCTCACGGCAGAAAGCTTCCAGACGCCCGCGCAGTGCGGCGTCGGAAATCGTGTACCAGACGACGCCGGGGGCCGCTTCGATTTCACGGGTGACGCGCTCGAGCTGGCGTTCGGACCGGACAAGGTAGTAATTGTGCTCGAGCGGCTGGATGTTTTCGAACTGGGCGCAGGCTGCCCGCTGGACGGCGTTCAGCGTTTCGCCCGTCGAGTCCGAGACGAGATGGACATTGAAGTAGATGGCGGGCCGGACCGGGCGTGTCATGGTGCTTCTCTTGCCGGGCGTTCCGGCTTTGCACAAGGGTTGTGACTCGGCTGTGAATTGCCCGGGGCTCCACAACGAGTCACACGGTTTCCACAGTCCTGCGAATCCGACTCCCGGATGATCCCTGCTTGTTCCGCCGTGTGACTCTGCGCCCGCGTTAACCTCGCGTTAACCATTGATCGAAGTGAGGAATCCTCCAGCGCGTCCGAATGCCCCAAGCTGTGACTCGCTTGTGGATTTTGGTGGACAAGCCCGGATAAACCGGGCTCTCCAAGAATCCAGCCGTATCATAAGTATAAGCGCCCTGACGGGCTCGTTTGAATGGGATTGAAAGGGGAAGAGCGATGGCCGGGGCCAGCGGGAAGAAATTCTTGGACGTGCTTGCAGGACAGGCGGCCTCCCCTCCTCCGGTCTGGATGATGCGTCAGGCCGGACGCCACCTTCCGGAATACCTGGAAACCCGGTCACGGGCGCGCGACTTCCTGGATTTCTGCTACACCCCGTCTCTGGCCTCCGAGGCAACGCTCCAGCCTGTGCGCCGCTATGGCGTGGACGCCGCCATCCTGTTCGCTGACATCCTGCTTATCCTCGATGCGATGGGCCTCGATGTCGCGTTCGAGAAAGGCGAAGGCCCGCTGGTGGAAGTGATCCATTCGGCCAACGATCTCGCCCGCGTTCAGCCGCAGGCCGCGGCGGACAAGCTGTCCCCTGTATATGAGACCGTGTCGCGCGTGAAAGCGCAGCTGCCGGCGTCCTGCGCGCTGATCGGGTTTGCCGGATCGCCCTGGACGGTGACGCTGTATGCCGTCGAAGGCCGGGGCAAGACGGACAAGTCGATGGCCTGGCGCTGGGCGCATGGCCGACCGGATGAGCTGGCCGCGGCGATGGATCTGGTCACTGAAGCGACCGCCCATTATCTCGCGCGGCAGGTTGAAGCCGGCGCCGATGCGCTGATGCTGTTCGACAGCTGGGCCGAAGGCCTGCCGGACAATATCTTCCATGAGGTGATCATCGCACCGACCAAGAAGCTGGTCGCCCGGCTTCGGGAGATGGGGGTCACGGTGCCCATTATCGGTTTCCCGCGCGGCGCGGGCGTGATGGTGCCGGACTATGTGAAGGCCACCGGCGTGACAGGAGTGGGCCTCGATACCGCCGCTTCGCCGGCCTTCATCAATGCGTCGCTCCCCAAGGGCTTCCCGGTTCAGGGGCACCTCGACCCGCTGCTCCTGATCGAGGGAGGCGCGCGTCTTGACGCACGTGTGGACCAGATTCTGGACGCCTACCGGGGCCGGCCCCATATCTTCAATCTCGGGCACGGGGTTCGCCCTGAGACGCCGATCGGGAATGTCGAGCGCGTGCTGAACCGGATTCGAAAGGGATAAGTCTGCCCATGGGCCGTAGAGTCGCCGTCGTCCTCTTTAACCTCGGCGGCCCGGACAAGCCCGCGTCCGTGCAGCCCTTCCTGCAGAACCTGTTCCGGGATCCGGCGATCATCCGGGCCCCCCTGCCCTTGCGCTGGTTCCTTGCGCGGCTGATCTCGCGCACACGCGCACCGGCTGTCATCAAGAACTATGCGATGATGGATGCAGGCGGCGGCTCGCCGCTGCTGAGGGAAACCGAACTTCAGGCCAGAGCCCTGGAAGCCGAGTTGGCAAAGCGCCTGCCGGGCGATGAGGTGAAGTGTTTCATCGCCATGCGCTATTGGCACCCGTTCACGGAAGAAGCCGCGGCCGAGGTCAAACGCTGGCGCGCGGACGAGGTAGTGCTGCTGCCGCTCTATCCGCAGTTTTCAACGACCACGACCGGGTCGTCGCTCGAGGCCTGGAAGAAGGTGTTTCACGCCGCAGCCAAAACCGTTTGCTGTTTCCCGTTCGAGGAAAACTTCGTGTCCGCGCATGTGGACCGCATTCTTGAAGCGCACAGGAAAGCCGGCGCGCCGGAGCAGGTGACGCTGCTATTGTCCGCGCACGGACTGCCTGAACAGGTCGTCCGCGACGGCGATCCGTATCAATGGCAGTGCGAGACGCTGGCTGAAATGATTGCCGGCCGCGTGCCTGCGCACTGGGATGTGATCCCCTGTTACCAGTCGCGCGTCGGGCCCCTGAAGTGGATTGGTCCGGCCACGGAAGCCGAGGTCGAACGCGCGGCGAAAGCAAAGAAGAACATCCTGATCGCACCGATTGCCTTCGTGTCCGAGCATATCGAGACGCTGGTCGAGCTTGGTGAGGAATACCGCCTCATCGCCGAAGCCGATGGTGCGGCGAGCTATACCCGGGTCGAGGCCCTCGGCACACACCCCGGCTTCATCCATACGCTGGCGCAGGAAACCGTGGCGGCGCTGGACATGAAGGAGACGATCCGGTCCTGCGCCGGCGGGCGCCTTTGTCCATCGGACTGGACGGGATGCCCGCATGCGGTCACACACCAGAAGGCGGGTGAGCGGGTCAAGGAACTGGCGGGCTAAGGACGAGGCATGGACATCTATCTCTGGGTCAAGGCAGCCCATGTCGTGTTTGTAGTGGCCCTGATGGCCGGGTTGCTGATCTATCCGCGCTACAAGATCCATCAGCTGGCGAGCCGGCCGGGCGAACCCCTGTTCGAGACGATGCGGGATTCCTCTGCCCGGCTGAAACGCATCATCCTGAATCCGAGCCTCATCCTGGTCTGGGGCCTCGGGCTCTGGATGCTGTATCTGAACCCATCCCTGCTTCAACAGGGCTGGATGCATGCCAAGCTGGCCCTCGTGGTCGGCATCACCGCGATGCACGCCTATTTCACGGTCCTCGGCAAGAAGGTGGACGCGGTGACGGGCACGGTGGAGGCGAAGACGCTGCGCATGCTCAACGAAGTGCCATTCATCCTGATGATCGGGATTGTGATCATGGTGATCGTGAAGCCGTTCTGAGGCCAGCGCCTTTCTGGCTTGACCTTTCAGGACAAATTGACCATGACGGTGCTTGCCGGTGTGCCCGATCCTTGTGGCGCCCCTCGATTTTCCCTGACCGGCGCTCCCTTTAGCTAAATCCAAAATCCGGACCGCTCCGAATGGCTTCCTCGATGCTCGACAACCTTACCAGCGTGACTCTGCGCGAACTCAAGGCGAAAACGCCCGAGGAACTGCTGCAATACGCCGAAGAACTCGAGGTCGAGAATGCCTCCTCGATGCGGACGCAGGATATGCTCTTCGCTATCCTGAAGGAGCTGGCCGACAGCGAAGTCGAGATCACCGGCCTCGGCGTGCTGGAAGTGCTGACCGACGGGTTCGGGTTCCTGCGCTCGCCGGAATCGAACTACCTGCCAGGTCCGGACGACATCTATGTCAGCCCCGAAGTCCTCAAGAAGGCGAACATCCGGACCGGCGACACGGTCGAAGGACCAATCATTGCTCCTCAGGATTCCGAGCGCTACTTCGCCCTGACCGATGTGAGCCGGATCAATTTTGAAGACCCGGACAAGGCCAACAAGAAAGTCCATTTCGACAACCTGACACCGCTTTACCCTGACCGCCGCCTGAAAATGGAGAGCCGCGATCCGACCAAGAAGGATCGCTCGGGCCGCGTCATCGATATCGTTGCCCCGATCGGCAAGGGCCAGCGCGCCTTGATCGTCGCGCCGCCCCGGACCGGCAAAACCGTCCTCATGCAGAACATCGCGGCCGCGATCGAAGAGAACCATCCCGAGTGCTATCTCATCGTTCTCCTGATTGACGAGCGCCCGGAAGAGGTGACCGACATGCGCCGCACGGTGAAGGGCGAAGTGGTTGCTTCGACTTTTGACGAGCCGGCGACCCGTCACGTCCAGGTCGCCGAGATGGTGATCGAGAAAGCCAAGCGGCTCGTTGAACACAAGCGCGACGTTGTCATCCTTCTGGACTCGATCACGCGCCTCGGCCGCGCCTACAACACGACGGTCCCGTCGTCCGGCAAGGTGCTCACCGGCGGTGTGGACGCCAACGCTCTGCAACGCCCGAAGCGCTTCTTCGGCGCCGCGCGTAACGTCGAGAATGGCGGATCGCTGACGATTGTCGCCACCGCCCTGATCGATACCGGCAGCCGGATGGACGAAGTGATCTTCGAGGAATTCAAGGGCACGGGTAACTCCGAGATCGTCCTTGACCGGAAGATCGCCGACAAGCGCACCTTCCCGGCGCTCGACATCATGAAGTCCGGCACGCGGAAAGAAGAACTCATCACGCCGCAGGACCAGCTTTCGAAGATCTACATCCTGCGCCGCATCCTGGGCCCGATGGGAACGAGCGATGCGATCGACTTCCTGATCGACAAGCTGCGCCAGACGAAGAACAACGACGAGTTCTTCGAAGCGATGAAGAACTGAAGGCGCGCGCCGCATGGGCGCTCGGGATACGATCTGCGCTCTCGCTTCGGGGCCCCTGCCCTCCGCGATTGCGGTGGTCCGGATTTCGGGCCCGGCGGTCCACCAGATCGGCGCCAAGTTTTTGGCGAACGGCTTGCCGCCTGCCCGGCGCGGCAGCCTGACCAGACTGATCGACCGCGACGGCCAGCTGGTGGACGAAGGCATTGCGCTTTTCGCCCCGGCGCCGAATTCCTATACCGGTGAGGATACGCTCGAACTCTTCCTGCATGGCGGACCCGCTGTCGTGGCCCACGCGCTTGAAACGCTCACCTCGCTTCCCGGCGTGCGGTTGGCCGAGCCCGGAGAATTCACCCGCCGCGCGTTCGAGGCTGGCAAGCTGAACCTGACCCAGGCCGAAGGCGTCGCCGACCTGATCGAAGCCGAGACGCTTGCCCAAAAGGGCCAGGCCTTGCGCCAGCTCGCCGGCGGCTTGTCCGAGACCTACGCCCGTTGGCGTGACGAGTTGATGGGTCTGCTCGCCCTCGTCGAAGTGATGATCGACTTCCCGGATGAGGGGGATGTGGACTCGAATGCCGCCACACCCGTTCACGCGAAAGTTCGACAGCTGATGAACGAGATCGAAGCCGCCCTTGGCGATGGCGGGATCGGCGAACGCATCCGGGACGGGTTCCGCATCGCCATCATCGGCGAACCCAATGTTGGCAAGTCAACCCTCCTCAACCAACTGGCCGGACGTGAGGCGGCGATCGTCACCGCACGGCCGGGTACAACCCGTGACGTCATCGAGATCCGCCGCGTGCTTGGCGGGCACGTCGTATGGATCGCGGACACGGC
>JAIXRO010000012.1 GCA_027485145.1 Hyphomonadaceae bacterium | reverse complement strand
GGCCACCACCTGCACGACCGGCGCCGCAAGTGCGAGGGCGCAGGGGCAGGTAATGATCAGTGTAGAGACGGCGATCAGGATCGCCTCGCGCATGTCCCGACCGGCGAGTAGCCAGCCTAGGAATGTCAGCAGGGCAACAGAGTGGACGACCGGCACGTAAAGCGAGACCGCCTTGTCGGCGATCCGCCTGTAGGTCGATCGCTTCTGCTCGCCTGCGTCCAGCATCCGGGCAATGTCGGCGAGCAGCGAGTCGGCGCTGGCTGCGGTCGCGCGTCCGATCAGCGGATGGGAAAGGTTGATCGCCCCGGCCATCAGGCTCATGCCCGGCGCCGAGAAGCGAGGCAGGCTCTCACCTGTGACCAGGCTTTCATCGATTTCGGACTCGCCGCTTTCGATCTTCATGTCCACCACCGCCCGTTCGCCCGGCGCGAGCAGGATCCGGTCCCCGCGCCGGATATCTTCAGCGCGCAGAGATTGTGTCGTGCCGTCCACGGCAAGGCGAGTTACGGTGCGGCTGGAGAGGGCGGCAAGGCCGCGCGCCGCCGAATAGGCTTGACGGCGCACCCGCGCATCGAGAAAGCGGCCGATGAGCAGGAAGAAGAGCAGCATGCAGGCGGCGTCGAAATATGCGTGCTCGCCGCCGCTGATTGTCTCCGCCACACTGACGCTGAAGGCGAGGATCAGCGCGAGCGAGATCGGCACATCCATGTTTGTGCGCCGGCGCTTCAGGACGTTCCACGCTGACCGGAAGAAGGGCTGCCCCGAGAACAACAGCGTCGGCAGCGCGATCAGGCCCGACACACCGTGCAATCCCTGCCGCGTTGCCTCGCCCATTTCGCCCGCGCCGCCCCAGACCGAGACAGACAGCAACATGATGTTCGCCGTCGCAAAGCCCGCCACGCCCATCGCCAGAAGCAGCGATTGCTCTTCCTTCTTGTGGGCCTGGTCTCCGGTTCCGGTATCCAGCGGCGCGGTGCCGTAGCCGAGATCATTGACGGCGGCTGAAATGCGTCTGGCCGCCAGATCGCCCGTCCAGCTGACGTCCAGCCGGCCGTTGGACAGGTTGAGCCTCGCGCTCGCCACCCCGGGAAGGGCCGCCACGGCGCCTTCGATCCGGGACAGGCAGGCGCCGCATTTTGCACCGCGTACGGACAGCGTCAGCCGGCTTTGCAGGCCGACCTTGCGAACGAAAGGGGCGGGATCAGACGTGTTCGGCGCGTCCGGCGGCGCGAGGCGGCTGGGGCAGCCTTTGATGTCGATTTCAGCGCTGGTCATGGCACGATCACCGCTCTTTCGGCTTTGAGTTCCATGCCGTCCGAAGACGGATCGATGTCCGCGCTCAGATGCACGTCCCACCGGCCCGCAGCGACATCGGGCATGGCCGCGATATACTCACCGCTGGCGGCCGGGACGAGGTCGAGCGAGCGGTCCAGGTTGCGGTCCGCCGGATGGCGCAGAACGACATGGGCCGCCGATGAGGGTAGGGGCTGTCCATCCTTCGATGTCAGCCGGACGTGCAATGTGAGATCGGGCGCGGCGCCCTTGAGGCCTATTTCAGCCGTCCAGCCCGCTTCAGCCTGGTGCGCGCGCCGGGCAAGCTCGTGATTGTAGTCGAGTCCGACGAGGTAGGATTTCTCGACATCCTCGCCCGGAAAGGTCGTGATCGCCGTCCACAGGAATATTCCGTTCACGGCAAACATGAAACCGAAGAAACCGGCAAACCAGAGCAGGGCATGCCAGCCCTTCATCTGTCCTTTGGCGGGATGGGCGCCCGCGACCGAAAGATTGGCAGGCATCAGCGCTCTCCTGTGGTGAACGGTGCGTCGGCGGTGATCGTGTCACCGGAATGGATGTCGGTGAGTTGCACGATCAACCGGTCATCATCGGACTCCTCGTGCGGGGGCACGGTGACCAGCATCCGGTAACGATCCACACCATGGGCTTCAGGTGTGAGGGTCAGCGTCCCGCCATGCGGCGCCGTGCCGATGCCGATGATCTCGAACTCGGCCCCGTCAAGTCCGATGACCGAGACATTCACGGTTTGCGCCGTCGTCGATTTGTTGACGAGTTTCAGCGTGTAGCCATTGCGCACACTTCCGTCTGACAGGCGCACGAAGGGCGGAGACCGGTCCTTCAGCACATTGAATTCGTAAATCGATTTGGACGTATAACCCCAAAGCATCAGCGCCGAAATAATGACAATCAGCGCCGCATACAGAACAGTCCGGGTTCTGAGGAGTTTGTAGGTGGACGTCTGTCCCGCGGCGCGAAGGCTGACGGCGCGGTCGGTATCATACGCAATCAATCCCGTCGGGCGCTCCACCTTGCGCATGATGTCGTCGCAGGCATCGATGCACAGCGCACAATGGATACACTCGAGCTGCGCGCCGTCCCGGATATCGATTCCCATCGGGCAGACCTGGACGCACTGCTTGCAATCGATGCAGTCGCCCCGTCCGGCAAAGCCCTGGTCCTTGTGCAGCGCGCCGCGCGGCTCGCCGCGGTCATAGCGGTAGGTGACGTTGAGGGCATGCTCATCCGTCAGCGCGCCCTGAATGCGCGGCCAGGGGCAGAGGTAGGTACACACCTGCTCGCGCATCGTGCCGGCAAGCATGTAGGTCGTGAAGGTGAGGACCCCTGCGAAGAAATACGCCGTGAGCGGCGCTTCTCCGATGAAGAAGGTCCGCGCGATGGTCGGGGCGTCGTGCCAGTAGAGAATGAAGGCGCCGCCGGTCACAAAGGCGATCAGCAACCAGACCGCATGCTTGCCGCCCTTGCGCCAGACCTTGTTGAACGTCATCGGCCCGAGATCGAGGCGCATGCGCGCCGCCCGGTCGCCTTCGAACGCGCGTTCGACCCAGATATAGAGGTCCGTCCAGACGGTTTGCGGGCAGGTATAGCCGCACCAGACCCGTCCGAGCACGGAGGTGACCAGGAAAAGCGCCAGCGCCGCCAGAATGATCAGGCCGCCGAGGAAATAGATCTCCTGCGGCCAGATCTCGAAGAAGAAGAAGTAGAACTTCTCGCCTTCAAAGTCCGCCAGCACGGCCTGGTCCGGAATCCCTGCGCCGCGCGGCCAGCGGATCCACGGGATCACATAGTAAACCCCCAGCGTGATGGCCATGACGAACCATTTGACCATCCTGAACTTGCCGTGCGCGAGCTTTGGATAGATCTGGTTGCGTTTCTCGTAGAGGCTCACCGGACGCTCCGGCTGCGGAGGTTTGCCCTCCCGCGAGGAGATCAGCGTGACCCGTGTCACTTTTCACCCCCGCCCAGGGAGTGGACATAGACGGCGAGGGCCTTGATCGTTGCATCGTCGAGCCGGCCTTGCCAGGCGGGCATGTGCGAGTTGCGGGCGTTGTGGATGGTCAGGCTGATATCGCGCGCATCGCCGCCATACAGCCATTCTTGATCCGTCAGGTTCGGCGCGCCAATCTCGCGGTTCCCCGCGCCACCGGCGCCGTGGCAGATCGCACACTGCTGGGCGAAGATCGGCGCGGCCCGGCTGATCGCGGCGGCGTCGTTGCTCCCGCCCGAGAGACCGAGAACGTACTGGACAAGGTCGTCGATCTCCTTGTCCTGAAGCAGGCCGTCGCGGCCGAACGCGGGCATGGCGCTTTGACGCGTGTCGGGGTCTTCGCTGTGCCGGATGCCATGGCGCAAGGTGGTCTCGATGCCATCAAGCGTGCCGTCCCAGAGCCAGACGTCATCGGCCAGCATCGGATAGCCCTTGGCCCCGCGCCCGCCGGCGCCGTGGCAGGTGGCGCAATTGTCGCCAAACGCGCTCTCGCCCATTGCCAGGGCAAACTGCTGCAGGCTGAGATCGGTCTCGATCTCCTTCAGGGATGCGGAGACGAGGGCTGCCGCGCCGGCCGCGCGCTCGGTGTTCAGTGCACTGATTTCCTGCGCCACCAGTGCCCGGTCCGAATGACCCCGGGTGCCGAGTGTGTTCGTCATTCCCGTTCCGGGCAGGGCCGGGATCGCCGGCATCAGGACCATGTAGATCACGGCCCAGACAATCGTCGCAAAGAATATGAACAGCCACCAGCGCGGCAGCGGTGTGTTGAGTTCCTGGATGCCGTCCCAGGAGTGGCCGGTGGTCTCGACGCCGGAATGTGCATCGACGTCTGGCTTCTGGTCAGTCATCGGATGGCTCCTTATCAATCAGGGGAAGCTGCGCAGCGTGTTCAAATGTCTGCCGGTTGCCGGGCCAGAGGGCGTAGGCGAGCGCCACGAGGAACATCGTGACGAACAATCCGAGGCCCCAAGTTTGCGCGAAACTCGAAAGGGTTGCGTACATGCGGTCCTCCCTAACGGCGGTTGTTGAGGTCGCCGGCTTCGTATGTCGAGAAATCGACAAGCGTGCCGGTCATCTGAAGGTAGGCGATCAGGGCATCCATCTCGGTAATCTCGGCTGGATTCAGATCGTAGTCGGAGATCCGGAGGGTTCCTTTGCGTCCGGCGGCCGCTTCATAACGCGCAACCAGCGCATCTTCGGCGTCATAGTCGGCATTCGGGGAGGCCTGAGCGACGAGGTCGGCCTTGGCGCTGGCGATCATGTCGTCTGTATAGGGAACGCCGATGAGGCGCTGGGTCCTCAGATCGTCCTCGATCCCGTCAAACTTGAGCGTCTTCTTGGCAAGGAACGCATAGGGCGGCATGATCGAGTCCGGCACGACCGAGCGCGGATCCATCAGGTGATCGACCTGCCAGCTGTCCGAGAACTTTCCGCCGACGCGGGCAAGGTCCGGCCCCGTGCGCTTCGATCCCCACTGGAACGGGTGGTCGTACATGCTTTCGGCCGCGAGCGAGTAGTGGCCGTAACGCTCGACCTCATCGCGCAGCGGACGAACCATCTGGGAGTGGCACACATAGCAGCCTTCCCGGATATAGACGTTGCGGCCCTTGAGTTCGAGCGGCGTGTAGGGGCGCATGCCCTGGACCTTCTCGATCGTATTCTCGAGATAGAAAAGCGGTGCGATCTCGACGAGACCGCCGATGGCGACGACCACAAGAATGCCGACAGTCAGCAACAGGGAGTGACGTTCGAGAGTGGCGTGCCGGTTGAACAGAAACATGGCTGTATCCTTATTCAGCAGGCTGAAGGGTAGGGGTTTGGATGGGCATCGATGCGGGCACAGGCTCGTCGCCGCGCGCCTCGCCATGGCCGAGCGCGGTGCGCACGAGGTTGTAGGCCATCAGCAGGGCGCCGGTCAGGTACAGGGCCCCGCCGAGTGCGCGGATCATGTACATGATGTGCTTGGCCTTGACCGTTTCGATGAAGGCGTACTCGAGGAAGCCGAACTCGTTATAGGCGCGCCACATGAAGCCTTCGGTGATGCCGGCGACATACATGGCCACGATGTAGAAGAGGATGCCGATCGTCGCGATCCAGAAGTGCCATTCGACCAGCGCCTTGGAATACAGCGCCTTGCGCTTCCATAGCCAGGGGGTCAGGCAATAGAGCGCGCCGAAGCTGATGAAGCCGACCCAGCCCATCGATCCGGAGTGTACGTGCGCGATACCCCATTCGGTATAGTGGGAGAGGGAATTGACGGCGCGCACGCTCATCAGCGGCCCCTCGAAGGTGGACATGCCATAGAAGGCGAGCGCCACGATCATCATACGGACGACCGGGTCTGTCCGCAGCTTGTCCCAGGCGCCGGACAGCGTCATCACGCCGTTGATCATGCCGCCCCAGCTGGGCATCCACAGCATGATCGAGAAGACCATGCCCAGCGTCTGCGCCCATTGCGGCAGCGCCGTGTAGTGGAGGTGGTGCGGACCCGCCCAGATGTCGATGAAGATCAGCGACCAGAAGTGCACGATCGACAACCGGTAGGAATAGACCGGCCGGTTCACCCGCTTCGGAATGAAGTAATACATGATCGCGAGGAAGCCGGTCGTCAGGAAGAAGCCGACGGCGTTGTGGCCATACCACCACTGCGTCAGCGCATCCTGCACGCCGGCGAACAGCTGGT
>JAIXRO010000185.1 GCA_027485145.1 Hyphomonadaceae bacterium | reverse complement strand
CCCGTTCCTGCATAACTGGCTGCAGGATTCCTATCCGAAGGCCTCCATCGTCGGCTCGGTCATCCTCACCGCCTTCACCACCAAGCTCGCCGTCTATGCCTTCGCGCGCATCTTCCCCGGCCATGACGAACTGATCTGGATCGGCGCCGCGATGACCGTCTTCCCGGTCTTCTTCGCCGTCATCGAGAACGACCTGCGCCGCGTGCTCGCCTATTCGCTCAACAACCAGGTCGGCTTCATGATCTGCGCCATCGGTGTCGGCGCGGCCGGCGCCGGCAACGCGCTCGCGCTGAACGGCGCGGCGGCCCACGCCTTCGTGCACATCCTCTACAAGGCGCTCCTGTTCATGACGGTCGGCGCCGTCCTCTACCGCACCGGCACCGCCAAGGCCTCCGAACTCGGCGGCCTCTACCGCTCGATGCCGTGGACCGCGCTCTTCTGCATCATCGGCGGCCTGTCGATTTCGGCCTTCCCGCTCTTCTCCGGTTTCATCGCCAAATCCCTCACCATGAGCGCCGTCGCCGCCGAAGGCACGGCCGACCCCGCCATGGTGATCGTCTGGCTGCTGCTCCTCTTCGCCTCGGCGGGCGTGCTCGAACATTCCGGCATCAAGGTGCCGTTCAC
The DNA here is from genome assembly GCA_027485145.1 of Hyphomonadaceae bacterium. Classification (GTDB taxonomy): domain Bacteria; phylum Pseudomonadota; class Alphaproteobacteria; order Caulobacterales; family Hyphomonadaceae; genus Hyphomonas. The sequence goes on along the minus strand of JAIXRO010000185.1, from coordinate 17,541 downwards.
CGCCTTCTTCGGGCGCGACAGCGGCCGGCGCGTGAAGGAAGCCCCGTTCAACATGCTCCTCGCGATGGGCATGTCGGCCTTCCTCTGCATCGCCGTCGGCCTGCCGGCCATCGCGCCGGGCTTCGGCTATGAATGGCTCTACGGCCTCTTGCCCTATCCGATCGAGGCGGCGAGCTACCAGCCCTTCACCCTCGACCATATCCTCACGCAGCTGCAATTGCTCGTGCTCGCGGCCTTCGCCTTCATGCTGCTGAAGCGCCTGCGCCTCTATCCCACCGAAAAGTCCGGCACGATCCTCGATTCCGACTGGCTCTACCGCCGGGCGGGCTATGAGGTGGTCCGCTGGATTGACGCGGTCTGGACCAAGGCCACCTCGGTCGGCGCGCAGGCGGCGTCCAGGGTCACGCGCCTCGCCCAGGACCAGCTCGTGGCGGGCTTCAGCCCACGCGGCGCCCTGTCCCGCAGCGGCCGGGCAGGCGGCATGGCGGTCTGGACGGCAGTCCTGCTCGCCTGTGTCCTGTTGGTGGCCTTCCTGACGGGGTAGGACCCCCCGGCACCCACCGTGCCAAAATTAAGCCATATTGGAGCCTGACAGCGGAAGCTTGGTATGCCGGCTCTCTGAGCCGCTTGCGAATTTGCGCATCGGGCGCAGCGTCTTGCGGGAGGTAGCGACATGAGCATTGACAGCGCAGCCCTGCCATTCGGCAGCGGGAATGTCGCCCACGCTGCCAGCATTGTCTCGGCCTATGTCCGGAACAATCCTTTGCAGATGTCGGAGCTGCCATCCCTGATCCGCAGCGTTTACGGCGCCCTCCAGGAACTCTCCAATCCCGCGGGCGTCCCCGAGGCAGAGCCGCTGCGCCCGGCCGTGCCGATCAAGCGCTCCATCTACAAGGAATACATCGTCTGCCTTGAAGACGGGCTGAAGTTCAAATCGCTGAAGCGCCACCTGCGCTCGAAATATGGCCTGTCGCCAGAGGAGTACCGCCAGAAGTGGGGGCTGCCCGCCGATTACCCCATGGTCGCGCCCGGATATTCCGAGAAACGCTCGAAACTTGCCAAGAAAATGGGCCTCGGCAAGTCGGGCCGCGACGAGTGAAGTTGAGTCAGTAGAATCTGCCGCTCTCGTAATACGGGCAAGCATTTCCGGCTTTTGCTCAAGCAAAACAACGCCCCGGCAAAAGTGCAGGATAGTCGTTCCGGCTCCGGAATGAATATTCTGGTAATCTGTATTAACAAAATGCTTCGAAGACTCTTGATCCGCGAGTCCACTCGCGCAATAGGTGAGTCTTCCGAATCACCACGGGGGTGGCGAGTTCATGTTTGACAAGCACAGTTTTTCGGGAGTCACCGAGGCCCAGCGCCTCCTGATTGCCCACTGGTATGAATGCCGGACCGCGGACGGACTTGTCCCGCGCGAGTCGATCGATCCCGGCATCGTTCGCACCACGCTGGCCAGCCTCTCGGTCGTCGAGATCGATTCCGCGGGCGAGGGGCGTTTCCGGATCGCCGGCTCGCGCCTGCGCGACATCTTCGGCCTCGATGTGCGCGGCCGCAGGGTCGCCGAAATCGCCGGTGCCCACGGCGAATGCTACGCCCTCGGCCTCAGCGCCGCGCTGGAGCGGGGCCTGCCCGTCGGCGGCATCATCGAAACCGGCGAGCGCCTGCACGCCTGGCTCCGCCTGCCGGTGGTGGACGAGGCGGGTGATCTCTCCCTCGTCATCTGCCATGACGAACTTATGTCCAGCCGCCAGGCCCTGACCCCCGACCCGGAACAACCCCGCGCCGCGGCATAGCCGGTCGTTCCTCTGCCATCCTTCGACTTCGCTCAGGACGAGCGTTTCGGAATTTGGCCGGCGTAAGACTCTGACTTCGCCAAACAAAGCCACGTTCATCTTGGACGAAGTCGAAAGATGCTCAGTGCCGCGGCGGGCTAAGTCGATCTCTTCACGGACCGACGCGCGATGCTTCTGGGTTATACAACAAGCACCTGAACTCTGCGACGCGCAAGATTGTTACCCGAACCAGGCATCTGGTTTGCGTGCCTATTCATCCACTTGCGACAACCGGACCGCCGCCGACAAATGGAGGCACGCCATTAGGCCGTATGCTGAGAAGTTTGCCGACTTTCGCTTTTAACAGCGCATTGTTTTGATGGGCTAGGTACCACGATTCTACTGCTTGAATCATCGCGTTGCAAAAAGTCACTAGATCCAAAACCGCAACCGACTCCTCGGGCAAACCCTTGTGTACTATGCTTAAGCCATGAATGGACTGACGTGTATCAGGCGTTGTAAAAACGACGCGGGTCCAATCAGCGTGGGGATGGCTTGCAGCGTTGCCGCGGTGAATCATACCGCCCCTGAGTCGATAACAATCAAGGCCATTTAGGCCTAATGTTGATACGCCCAGGACAACAGCATAATGGTTTACGAAATCGACGTAGTGTTGCTGCTTCACAAACTCATCGTCTTCCATCGTAAGCCCAACGCAAATGTCGGGAAGCGTCAGCGCGACTGTCAATGCTGGATAATAGAGTCTAGCGTCAATTGCTCGTCGAATATCGGACACGATGTTGAGTAGCGTTGGTGGAAGCACAGATTTTGATCCCTTCTACATCCTTGGGCGATGCTGCGTTCATCCGGAGGGAAACGTCAACACGGGTGTTTTCGCCGCCAACGGTGCCGATTTTGATTTATTTTTATGGGCCGGTATTGGGTTCCAAAATTGTCGTAAAAGACTGTAACATCGCTATGACGTTCCCAACCTCAATTGATCGCTGAAGTTTCGTGACGCTATAAAGGTGATTGCATCCTTATACCTCACCCCGCGCCCCCAAATCCCCAGCAAACACGCGCCTAGGATTGAAATCCTAGGATACTTATCCTACACCTGCGAATTGCGGTTATACTGCGCTTCCATGCAGCAAGGAGCAGGCGTGAATGGATGACGATTTCAATCCCGTGCGCGACGAGGACCGCGCCTATCTCGCCGCCGCGCTGGTCGGCTTCGCGCTCGGGCTGAAGACCGACAAGATCCTCACCTGTGATCGCGGCTCGCCGGTCCATGCCCGCGCGCGCCACATCGCCATGTATCTCGCCTATGCCGGTCTCGGCATGAGCCTCGCGCGCGTCGCCATCGGCTTCGGGCGCGACCGGTCCACCGCCGCGCGCGCCTGCCGCATCGTCGAGGATTACCGCGAGGATCCGGACTTCGACACCTGGGTCGACCAACTCTCCGTCGGCCTGCGCTCCGTGGGCGCGCTCGTTCCGGCGGAGGCGGGCTGATGCGGCGCCTCCCGTCGAAGCGGGCGGCGCTGCGCTGCCTCGATGAGCGCCGGGTTCAGCGCGTCCTGCTCGGCGGCGGCATGCTGCTGGCGCTCGGCGGCCAATGGATCGCCTATCGCTGCCCCGATGCGCGGCGGATGCAGATCGGCGTCGTGCCGGACGCGCTCGCCGCCCGGCTGGAGGCGGACGGGCGCGCAGTGCGCGCGCCGGACGCGCCACTCCGTCTCGTCGCCGGTCCCTGGCTTGAGCCTTAAGCCTGCGCGGCAACCCGCGCGTCGGTCTCGATCCGCGCCAGCATCGAGGCGAGCCCGTTGGAGCGCTGCGCGGTCAGCGCGCCGGTCACGCCGATATCGTCCAGCAACCGGCGCACGTCGAAACTCAGAATGTCCGCCGCCGGCTCGCCCGAATAGAGCCGCGTCAGCAGCGCGATCAGGCCGGAGACGATGATCGCGTCGGACTCGGCCCGCACGGTCAGCCGGTCCTCCGCCAGGTCCGTCACCATCCATACCTGCGAGGCGCACCCGCGCACCCGCGTCTCCTCGGTGCGTTCGTCCGGGGCCAGCGGCGGGTTCGCCTTGCCCAGATCGATCAGGTGCGCATAGCGCGCCTCCCAATCCTCCAGCCAGGAGAATTCTTCCCGTATGTCTGCCGCTTTGGTCTCGATGCTCATCTGCATCCATATGATTGGTGAAAACCCAAAAGAAAACCCCGGCACGTCAGGGACGGCCGGGGCTCTAGTTGGAGAAAGCGTCCAGACGGTGTGGACTACTTGTAGACGTCGCTCAGGCAGTCCGCGACATAGGTCATCGTGTGCTCGCTGATGCAGAAGGGCAGTTCGAACTGCGTGCCAACCGCCGCAACGCACTGTTGCAGGTTCAGGTTTTCCTTCTTGATGCAGCCCCGGACGGACGGCTCAAGCATCACTTTCTGCAGGCGGACGTCATCGACCTCGTCAGCCCCGATCACCCGCATCGCGGCGAGCGAGGCGATCTGGTTGGCCACCATCTGCTTGTCGGCCTTCACGGCTTTCTTGCCGCCGGTGAAGCCCTGCGTCATGAACGAGGGGAGCCGAATGGCGCCCGTGACGTCCTCAGCCGAAGCTGCCGCGTTGATCACGCCGGTCTTCGTTTCCGCCGACAGCGGTGCCGATTGCGTCAGGGCCGTGAGGATGAGGTTGTCGGCCGGCTTGCCGGCGCGTTGCAGCACGTCAACCGACTGGGCGCGCGTGCCGCCATTGCGGATGCGCGACTTGGCCCAGCCATGGCCTTGCAGCGAATAGGCCTGTTCCTTGATCAGGGCGCCGTTCGAATAGATCTTCGGCAGGTCGCCGTCGGTCACCGCGATGGCCGAGCCGACGGCATCATCGCCGCCTTTCAGCGAGCGGGCATAGCTGTTGCCGGCGGCAAAGCTCTTCATCACGGCTTCGCGGCCGTAATAGCTTTCGATGTCGCGGACCGTGGAAGCGAATTCCCGGTCCTGCGAGGCGATCATCGCCGAATAGGCCATCCAGCCCCGCGTCAGCTGGTCGGCATTGTAGGCGCCCATCGTGTCGAGGGCAGAATCGATATCTCCGGCCGATTTGAACGGCTTGTCCGCCACCTTCGTCGAGTCCGACTGATAGGTCATGTAAACGGCGGCATTCTCGGAAATCGGATCTGCCGCCTGCGCCGTTGCGCCACCCGTCAGCCCCAGTCCGCACACCAGTGCGGCAATCACCCCAGAGGTCTTCATTCTAAACTCCTCACGCCACAAGCGATTAGTGATGCCCGATCTTCCCGGCATGGGGAACCATGCCTTGTGCGAATTGCGCATTACAAATACAGCAGATGGGGCACCTGATACGGCAAGAATGCCTAACAAATCTCTATGGGGTGTTAAGAGTTGGCCCCCGAAACGGCGCAAAAACGGTTACAGTTTGTTCACCTCGCCTGGCTCGGGCTGGGGCTGACGGCGGCGGTGTCAGCGGGCTTTGGCGGGGCTGCGCCCCAGAATGTGTTTGCGGCCGCACTGATGGCCATCGTTCCGGGCCTCGCAGGCTACGCCGCCGCCCGGTCCGGCTCGTCCGAACTCAGCGGCCTGCCGGTGATCGCCTGGCTCGTCTTCGCGCTGGTCGCCGTCGTGCTGACGGGGGGCAACGCCTCGCCGCTGATCATCCTGCTGATCATCGCGCCGCTGACCGGCCTGCTGGCGGGCAAACCGCGCCTCGCGGCGGAGGCGGGCACGTTCGCCGCGCTCGCGCTGTTCTGCGTCTTCGTGGCCACGCCCCTCGGCGGTATTCCGCAACCGCCGGTCGGCACCGCGCAGATCGCCGCGCCTTTTGCCTTTGCGGGCCTCGTCACCGGCGCGCTGGCGATCTGGCAGCTGGTGTCGGCGCGCGCGGCGGAGTCGCCCGCTGCGCCGGAAGCGGCGGTGTCTCCGCCGCCGCCCGAGCCCGAGCCGCAGACGGTCGCGATGACCGGTATCAGCTGGGCCGACGTGACGCCCGAGGGCCGCCTGCGGCGCGTGCAGGGCGACACGTTCGGCCTGACCGCCATGCGGCCCGGCGCGGCGCTGGCGGGCCTGTTCACCGATCATGATTTTGCCCTGCCACCGGCGGGCGAGACGTCGCGCCAGCTGGTGGCGGCGGAGCTTGTCTCGGGCCGCCGCGTCCGTGTGTTGACCGAGCGCCACGCGCGCGGCTTTCACCTGCTGATCATGGACGCCGCCGCCGGGAGCCCGCCGGCCGGCGATGTGTTGGAGCTTGAGGAAAAGCTGCGCGCCCGCACGGCCTTCTTCGCCTCGCTGGGGCACGACCTGAAAACACCGCTCAACGCCATCCTCGGCTATGCCGAAATCATGCAGGCCGAGCTGATGGGGCCGATGCCCAAGCCGTATGCGGACTATCCGTCGATCATCCACGAAAGCGGCACGGACCTCCTGCTGCTCGTGGATGACATCCTGGACCTTGCCCGCGCCGAAGCCGGCCAGCCGCGCCTTGAGCCCGAGCCGGTGGACCTGACGGCGTCTGCCGAATCCGTGATCCGCCAGATGACCGGGCATGCGGACCGGGCAGGGGTGACGCTGAAGCTGAAAACCAGCGGCGAAGTCTGGGCGGAGGCAGACGCGCGCGCCGTGCGCCAGATCTGGCAGAACCTCGTCTCCAACGCGATCAAATACTCCGTGAGCGGAAAAACGGTCACACTGGAAACCCGCCTCGAGGGCGAGACCGCCCTGCTCAGCGTCTCTGACCGCGGCGCCGGCATCGCCGCCGCAGACCTCGCGCGCGTCACCGAGCCCTTCACGCAGGCCGCCGGCGCCAAGCCCGGCACGGGCCTCGGCCTGTCCGTTGTGCGCCGCTTCGCCGAACTGCAGGGCGGCGCCCTGCGCCTCGAGTCCAGACCCGGCAAAGGCACCCGCGCCGAAGTCACGCTCCCCCGCGCCTCGGAGGCCGACCTCGTGCCATTGGAAGAGGCGGCGGAGTAGGGGGCGTCCCCGTGTCCATCCCCCGTTGAAACGGGTCGATCCCTGTGCAATCTTTTGGCCGTCAGGGGACGGTCATGTGGCGTAGTCTTTTCTTTGTCATGCTGTTCCTGCTCGCGCCCGCGCTGGCCGAGGCGCAACAGCGGCGCGCCTTTATTGTTGGCGTGCAGGACTATGCCGAACTTGAGAAACTGACCCGTACGGTTGAAGACGCGAACGGATATGCATCCGTGTTTGGCAAAGATCTTGGCTATACGGTCACGCCGCTGTCCGGCGCCCCAAAGCGCTCGGACTTCAACCGCGCCTTCGGAGCATTCCTCGAGTCGATCCGGCCCGGGGACGAGGTTGTGTTCGTGTTTTCCGGGCATGGCTGGTCGGACGGCGCAGAAAACTATCTCGCGCTCGCGGATGCCAGGAAGAACGCCTCCGAGTTCGAGCTGAAGGAAGAAACCGTTGCGCTCTCGCGCAGCGTGCTTCAGCAGATCAAGGCGCGCAATCCGTCCGTTGTGGTGGCCATCATTGATGCGTGCCGGGACAATCCCTTCGCGAGCTTGACGAAGAGCGGTTTCGAGAAAGGCCTTGTACGGACGGAAACACAGGAAGGCATGCTGGTCGTCTATGCGGCGGGCGAAAGGCAAAAGGCGCTGGACCGGCTTGGCCCGACGGACAAGGCCTCTTATTCCGTGTTCACGCGTATCCTGCTTCCCAAGCTGCGCAATGGCGCCCGGCCTCTGATGCAAAGCCTAGATGAGACGCGCGAGGAAGTTGAACGCCTGGCGGGATCGATTTCGCACCGCCAGCGCCCGGCGGTCTACTCGGATGTTTCGCTCAAATTCTGCCTGTCAGGCCAATGCGCCGTCGCCGCGCCGCCCCCGCCCGACGCGGAAACGCAAGCCTGGCTCGGCATCAATCCGGGGCAGGACCGGACCGCGCTCTGTGCGGCGTATCAGGCACATGAGCGGACGTATCCGAATGGCAAGTTTGTTGCTTCAGCCCGCGCGCTGAGTGCAAGCCTGTGTCCACAGCCGCCCGCAAAAACCGAGACCCAGCCTTCGCACGACCCGCAAGAGAGCTACCGGAAAGGATATGCAGCTGCCGAGGCAGGGCGATATGCCGAAGCGCGGCTGCACTACTCGGAAGCCTGCAATGGCGGCGAGCCAAAGGGCTGCACCGATCTCGGCGCTCTCTACGACAACGGCCAAGGGGTGCCTCAGGACTATGCGGAGGCGCGCCGTCTCTACAAGCAGGGCTGCGACGGCGGCCAACCTCGTGGCTGCACCGATCTCGGCTTTCTCTACGAAAAGGGCCAAGGCGGCACACAGGACTATTCGGAGGCGCGTCGTCTCTACAAGCAGGGCTGCGACGGCGGCAATCTTTTCGGCTGCACCAATCTCGGCTTTCTCTACGAAAAGGGCCAGGGCGTGACGCAGGACTATGCGGAGGCGCGGCGTCTCTACAAGCAGGGCTGCGACGGCGGCAATGCTGACGGCTGCAACAATCTCGGTACTCTCTACCACAATGGCCAGGGCGTGACGCAGGACTATGCGGAGGCGCGGCGCCTCTACACGCAGGCTTGCGACAGTGGGGAAAAGGTTGCCTGCGAAAACCTCAAGCTGTTGCCCTCAGCCGGCCCAAACATTCCGGAATAAATCCCGGTCTCGCCCCCTACTTCTCCGTGAACGCATACCCGTGCATGACCATTTCGATGGATTCGCCCGGGGCGAGGGGTTGCCATTCGCCGACCCAGCCGGGGGCGTTGGAGACCCAGAATTCCATCACCGGGAACATCGCCATCCGGTTCGGCGGCCAGCGCAGGTTTTTCGGGGCGTTCGACTGTTTCGCCCATTTGCGAACCTTGCGGGGGGTCACCACCAGTTCGTCCTTGAACCCGTCGGTCAGGCTTTCGATGCGCATGGTGACCTTGTTGGGCCGCCGGTCGATCTCGAAGCGCACGCGGTGGCCGCCGAGGTCCTTGTTGACCTTGCGCATGTTGAAGCCGCCATTTCCGTTATGCAGGTTGTATTCGATGCGCCCGTTCATCAGCTCGAAGTCGAACTCGTGGGCGCCTTCGCGGGCGCCTTCGGAATAGAGCCAGAGCGGGGCGGCAACGACGCCCGGCCGGGTTTTCGGCAGCGTCGCCTCGACGATGTAGCGCCCGCGCTTGCGAGCCTTGCGCTTTTCGAGTTCCCACTTGAACGCGGCGACCTTGCCCTCGGTGATGCGGGTGATCACTTCGGCGTTGCGGGTGACGATCACGTTGTCGAAGCTGAAGGTCCAGCCCGGCAGGAGCTTTGTCTGGTAGCCCTCGATCGGGTGGATGGCCTGCTCGTACTTGCGGAACGCAATCGGCCCGTCCGGGAAGCGCTGCAGCGCGACTTTCCGGGTTTTCGATTTCGACCGTTCACTCGCCGGCTGGGCTTTGGCATCTGCGCCCGAGAGCGAATAGAGCGCCGCCTGCTCGTTTGGTCCGCGCGGCGAGGGCGGTGCGGCGGCGCCCAGAAATGCCGCGCCGACAGAGAGGATCGCCAGGAAGATCGCAATTTTGATCAAGGTGGATGACATCGGTCCGCTCGCCTGCTGTTCAGAAAATCACGACCCGCCGCTCGGGCGCCCCGCCCCCGGCCGATCATTCCGCCGACTGGAGCCATTTCCGCCGCTGCAAATCAAGAGCATGTCGCTTCGGAGGCGAAACATTCACACTCCGTGCCCGCCCAGATCAGACTTAGACCCGAAGGCGGGCAACCCTCGGCGGCGGCGACGGGAAAAAACGTGGTTAACTTGACAGGCGATCGCCTGCGGCAGACTCCTGTGTCCATCCCGGTATTCGAATGAATGGCTCCGCGCCCGGGTCCGCTTCCAGTCAATCTTAACCGGAATAGCGTATGGAGCCGGTTGTTCGGCCTGCGCCTTGCATAGGGGGGGCGAATTCCGAGGAGAAGACGATGGCAGATGGGTCCAAGTTCAGCGCAGCGCCGCAGGAAAGCGGCGAATTTCTCGCGTCGCGCCGGGCCGACGCGCTGATTTCTGTCATTGTGCCGTGCTATAACGAGCAAGAAGTGATCTTCGAGACGCACCGGCAACTCACCGAGTCGCTGGAGCGCGACGGCCTGAATTTCGAGATCATCTACGTTAACGACGGCTCGCGCGACCGGACGCTGGAACTGCTGCGCGAGATCAGCGAGCGCGATCCGCGTGCCGGTTTCCTCAGCCTGTCGCGCAATTTCGGCCACCAGGTGGCAGTGACCGCCGGTCTGGATGCCGCGACCGGCGACGCGGTCGTGTTCATCGACGCCGACCTGCAGGACCCGCCCGCAGTGATCGCCCAGATGTTCCAGAAATGGCGCGAAGGGTCCGATGTCGTGTACGGACAACGCCTGTCGCGCGAAGGTGAAAGCCCGTTCAAGCTCGCCACCGCCAAGATGTTCTACCGCGCCCTCAACAGCATTTCGGACGTGCAGATCCCGCTGGATGTCGGCGATTTCCGCCTGATGGACCGGGAAGTGGCCGACATGCTGGCCGGCATGCGCGAGCGCGACAGGTTCCTGCGCGGCATGGTGGCCTGGCTCGGCTACAAGCAGACGGCGTTGCCCTACAAGCGCGATGCCCGCTTTGCCGGTGAGACGAAGTATCCCCTGAAGCGGATGCTGGCGCTGGCCTTCAACGGCATGATGTCCTTCTCGATGGCGCCCTTGCGCTTCGTGCTGGGTCTCGGAATGACCGTGGTCGGACTGTCCGTCCTCGGCGTTCTCTATGCCATCGTCCTGCGCCTTGCGACGGATGCCTGGGTCAGTGGCTGGACGCTGCTGTTCATCTCGGTGATGTTCATGGGCGGCGTGCAGCTGATCGTGCTTGGCGCCATCGGCGAATATGTCGGCCGCATCTACATGGAATCGAAGGGACGCCCGCTCTACGGCATCAAGGAACGCGGCGGCCCGGTGGCCAAGACCAACCGCGGCCGGGCCTGAGCCATGGGCGCGGCCCTGAAAACAGTCTGGGTCGCGCTCGGCTTCGCCATTGGCGGGGTCTTCATCTACCTGTCGCTGCGCTCGCTCGATTGGGTGGCTGTGCAAACCGCCTTTGCGCAAGCGCATCTCGGCTGGCTGCTGCTCGGCTTTCCGCTGTGCGCGCTCGCCTTCCTGCTGCGCCTGCATCGCTGGTGGCTGATGCTGGGCGCGATCGGATCGAAGGCAACGCGGATGCAGATTGCCGCGCCGTTCTTCGGCGGCTTTGCGCTGAACAACGTTCTGCCGTTCCGGATGGGCGATGTGGCCCGCGCGGCCGCTTTCACCAAGCGCCTTGATGTCTCCGCCTCGGGCGCGACGGCGTCACTCCTCGTGGAGCGGGTGTTTGATCTTTATGCGCTGCTGCTCCTCGGCTTTGTCGCCATGCTGGCGCTGTCCCAGAGCGTGACCGGTTTTCCGCTGGCCGGCGGCATGACGGCGATTGCCGGGCTCGGTGCTTTGCTCAGTGTGCTGACGGCGGTGCTCACCATCCCGAAATCGCTCGGCCGTCTGTATCTCTGGATGCTGAAGCTGCCTGTCGGGCGGCTTGTGCCACGCGGCCTCACGCGGTTCGGCCTGCGGACACTCATCCACATCTCGCACATCGTGCAACGCCAGGGTTCGCTGCGCCTCATCGGCCTGTCGGTTCTTGCCTGGACCATCGAGGGCGGGGTCGTTTACAGCGCGGTGCAGGCGCTTGGCCTGACAAGCGCGCTCGCGGGTCCGTGGCTCGCCATCGCGTCCGGAAACCTCGGCACACTGCTGCCGGGCACGCCGGGACATTTCGGCACCTTCCACTACCTCGCTGCGCACGCGCTGGCGCTCGCCGGGCCGGATTTCAGCACCGGCTTCCTCGCCATCACGCTCGCGCACTTCACCATCTGGAGCAGCACCACGCTGGCGGGCTTTGCGCTTCTGCTGTCGATCGGCGGCCTCTCCAGCCTTTTCAGATCGCGCCGCCCGGCGGCTGGCGCAATCACCCCTCCATCCGACCTCTCGCTTCGCGAACCTCTCAAGCCTTAGGATAAGCCCAAAATGTCAAAACCCACGGTTGCCATCATCGGCGGAGGCTTCACCGGCCTGACGGCTGCGCTCCAGCTGCTCGATCAGGGCGTGCGTCCGATCGTTCTCGAACAGGACAATCAACCCGGCGGTCTTGCCGGCAGCTTCGATGTCAACGGGGTCGAACTCGAGAAGTTCTATCATCACTGGTTCAAGAGCGACCTGCACATCCACGAGCTGGTGGAGCGGCTCGGCCTCGCGAACGAGATCCTCTACCGCAAGACCAAGACCGGCAGCTATTACGCCAACAGCCTGTTCCGCCTGTCGCGCCCGCTCGACCTTCTGGCCTACACGCCGCTGTCGCTGATCGGGCGCATCCGCCTCGGCCTCCTCGTGTTCCAGGCCCGCGCCGTGCGCGACTGGCGCACCATCGAAGACGAGACGGCGTCCAACTGGCTGCTGCGCATGTGCGGCCCGGAAGTCTATGAGCGCGTCTGGAAGCCGCTGCTGAACGGCAAGTTCGGCAAGTATGCGGACGAGATTGGCGCGGTCTGGATGTGGAACAAGCTCGCCTTGCGCGGCGGCAGCCGGGACAAGAGCGGCGAAGAAGTGCTGGCCTATTACAAGGGCGGCTTCGCGCAGCTCTCGAAAGCCATGATGGCCCGCATCATCGCGCGCGGCGGCGAAGTGCGCCTCAACACGTCCGTGACCGGACTGACGACCGAAGGCAACAAGGTCACCGGCGTCACCACGTCGGCCGGCCCCGTCACCGCTGACAGCGTGCTCTCCACCCTGCCGCAGCCGGTTTTCGCAAACATCGTCGCGCCGCATGTCGATGCCGCCTATGTCGAGAAGCTGCGCAAGATCGAGTATCTCGGCAACGTCTGCATGGTTCTGGAACTCAAACAGTCCCTGTCCGATACCTACTGGATCAACGTCGCCGATCCGGAATTCCCGTTCGTCGGCGTCATCGAGCACACGAACTTCGAGCCCACCGAGACCTATGGCGGCCGCCACATCGTGTACCTGTCGAAATATCTTCCGACCGATACGCCGATGTATGGTTACAACCCGTCGGAAATGGTCGATTTCGCGCTGCCGCACCTGCAGCGGATGTTCCCGGACTTCCGGCGCGACTGGATCCTCGACGCCCACGTTTTCCGCTCGGATTACACCCAGCCGATCGTCAAGCCGGGCTATAGCCGGCTGATCCCGGACGCGCTGACGCCGGTGGACGGCCTCTGGCAGTGCAGCATGGCGCAGATCTATCCGGAAGACCGCGGCACGAACTATGCGGTGCGCGAAGGCGTCCGGATCGGCAAACGCATCGCCGCGAGCCTGGCCGGGCGCGGCGGCGTCGGCGCGGCGCGGCTCGAGAAGGTTTCGGGCTGATGACGGGGGGCGGGGGCTTCGAGATATCTGATCGCACCTACCGCAATGCGGTCTGGGCAATCATCGCGGTTGCAGCAGCGCTGCGTTTCTGGGATCTGGGCGGCCCGTCGCTCTGGTTCGACGAGGCGGTGTACGTCATCAACTCGCGTGGCACCTTCGCCGATGTGATTGTTGCGACGCAGTCCAACAACAGCTCGCCCATCCTGCTGCCGCTGCTGCTGAACCTCTTTGAACGGACGGTCGGGCTCAACGAGTTCACCTCGCGTCTTCCGGCGGCCCTGTTCGGCATTGCCGCCGTGTTTGTCATGACGCGCCTGAAAGATGTCGGCGTCCCGCGGCCCGTCGCCCTGATCAGCGCCGCGCTGATCGCCATTTCCCAGATGCAGATCATCTATTCGCAGGAAGTGCGGGAATATGGCCTGTCGATCCTGATTTCGTCGATCCTGCTCTGGTCGATGTTCCGTACGCTGCACACCGGGACCGTGCGCGCGCTGCTCATCGCGCTCGCGATCACGCCCTGGGCCTCGTACGGCCCATGCTTCGCGGCGCTCGCCGTGCTTACGACGCTCGCCTTCCTGCGCGTCATGAACAAAACAGAACTACCCTATGCCAAGATCGCCGCAGCGTTCGGCGTCTTCTTTGCGTCGGCGGCAGCGTCCTACTTCGCCGTCGCGCAGTACCAGCTCGGCACTGCCCAGCAATGGTATCTGATCGAGCATTATTTCAGCCTGTCCGGCATGGGCCTGCCGGAATGGCTGGTCACGAACTCTGGCGGCATCCTGCTGGCGTCCGTACCCGGACTGTTGGCTGTCATCGTGCTGCCGATCGTCACGCTCATCTACCTGTCTCGCTATGTCTCCCGGCCACTGGCGCTGCTGGACAAGCCGGCCGTCATCGCGCCCATCGTGCTGATCGGCGGGATGGTCCTGGCCGGCCTCCTGGAGCTCTACCCCTATGGCAGCCCGCGTCACTCGGTCTTCATGGGCCCTTTCCTCTGCCTGTTGTTCGCGACCGGCCTCCTGGGCTTAATCACATCCCTCGGCCCGGCGATGCGCCTGCCGGTGGCCGCCGGCATCGGCGCGGTCGTGGCCCTCTCGGCGCTGCTGACCATCCTCGCCATCCCGATTGCGCCCGGTTTGCACCCTGCGCTGGCCAAGGTCGGCAAGGTATCGATCTATGGCGAGTATGAAGACAACCGGGCGCTGATGAATTTCGCGCGCAGCCATTCGGACCTGCTGTTGTACGGCTCGCCCGGCGCCAACCCCGCACTTCGCTATTACGGCTCTGGCCTCGACATGGTCATCGCCAGCCGGGACCTGATCGGCAACCATGAGGGCATGGCCCGCGATCTGCTGAAGACGGCCAACGGCCAGCCGGTCGCGGTGGTCATGTCGAACATCCCGGACGGGCATGCCGAGGGCCTGATGGCGGCCGTCGAAGCGCAGGGCGGGAAAGTCACCGAGCCGTTCACGGCTGAGCGCGTCCGGGGCTTCCTGGTCAACGCGGGTTCGCCCGCGCCCTGAGCGGCGGCGCAAACGGATATTTCCGGTTTGACACCCTCTCGAAGCATGCAAGCATTGCTGAGAAATGTCAGAGAGGAATGCCCGATGAAGACAAGCGCCTTGGCGATCGCAGCCTCGCTGGTCCTTGCGGCTTGCGGCGGTGTCGGGGGCGGAGGCTCGAAAGCGGATCTGGTCAAATGGTGCGTCGATAGCGGCGATGCGCAGGCCGATTGCGAGTGCATGGCCAGCCGTCTTCAGGCAGACCTGCCGCCGGAGCTCTTCAAGACACTGGCAACCGGCTTTGCGGCGGGTGAGGACGAGGCGGCGGCTGCGCTCGAAAGCCTGCCCGAAGACGAGCAACTGCAGGCGATGAGCGCGATGATCGAAGCCGGCATGAGCTGCACCGGCGCCATCCCCGCCGAGGGCTGACGCGGCGGGCGGCTTGACGCGCGGCCTTCGCGGGAGGAGTCTCCGGAATGGACCGCCTGCCTTCCAGATTGTGGATCGACGCGCTCGTCCGCCGGGCCCAGCTCGGCGGCGCGTCGGCGTTCATCTTGCAGCACGGCGACGATGACCGGGGCGATGTGCTGATCAAGGTCTCCCGGCTGAATGGCATCGCCGCCGCCTATCTGCCTTCGGTGACCCTGGAGGGTGAGCGCGTCTTCCTGAACCTCGCGATGCAGGGCGTCGGCCCGGAAGAGGCGAGCGTCGATGAATATGTCCACCGCGCGAAGGCCCGCGACCGAGACCTCTGGATCGTCGAGATCGAGGACAAGGACGGCCGCACCTTCCTGACCGAGCCGGTCGAGGACTGAGCTGCCCCTCTGCAAAGGCTTGATCCCCCCGGGCCGGATATGACAGATTTGCCGAAAGACGATCCGGGGAGGACAACATGCTGAAAACACTGACGATGAGTATCGTGGCCGCTGCACTGGTTTTACCGGCCATGGCGGACTGCGCAGGCGAAGAGGCCGCCATCCGCGCCAAGGCCGCCGAAGTCGCGGACCTCAATACCAAGATCGAGGCGCATCGCACGCTGGTCCAGACCGCGTCGACGGGTGTCGACAAGGCGGCGACGCCTGAGGAAAAGGCGACCTTCGAGGACCAGCTCTCGACGGTTGAGACCGAGCTCGACGACCTCAAGGCGGCCAAGGGCTCACTCCTCTATGACGTGCTCGATCTCACAGTGACCTATCAGAAGGCCTGCAAGGCCCCCGCCCAGCCGCTGCTCGACGAACTCGGCATCAAGGCGGAAGATTTGCCGGAGTATTAGCGCGCCCGGCGATCGCCGCCTTTCGGAGTTCAGGCACCCAGTTCGTCACACTCGATGGCCGCAGGCCATCTGAGTGCCCAACTCCCGCCGCCGCCACTTGCGCGACGAGAATGGGGAAGGGTCTGGAGATGGGCCCTCAGATGCGCTGCGCGCATCGAGGGTGACGCATATTTCGCTGGCGCAACGCCGATGCTAACGCCGCATTAACCGCGTTCCACGACTTTGCGATTCGCTGGGTCACAAAGGGGCGAGACGGCGATGCTGTTCCTGTTGAACGAGTTTGTAACCGAGGTGGAGGCGCCCGAGTTGCGCCTGCTCAAACGCGGGCCTGTGCTCGGGTTCGAGGACGCGCACGCCCTGCGCGCCCGGGAAGCCATCGAGTTTGCCCGGAGCAAGCTGCAGGCCTGCCACGATATCGGCGAGGGCCCGGGCGAGATCCTGATCGCCGACCTTGCGGCCCTGATCATCGCCAAGACCGGCGCCAACGCCGCGCTCTTCCCGGTGCATGACGGCCGGGTCAGCGAGCCGCGCCTGACCATCCTGCCGGAATCCATCCTCGAAGCCGTCCGCACCCGCATCGCCGAAGGCGGGGCTGCGGACATCCGCAACATCTGGCCGCGCGCAGCCTGAGGCTTCCGGGTCACTTGCCCGGTTGACGCGCCTCGCCGCGCCCGCTTTCGTGCGCGAATGGACCCTCGCCCCCCGATCCGCGCCCCGCATTATGTCTGGGACGATGATGGCCCTGCGACGCTCGGCTCGGCGCAGTTCCTCCTCGGCATGCTTTGCGATTTTGCGGGCCGCTGGCCGGTCTGGAGAGACCGGGCAGGGCGCGAGGTCGCAGTATCGCTCGAGCGCGAAACGGACACAGAGGGGCTGATCCGCTTGGGCGGCGCGCTTGAGGGCCGCATCGAGCTGTCGGTAGACCCGAGCCTCTGGGTGCGGGCGGATGTCTGGCTCGGCGGGGCCTGGTTCGGGCGGGGCTGGGTCGAGCGTTGCTATGAGGAGTTCGAAATCTGGCCGGACGGCGCGGACGGCATCGTCGGACCGCTCGTTTCGGATGATCCGCCGGGCCGGATATCGAAGCGCGGCTACTGGCTGCAGTTCGATACGTCGCAATGGCCGGGATATGAAAGCGCCGAGCGCTTTATCGGCTTCGAGATCCCCGACACCTAGCGGGCGAAGCCGCTGGGGCAGCGAGCCCCTTCATTCCATGGGCCAGATCGGCTAGGGCGGGCGCCAGAGAGAGAATTTGACCCCATGTCGCACATCACCGAAGCCGCCCGCCGGCGCACCTTTGCCATTATCTCGCACCCGGACGCCGGCAAGACCACGCTGACCGAGAACCTGCTGCTGGCCGGCGGCGCCATCCGGGCGGCCGGCGAGGTCGCCGCGCGCGGCGAATCCCGGCGCACAAGGTCGGACTGGATGAAGATCGAACGCGACCGCGGCATCTCGGTTTCCGCGTCGGTCATGTCGTTCGAGTTCGACGGCTTCATGTTCAACCTGCTCGACACGCCGGGCCACGAGGACTTTTCCGAAGATACCTACCGTACACTGACAGCCGCCGACTGCGCGGTCATGGTGCTCGACGCGGCCAAGGGCATCGAGCCGCAGACGCTGAAACT
>JAIXRO010000210.1 GCA_027485145.1 Hyphomonadaceae bacterium | reverse complement strand
CTTAACGTCAATATCCGGTTGAAGCCGGTTCCCGAATTTCATCGGCTTCCGGGACTTGCGGAGGGGAGGGGCTTTCAATAGACCCCTCTTTTCCGCGCTGGAGAGGTGGCCGAGTGGTCGAAGGCGCGCCCCTGCTAAGGGCGTATACCTTTACGGGTATCGAGGGTTCGAATCCCTTCCTCTCCGCCAGAAGCCTCCCATAAACACAGGAAAACAAAGCGAGTTTAGCTTTTTTCAGAGCTTCGCCCCCGGTGAGCAGGATTTTTCACCCGGATAGCGGCGCGGACGCTCGTCAGTTTGTTCGCAGGACGTCGGCGGGCGAGCGCGCCAATGTGGAGATGCCGACCAGAGCCCCGCCGATGGCTGATACGGTTATGGCGGCGATCATGACCCAGAAAACCTCGAACCAAGGGAGGGTCCATGTCGCTTCGAAGACGAGGGTCACGATCGGGATGGACGCACCGACGCCAATCAACACGCCGATGAGGGCGCCTGCGCCTGCGGCGAGGCTGAACTCTCCCGCGTAAAGGCGCAGAATGTCGCCGCGCGAGGCGCCGAAGACTTTCAGCAAGGCGGCTTCTCGCCGGCGCTTGCGGGCGAGAGACGCGAAGGTGCCGAACAGGACAAGCAGGCCCGCCAGGGTCACGATTCCGGCGGCGGCATTCACGGCGACCGCGATCTGGCCGAAGATCCGGCTCGCGGTTTCGAGGGCCGGCCGGGTCTGGAAGACGACGACGTCTCGCAGACCGTTTCCGAGCGCGGATATGATGGCACTTTCCTGCTCCGGGGTGGCCCGGGCGATGGCGACGTAAGCTGGATTGGCCGCTTCGAGCGTACCGGGTGACAGGATGAAGGCCGTGTTTGATCCGATGCCGAAGGTTCCCCAATCGACCTTGCGCAAGGAGGCGACCGTCGCCGTCACTTCGCGTCCGAATACCCGGAAGCCGATCGTGTCGCCGACAGCAATACCGAGACCCTTCGCGGCGTCGGCTTCGACCGATGCCAACAGGGGGCCTTGGTAATCCGCCTTCCACCATTCGCCCGACACGAGCTTTGTTTCGGGTGGCATTTCGCCGAGGTAGGTGATGCTTGTCTCGCCCCGAACGACCCAGCGTTCGGACTCGGCGACGTTTTCTTCGACGACCGGCGCGCCTTTCAGGGCGGTGACGCGTGCCAGGATGAAGGGCGCCTGCCGATAGGTCTCCGGGTTTGCAGTGTCGATCCCCTCGGTCTGCAGGACCGCATTGAACTGGCTGACCTTGTCGTTCGGTATTTGCGAGAAGACGATGGATGGGGCGTTGGCGGGCGCGGTGGTCGAAATCTGGCGAATGAGGTTCGTCTGTACAGAGACGACCAGTACGAGCAAGGCGAGGCCAAGGCCGAGCGCCGGGACGATGGTCGGCGCGAGGGACCCCGGTCCGCCGAGGTTTGCAAGCGCCAGCCGCCAGAATCCGCGCGCCTTGGAGGTGGCGATGCGGGCCATCCGTTTGATGATCCAGGCGGCAAGCACCAGAATGCCGGCCGTTGCCAGCGCGCCGGCCAGGATCATCGCGGTCAGCGGCGGGCGATAACTCGTGAGGATCGCGAGCGCGGCGAGCGCCAAGGCGGCGGTCAGAGCCCATGATTGCTCGATCCACGGCGCCCGGGCACTTTCGGTGTCACCGATCCTCCGGAACAGCGACGCCGGTTTGGTTGCGCGGGCGCGGCCGATTGCGGGCAGGGCGAAGACGGCTGCGGCCAGGAGGCCGAGCGCTAGCGCCTTGAGCAAAACGAGCGGATAGAGTCCGAGCGCTTGCGGAATGGGAATCGAACTGCCCGCAAACAGCGTCAGGAGGTAAGGCGCAGCGGCTCCCAGGAGCGTGCCGGCCAAGGCTCCGGCCAAAGCCAGCGCGCCGAGCTGAAGCAGGTAGGCGACGCGGATGGTCGCAGCATCGGCGCCAAACACCTTCAGCACCGCAATCGAATGTGTCCGCGTTTCGAGAAAGGACGCCGTGGCCTGTGCGACGCCAACACCGCCTGCGACCAGCGCCGTGATACCGATCACGTCAAGAAAGCTGTTCAGCGTCTTGAGAAGGTTCTGGAGCCCGTCGATGGCGTCTTCTGGCCCACGCAGACGGGCGCCGCTGTCCGGAAACGCGGCCTGGAAGTCGGCCTCTGCCGGTTCAAATTGCTGACCCGGATTGAAGAGTATGCGAACACTCGAGCGGAACAGCTGTCCGGGTGTGAGCCGTCCTGCGCTCTCCATGGCGTCAAGTGCGACGATGGCTTCCGGCCCAAAGGCGCCGGGCGTTCCGATCCTGTCGGGCAGGGAGTCCAGCCGAGCGGTGACGACCGCAGCCACGGGGCCGAGTTCGAGCGTGTCTCCGATCTCGACGCTGAATGTGTCGAGGAAGGACTGGGTCACGACAATACCCCAGCGCCCGCCGCGGCGGGCCAAGGCGGATCCCAAGCTGGTCTCGCCGCCGGAAAGTCCGGCGGCGCCAATCAGGGGGTAGTTGCGATCAACGGCGCGGACATCCACTTGCGCGCGGCTAGCGCCTGCCGTGCCCATGACATCGAGGGACGCGGACTCGGAGACT
>JAIXRO010000002.1 GCA_027485145.1 Hyphomonadaceae bacterium | reverse complement strand
GTTTAGCCCGATTGTTAACACTTGTGAATCCTAACGCCGCATTCTTGTTAACTAGTTAATGTGGAGTCTGGATACTGACGAATTATTCATTATTCCCAACACGGATCAATTTCCCACGGCTGCGGGCTGCCCTTCTCCGAGGAGCATTTGCGCAATTGCCATTACATCCTGCACTGGCTGGGCCTGGGGATCTGTGGAAATCAGAGTCTTCTGACAGCGGATGGCGTCGCGAACCTTCGAGTCGCGCATGACGGTGCCCGCATGGCGCGGGCGAAATCCGAGGAAAGTCGTGCAGGCGCGCGCAATCGCTTCATAGGTCCGCTGACCGGCAGCGCGCGTATCGGCCTGGTTGATCGCAATGATCGGCTCGACATTCGGCGCATAGCCACGCAGCACCTTGATGAAGGCATAGGCATCCGTCATGGACGCCGGATCGTCCGTGATCACCACGAGGGATTTGTCAGCGGAGCGTGCGAGACGCATGCAGTTGGCTTCGATGCCGGCGCCGAGATCGAGCACGAGATGGTCATACTGAAGCGCCAGCGCCGTCAGGCCGGCGGCGAGGCGCGCGACCTCTTCCGTCGGAAGTTCGGCAAGCGCGCCCGAGCCGGACCGGCCGGGCAGCACATCGAATCCGCCATTGCCGGGACCGCCATCGACGGGCGTAACCGCGTCATCCAGCTCGACCCAACCGGCGACCACGGCTGCCAGGTCGGTCTCCGGCGCGATGCCAAGCTGCACGTCGACGTTGGCCAGGCCAAGGTCGCCGTCCACCAGCAGAACCCGGCGGCCCGCCTTGGCGAGCGCCGAGGCGAGAGTGATCGAAACGAAGGTCTTGCCCACGCCGCCCTTGCCGCTCGCCACCGCAATGATGGAAGCAGGCGTCACGCGCGGCGGCGGACGGACGGACGGGCGATCTTGGGAGCGGCGCATCGTGAAGCTCATGGGATCAAGCAGCTCCTCTGAGGGCGATGACGTCCCCGCGGGCTTCCTCGATCAGAAGGGCTGAAAGCCGCGAAGGCGCCGCGGGCACGAGCCCGCCGCCGATGAAGGGGGTGATGGCAAGATGCGAGAAGGCGATACCGGCCGAGGTTAGCGCCGCGATGGCCCCGCCGCGCCGGCGGACCACATCCAGTTTGGTCAGGATCGCGCGGCGAACCCCCGCGCGGTAGAAGGCGCGGGCCGCCTCGGCCAGGTCTTCGGGATGGCCTTCAGCGGAGAGCACCAGCACCGGCTCGGCCCGGATTGCGGCGACGAGGTCGGACAGGCTGGCGAGGTCATCGCCTTCAAACGGATTGATCGCCGGCAGGTCGATCACGCAGCGGCGGTTTTCGCTGCGCAGTGTACGGAGTGTCGCAAACAGGTCGTCCGGTGTCTCGGCCACCCGGATCTGGCTGCGCTCAAGTTCGAGATAGGCGGCGAGCTGCGCGCCGGCGCCCGACCCGTCAAGGTCGGCGGCCAGCGGAATGACTTCGGCGCGTGCCATGGCGGCGCGGCGGGTGAGCTTTGCGGCCGTAGCAGTGCGGCCATGCCCCGGCGGGCCAACGAGAAGAACGTCTCTCTCGAACCGGGCGGGGATCGGATCGCAGGTAACCAGGCGGTCGAGACCTTCGGCAATGGCATCTTCAGGCGACAGGAACTGGCCCGGCAGCCGGCCAGCGCCCTCATGGGCCACACGGTCCGCGAAGCGCTGCGGCGCGCCGTGCCAGAGCAAGGCATCCCGAACGCGGGCATACATGGGATTGTCCACGCCCCGGCCGTGACCGGACGAGCGGGCATCCCGCAGGAACACAGGCTCGTTGCCAATCGCCGCTGTGCCGGCGCGGTCGATCGCAGCGCGCACTTCGACTCCGCCGTCGATTTCACGCTCGGAAAGAATCACGGCATCGTGGCCCATCTCCGCGAAGACCATCGCTTTTGCAGCTTCCATCGACTCTGCAGCGAACATCTTCATGCGCATGGGGCGGCTTCCTCGCAACGCTAGGCGGCCCGGGCATTGATTATGCCAGTAACCGCGGAACTCAGGCTCGATCAAAGCCGCGAAATGGTTAACACTTTGCTAGGCCCGGTTAGGATTTACCCGGAATTCACTTTCACCGCCGAACTGTGGCGGGGCGAAAACACTGTAGGTTCATGACCCTGATCCCGGCACCCTCCCTTACGTCCCGAAGCCCGGAGCCGGCCTTCCGGGGCGCTCTGATCGCGGCCGACCGGGCGCTGGTGTTTTTCGGCATGCTGCTGTTGCTCGGGATCGTGAAGTACCTGATTTCCGGCAACTCGGAGGCGGAAGACCTGACCGGAGCCGGCGATCCCCTCGCCCGGGCATCCTGGTATCCGCTCTATCTTGCCCTGATCTTTGCCCTGGCGGCCCGCCTCGGGGCCCTGGCCCGGATCATTCTGCCGGCATGGCCGATGTTTGCGCTTCTAGCGATGACCGTGGCCAGCATCACCTGGTCGGTCGCGCCAGATGTCACCGCACGGCGGATCGTTGCCGTCATCTTCACCGTGCTGTTTGGCGTGTATCTGGCGCTGCGGTCTGACCGGATGGATACGCTGCGCGTGACCGGCGCGGCGATCATCACCGCGGCCTTGTTCAATCTTGGCGTAATTGTCGTCTCGCCGGCCAACGGGATCGACCAGCTGCTGCATCCGGGCGCCTGGAAAGGCGCTTCGGTCGAGAAGAACGGGCTGGGGGGGGATATGTCCCGCGCCGCCCTGATCGTGATGGCGCTGGCGTTCCTCGACGAGCGGCGGCGCTGGCTCTGGCTCGGCGGCCTGGCACTGGTCACCCTGCTCGTGATCGGTTCGCAGTCGCGCACGGCGCTTCTCGCCTTGCTGGCACCCGCCGGCCTGTTCGGGCTCTACCTGATCGCCCGGCGCTCGGCTGTCATCGCGCTGGGCGTGAGCTATCTCGCCGTGACTGCGGGCGGGGCTATCCTGCTGTTCATTTTTCTGGCGCCCGAACAGGCGGTTGGCCTGATCGGCAAGGACCTGACCTTCACGGGACGGACCGGGATCTGGGAACTCAGCATCATCAAGATCATGGAAGCCCCCTGGACCGGCTACGGGCTTGGCGCGTTCTGGGTAGACATCTACGGGCCGTCCTTCGACATCAGAAATCAGCTGCAATGGGTGGTTCCCAGCGCCCACAACAACTGGATCGAGATCGGACTGGCGCTGGGCCTGCCCGGGATCGTGCTGCTTGCGGTGACAGTTGTCCTGACCCTCGTGCGCAGCGGGTGGTCGGTACTCAGCGGCGCGTCACCGTTCGCCTTTCTGGGCGTGTTGCAGCTGCTCATGTTCTCGCTCTCGGAAAGCGCGATCTTCTGGTACCAGAACACATTCAGCTGCGCGCTGTTTGCGTTCTATGTCGCGGTGACCCTGCTGCCGGAGGCGAAGCTCAAGTCACCGGTTTCCGGCCCGCTGCCGCGGCCCCGGCTCAGCCCGGCAACGTCGGCCTGACTTTTCGCGCGGTCCCGGCGCACTACTCTCTGCCTTTGCCCTCCTGACCACGAAAAGAGCCGGCCATGCACTTTACGGAAATCATTGCCCTTGTGGGCCTCGGTATTGGCGGCCTGCTGGGCCTTGGCTCGCTCTTTGCGCCGGACTGGGCCGCCGGGGTCGTGCGGCTGAAGGCGGATCCGGAGAAGCCGGGCGGGTATTCGGAGTTTCGCGCGACCTATGGCGGTCTGCTGCTGCTGACGCACATGACCGCCTTCATCCTGGTGTTGCACTTGCCGCCATCGATCTCGGTCGTCGCGGCCCTGCCGATGGCCATGGGATGGTTCGGCGCGGCCATCGGGCGGACGCTGTCGATGGTTCTGGACCGGGACAAGGGCGGCGACGCCAGGATCATCCCGATCTGGATGAGCACGGAAATCGCCCTCGGCCTTGCCATCGCGGCGCCTATCCTGCAGTTCCTTGGCTGAAGTCAGACAGAAAGCCGAACCCATGCCGGAGCGTCGCGAGACGGGCCGCCCCAACCGGAAACCTTCCGGCGCGCGCCCAGCCGTATCGAAGAAACCTGCCCAACCAAAGCCGCCGGCCACCGATGCCGAGTGGAGCGAAGGCGGCGAGCGGATTGCAAAGTACCTCGCCCGGGCCGGCGTTGCGTCCCGTCGCGAAGTCGAGCGGCTGATCGAAGCGGGGGACGTCAGCGTCAACGGCCAGGTGCTGACCTCGGCGGCATTCAAAGTCACGGGCCGCGAGACGATCAAGGTTGGCCGGAAAGTGATCGCGGCGCCGGATGGCACGCGGCTCTGGCGATATCACAAGCCCTCCGGCCTGATTACCACCACGGATGACCCGGCGGGCCGCCGAACGATCTTCGACGAATTGCCGAAATCCCTGCCCCGCGTGGTCACGGTCGGCCGGCTCGACCTGACGACCGAAGGCCTCCTGCTGCTCACCAATGACGGGGAACTGGCCCGGTTCCTGGAACTGCCGCGCTCCGGCCTGCAGCGGACCTACCGCGCCCGCGCCAAGGGCACGGTGACGCCCCAGAAGATCGAAGAGCTGGCCAGCGGGATGACGGTCGACGGCGTGAAGTACCAACCGATCACCGCCGTCTTCGACCGGGAGATGGGCGCCAATTCCTGGCTGACCGTGACACTCACCGAAGGCAAGAAGCGCGAGGTCCGGCGCGCGCTCGAAGCGCTCGGACTGACCGTGAACCGGCTCATCCGGATCAATTACGGCCCATTCCTGCTGGCCGATCTCAAGCCCGGGCAAGTGGAAGAAATCCCGCCTGGCCCGCTCGCCGAAGCGCTCGCCAGCCTCGGCGCACCGCGAGACGCGGCGCCGGTGGAGAAGGCGCCTGCCGCTAAGTCACACCTTGGCAGGGGGCCACGGCCAGATACACTGCCTGCGAAGCGGAGACATCCGCGCCGTCCCTGATTCCGGAGGAGCCTTTCATGGCCGATACAGTCGCGCTCGCAACACCCCCGCAAACCAAGTTCGATCCGGCGCGGACCATGAGCCAGGCCGCTGCCGACACCTGCAACCTGATCGTGACACCGGCGGTCTATGCCGATGCGAAAACGCTGGATGCGAGCTTCGCGCGCCTGCGCGCCGAAGACCCGCTGGCCTGGTGCGAGCCGGAATTCTTCCGGCCCTTCTGGGCGGTCACGAAACATGCCGACATCATGGAAGTATCGCGCCAGAATACGCTGTTCACCAACGGCGAGCGTGAGATGCTCTCCTATGCCGAGGCCGAAGCCGGCGTCTATGCGAAGTTCGGCCAGCCCCACCTTCTGAAAACGCTCGTCCAGCTGGATGACCCCGTCCACTACAAGCTGCGCCACCTGACGCAGGAATGGTTCATGCCGCAGAACGTCAAGAAGCGCGAAGACGCGATCAAGACGATTGCCAAGCAATACGTTGACCGGATGGAAGATCTCGGCGGCGAATGCGATTTCCAGCGCGACATCGCGCTCTACTATCCGCTGCGCGTGATCATGCAGATTCTCGGTGTTCCTGAGTCGGACGAACCGATGATGCTGAAACTGACACAGGAAATCTTCGGCGCACAGGACGAAGACCTGATGCGCGACAAGACGCTCGCCGAAGAGCGCGACTTCGAAAAGGGCCTCGCCTCGATCCAGCAGACGCTGGCCGAGTTCTTCATGTACTTCACGGCGATCACGGCCGACCGGCGCGCGAACCCGAAGGACGATGTCTCGACCGTCATCGCCAATGGCATGATCGACGGCGAGCCGATCGGCCAGCTGGAAGCGATGAGCTATTACATCATCACGGCGGCCGCCGGCCATGACACGACGAGCGCCTCGACCGGCGGCGGCGTGCTGGGCATGCTGCAGAACCCGTCCGAACTCAAGAAAATGATGGACAATCCGAAGGCTGTCTCGCGCACCGCTGTGGATGAGGCGATCCGGTGGACGACACCCGTGAAGCACTTCATGCGCACCGCGCAGGACGACTACACGCTGCGCGGCAAGAAGATCCTGAAGGGCGAGAGCCTGCTGCTCTGCTACCCCTCGGGCAACCGCGACGAGGAGGTGTTCGACGAGCCATTCACCTTCCGCGCTGACCGCAGCCCCAACAAGCTGATCTCGTTCGGGCATGGCGGGCACATGTGCCTCGGCATGCACCTCGCACGTCTTGAAATGCAGGCGATCTACGAAGAATTGTTCAGCCGCCTGAAGTCGATCGAGCTGGCCGGCGAGCCGAGCTTCATCAAGGCGAACTTCGTGGGTGGCCCGAAATCCATCCCGGTACGGTATAAATTCTGACCGGACGGGTCCGGGCGCCTGCCCGCACGCGAATAGTCCGGCAACCATGAGAGTGAACGATGACCCTCGTCAACGTGACGGAGACCTACCAGTCTGAAGCGCCGCCGCGCGATCCGAAATTCAAGCCGGCCTCGGATCTGAAGCCGCCGGTGGACCTGACGGACGCGGAAGTGTTTTCGCGCCATGGCGGCTACACGTTCGAGGCGTTTGCGGAGATGCGTGCCAAGGCGCCGGTGATGTGGCATCCGGAAGCCTATGGCGCCGGTTTCTGGGCGGTCTCGACCTATGACCTCGTCAAGCAGGTTGAGCTCGATCCGGCCACCTTCTCCTCGCAGAAAGGCGGTATCCTGATGAATTATGGCATGGACGGCGTGCCCCGCCATCCGCTGCTGCATTCATCTTCGCTGAACTCGTTGATCAATCTGGACCGGCCCCACCACACGCCGCTGCGCATGGAGCATATGGCGTACTTCCGGGCCGACTTCGTGGCCGAGCTCAGGAAGCGCGTGGAGGTTGAGGTCAACCGCCTGCTCGACCGGATGCAGGCGCAGGGTCCGGTCGTCGACATGGTGGAGATGTTCTCAGCCGAGCTGCCGTTGTTCACGCTGTGCGAGATCCTCGGTGTTCCGCCTGCGGATCGTCCGAAGCTGGTGCACTGGATGCACTTCCTCGAAACCTCTCAGTACCAGGCGCAGCAGGAAGGCCTGGGCAATGTTTCGCCCGAGCAGATCATGAACTTCCTCGGCGAAATTCAGGCGATGTTCGAGTATGGCCGCTACCTGCTGGAGGAGCGCCGGAAAAATCCGCAGCCGGACCTGTTGTCGGCGATCGCCAATGTGAAGATCGAAGGCCAGCCGCTATCGCCTGAATTCCTTGATGGCTCCTGGCTGCTGATCGTGTTCGCAGGCAATGACACGACACGCAATTCGCTGTCGGGCACGATGCGGTTGCTGACGGAATTCGTGGAACTGCGCGACCAGCTGGCGGCGGATGCGAGCCTGTTTCCGAACTTCGTGAATGAGGCGATCCGCATGGTGACGCCGGTGACCTACATGCGCCGGACGGCGACGGAGGACACGCAGCTCGGCGGCCAGAAGATCGGCGAAGGCGAGAAGATCGTGATGTACTATCCGGCGGCGAACCGCGACCCTGCCAAGTTCGACAAGCCAGACCAGTTCCAGATCACGCGCAGCAATGCGCGCGAGCATCTCTCGTTCGGGCATGGCCCGCATGTCTGCCTCGGTCAGCGTGTGGCCAACATGCAGCTGGAGAGCGCGTACAAGCACATCCTCGGACGCTTTCCCAAGGCGCGCTGGACGGGCGAGCAGGTGCTGGCGCCCAACAACTTCGTGCACGCGATTTCCTCGCTTACCGTGGACCTTGGCACATGAGCGGCGCGCTCGTCACCCGCGAGGACAGGGACGGCCTCGCACTGCTGACGCTGAACCGGCCGGACAAACTCAATTCGCTGACCGTCGGCATGTTCCGCGAATTGCGTAGTCACGCCACGGATCTCTACAAGGATGAATCCATCGGCTGCGTGGTGCTGCGCGGAGCCGGCAAGTGCTTCTCCGCTGGGCATGACCTGGCCGATATCGCCGAGGGCGAGGCCGTGCCCTCGCGCGGCTGGCATTCGGAGACGCTGCGCCTGATGGAGCGGCTGCCAAAACCCGTGATCGCGGCCGTACACGGACATTGCTATACCGGCGCGCTGGAAGTGGCGCTGGCGGCGGACTTCATTCTTGCGGCAGAGAGTGCGCGCTTCGGCGACACGCATGCGAAATGGGCACTGACGCCGATCTGGGGCATGAGCCAGCGGCTGCCGCGCCGGGTGGGCATCGCGACGGCGAAGCGCCTGATGTTCACGGCGGAAATGATCAATGCGGCGGAAGCGTTCCGGATCGGCCTTGCCGAAAAAGTTGTTCCGAATGCGGAATTCGATGCCGCCATCGAGACGATGGCCCGGCAGATCCTCGCCAACTCCCCGTTCAGCCATGCCGCCAACAAGCGGCTGCTGGAAGCTACCGATGCCCGCGACCTTGACGGCGGTTTGCAGTGGGAAATCCTGAACTGCGAAGGCGTTGGCCCTGACATGCAGACGCGAATCGGCGCCTTCATGGGAAAACCAAAATCCTAACGAGCCAAGGGACGGCTTTCATGGCAGACTTTCTGATCAAGCGCGGCGACCTGCGCACCACGAAATGGGCGGATGCGGCGCCTGGCCCGCTCGCCGCAGGTGCGGCGCGGCTCAAGGTCGAGGCCTTCGCGCTGACGGCCAACAACGTCACCTACGCCTCGTTTGGCGAAGCGATGGGTTACTGGAACTTCTTTCCGGCGGCAGACGCGGCCTGGGGCCGGGTGCCGGTCTGGGGCTTTGCGACGGTGGCCGAGTCGACCGCCGACGGCGTGCCGGTGGGCGCACGCGTTTATGGCTACCTGCCAATCTCGGACACGTTCGACGTTACGCCCGTACGGACCAGCGCGCAGTCCTTCATGGACGGCGCCGCCAACCGGCAGGGCCTTGCGCCCGTCTACAACACCTACATCTTCACGGCGGCCGACCCAGGCTATGACGCGAAGCTCGAGGCCGAGCAGATGCTGTTCCGCCCGCTCTTCACGACCGGATTCATGATCGACGATTGCCTCATGGAGTCGGGCACCGATGTGCCGGAGACCGTGGTGATCTCCAGCGCGTCATCCAAGACGGCGCTGGCGCTCGCCCATTGCCTCAAGTCGCGCGGCGGCGTGGACGCGGTGGGGCTCACCTCTCCGGGCAACAAGGCGTATGTCGAGGGCCTCGGCCTCTATGCCCGGGTGGAGACATATGACGCGGCCGATCGACTGCATGCGCGGGGCCTCACGGCGTATGTTGATTTCCTCGGGCGTCCGTCATTGACGGCGGATGTACACAATGCGCTGCGCGACAGGCTCGTGCGCAGTCTGGTCATTGGCGTGACGGACTGGGAAGGCAACCGCGCACCCATCGCCCTGCCCGATCCGCAACCGGAATTCTTCTTCGTGCCGACCTATGCCGCTGAACGCGCCAAGGCGCTGGGGCCGGACGTGCTGAACGCCAGGCTGGGAGCGGCGACGCAGAGTTTCCTTAAAGCATCGGGCGCATTCGTAACGCCGGAAGCCGCGAAGGGGCAAGCCGCCATTGAAACGGCCTGGCTGACTACGCTGGACGCGAACGTGCCGCCGTCGAAAGGCCTTGTCCTCGGTTTCTGAGGACGGCCGGCCCTAGCGGGCGATCACCTTGAACTCGGTGCGGCGGTTACGCTCGTACGCCTCCGGTGTCTGCGCTGGATCCAGCGGGACGGTTTCGCCGTAGCCGACGGAAAGCAGACTGTCTTCAGAGACGCCCTTGCCGATAAGGTAGGCCCTCACGGAGTCTGCCCGCTCCTGAGAGAGCGTCAGGTTGAAGTCGTCGGCGCCGCGCGAATCTGTGTGACCGCCGATCTCGACGGCAAAATCGCTGCACAAGGTCGCAACGCCGGTGATGGCGTCGAGCAGGCGGGCGCTAACGGGAGAGATGCGGGCATTGCCCGATTCAAACTGGATGTTGCGGCCAGCCATCGTGTCGATGAAGGCGCGCTGGCAGCTTTCGAGATTGACGCCGGAATTGGCAAGGGTCGTGAAGCCTTCGCCGACACCGCGCTCGCCGCCTTCGACCGAGATCGCATCGACGATCAGGAGACCAGCAGCGGCCGCTTCGGGATTGGCCGCGATGGCGGCCTCGGCGGCCGACAGTGCAGCGGCTTTGGCTTCGGCGTCCGGAGCGGCGCCGGTGAGCGCGGCAACGCGGCCGCGCACGTTCAGACCCATCCAGGGAAAGCCGAGGCCGGCAAAGGTGGACTGGACGGCACCCTGCCAGCCGGTCAGAGGCGCAGCCCCGGGGGTGCCGCCGGCGACGGCGAGGAGCTGCCCGTCGAGCGATTCATAGAGGCCGTCTGCCAGGGTGACGCAGTCCGGGTTTCCGGCGGCGTTGCCGGCGGCGGCTTGCGTGCCCGGAGGGGGCGCATCGCAAGCGCCCAGCAGGATCAAGGTGAGGATGGACGCGGAAAGTGTTCCAGAACGGCAGGTAACCATGTTTCGTCTCGATGCATTTGGGCGGTCTGCCCGGTCGTTAACCGGGAACCACTGCAAGCCTTAAGCCGCAGCCGCGCAGAGGTCAAAACGCTTTGCATCCGCGCCGGGCCAGTCGGCCAACTTGAAGACCTCCGCGCCCTTGATGACGAAATCGACCGATTCCAGTTCCTTGATGTTCTTCAGCGGGTCTTTGGTGGCCGCGATGAGGTCGGCGAACTTGCCGGTCTCGAGGGTGCCGGTGTCCTTCGCCATCTGGACGTGCTCAGAGGCGACGACTGTGGCGGTCGTGGCCCGCGAGGGTGAGCCGGCGTCACGGCTCGCCGCGCAGTCGGCCCCGCTGGCCGCGGGGGTTGAACTCGGGACGCGGCGGGGCGTAGGCCATGACGTCTTCTCGCGTGGTTGCGGTCGTGCAGACCTCGACGGGGATCTCGCGCGATCCCCAGCGGGTCTGGAGCAGACCGGTGGTCTGGTTATCGCCGACCTGTTCAATCGCGCCGTCCAGATTGCGTCCGGCCTGGATGAGGCAAGCTGTGTTGCCGGAGCCCACCTGCGTAATCGCCCCCGTGTTGGTGCGCCCGAACTGCCGCAGACCGGCCGTGTTTCCGTTCCCGGTCTGCACGATGCTTCCCGCATTGCCGCGACCCCGCTGACCGATGGAAACCGTGTTCGCCGGGGGCGCAACGGCTTGCGTTTGCTCTGCATTCAGGCGGAGCTGACCCGCCCGGATGCGTGCGCCATCGGCAGAGGCCGCACCAGCGAGCGCGAAGCTGGCAAACAGGGCAACACAGAGTTGGGTGGCACGTTGGCGCATGGTGGGAAACTCCTACGAGCGGCGTTCAAGACGGCAGAGTTCGCCGTCCGGACCATTCAGGGTCAGCACGGCGCGGTAGCGGCCGCGCGGAATCTCCGCGACGCCGAGCGTCGCGCTACGGCCTGCGGCGAGATCGACCGCGCCGCCTTGCGTCACATCAGACGATCCACCGGAGGCGTTTGACGAGATCGAAAACTCGTACTCGGCCTGCGCAAGGTGGTCTGACACCGCGACGGCCTCAAGCCGAAGGCCATCGGCGGTCCGGGTTTCGCGTATCTTGCAGACAGCGGATGGCACGGGGCCGGAATAGGCTGTCCGTATACTGTCTTTGACAGGCTCGCGCGCCACGAGAGGGACGGGGTCGGCGTAGGCTGCGATCGGTGACTGGGCAGCGCAGGCGGCTGTTGCCGCGAGCGCCGCGACGGTGATGAGCGTCTTCATGGATCCTGTTCCTTGAGGCCCAAGCGTTGCGGGAAGACCGGGCGGCCTTCCCGCAAGCTGGTTCAGTTGTAACCGCTCTGCACGACGACCGAGATATTGTCGTCGCCGCGCTGGCGGACGGTCACGTCCTGGCCATTGCCGACCTGGATGATGCCGGATGTGTTGTTGTAGCCATCCTGATCCGCCACGGCGGTGTTGTTGGTGCCGATCTGCGCGATGCCCGAGACGTTGCCGACGCCGGTTTGGAGCGTGTCGGCGCGAAGGTTGCGCCCTTCCTGACCGGTAACAGCGAAGTTGTTCTCGCCGTACTGCGCGGTCGCCACGCGGTTGCGCGTGCCGTACTGGTCCATGCGCAGGAAGTTGTTGTAGCCGGACTGCACACCGCGGGCGTACTGGCCGCTGCCGCGCTGCACGACGACCGTGCCATTGCGATCGCCCTTCTGGGCGGACGCCGCACCATTGGCATAGCCTGACTGGTCGATGCGGACCCGGTTGCGGCTGTCCGCATGCGCGGTGCCGAGGCTGAAGACCAACAGGACGGCGGCGGTGGTGGAAAGAAGGCGGTTCATGGTTCAGACTCCTGGTTACGTCTTGCGCCTCAATGAAACCGGCGCTCGAACAGTCTGGAATTTGTACCGGCCGCACTGAACGCGGTTTGAATGCGCGGTTCAGGTTCGTTCATGTCTCGGAGGCGCCCGAACCGTCAGTCCTCGATCAACCGCCCGTCAGTATCTCGCCGCTCCGGACCGTCCACGCGCGCGCGGCCATCGCCGAAGGCCGCGTCACGGGCTCGGAGTGTCGCCTTGAGGCCTTTCTCCTGCACGGACTTTCGAAAGCCGCCGGCCGCCCGCGTGTTATGTCCGCGCACGTCGTTTTCGACCGCCAGGCGTTGCAGCGTGCGCGCGCCCATCAGCTCCATCGCGAGGTTCACGATGCGCTTGTTGGCGGAAAGGAGGTCAGGGTCGATCAGGGCAAGGCGTGCAGAAAGGCCCGTGACTTCCGCTTCAAGGTCGGCCTCGGGCACGGCTTTCATGACAAGTCCGATCTGCTGCGCTTCCTTGCCCGTGACCGTGTCGCCGGTCAGCATCAGGCGCTTCGCCCATTGCGGGCCGCAATGATAGACCCAGAACTGATTGGGCAGCGCGCCGAGATCGCGCGCTGGTGGGAAGCCGAAAGTTGCGGAGTCGGCGGCCACCACCATGTCGCTCATCAGCGCGAGGTCGCAGCCTCCCGCCAGGCAATAGCCGTGGACCTTGGCGATGACAGGCTTGTGCATGTCGAAGATGGCCATTCGCCAGCGCTGCTGACGCTCCAGCTGCCAGGCGTCGTCATCAATGGAGCGGTGGCCGCGATAGGTTTTCGCGGCCTTGTCCTCCACCTCGGAGACCGGCACATCGCCATCGGCGCCGGAGAGGTCGTAGCCAGCACAAAAAGCCCTGCCCGCGCCTTCGAGGATTACACTGTGTACGGACGTATCATTGTCCGCCTCCCAGAGCGCTTCAGAGAGTTCGTTCTGCATGACGTAGGAGAGCGCATTGAGCTTCGCCGGGCGGTTCAGCGTGATGCGGGCGTGGCCATTACGTGTATCGTAAAGGAGGGTGTTGAAAGCGGGCATGGAGGCACTCCCTGAAAGCGCCGACTATCCGCCGCCTTTTCCGGAAAGCCAAGAAGCGGAGAAAGAGTTTAGCCCGACGCGCCGTCTTCAAGGGCCCGGGCGACGGCCGACGTGATTTCGGCCACGGGGTGTTTGGTGAGGTCCTTGTCGAGCCAGAAGACAATGCGGCTTGTAAGTTCGCTGCCTGCCGCTTTCCGGAATGTTCCGAGCGCGACAGGCGAAGCCACCACCACGAGTTCGTGGAACGCCTTGTTGTGGGCGGCCTGCGTGAGATCGTGCACGATCCGGGCAATGAACTTGTCTTCCTCCACCTGGTGGAGGTCTGTACCCTCAAACGATGCGCGCCGACCGCCCGCAGGACTGAAGGCACGCGGCGGCTTGTCCTCGCCGAGGTCGCTGGTGCGGGAATGCGGCTCGTCATAATCGCGCAACATCCTGAGCTTCGGCGTGAGAGCGCTGCCTTCATTCTCAAGTATCATTGCGTGACCGCCATCGGCGACAAGCACCCAGGATCCGGTTTTGAGTTTCATGGTAACCTCCGCGCAAAGCCGTTGGACCTAACCAACATCTGACTGTAGCGCGGGACAGGACACCTTTTCAGTCCGGACAAATACCTACGTCCCAGACCGGGAACCTTTGGCGGCCTCGGTTTTCAAGCGAGGCGTTCGGAGGGATAGTGCGGATAGCTGGCCTTCATCACCCCGTGATTGAGCAACATCTCGGC
>JAIXRO010000123.1 GCA_027485145.1 Hyphomonadaceae bacterium | reverse complement strand
GGGGATCGTCTCCCTCAAGCACATGCCGATCGACTTCACCTGGAGCTATTCGGCGAACGGCGCGCTGCAGCCCACCAAGTTCGATTTCACCCTGGCGATCACTTCAGCGCGCCTTGCGTGCGCGCTCGCAATCGAGGCTGTCACCGAACCAGTCGCCCCGGGACAAGACGCGCGCGCATACTCCGTACACGCGCAGTCTGCCGTCGTTCATCACGACACGTCTTAGGCAGGCCCCACCCTGATCCAAACTAGCAAAACAAACCGCACCGGCGCCGCCGCTGCGGTCGCCCGTGCTGAACGAGAAGGAAAACCCTATCCTGCCTTGCCGATCCGGCGGCGCTGCACGCTCGACGGAATGTGCAGGCTCTCGCGGTACTTGGCGACGGTCCGGCGGGCAATGTCGATGCCGAAACCCGTCAGGATCTCGACGATCTGGTCGTCCGACAACACGTCTTCCGGCGATTCGTCGTCGATCAGCTGCTTGATCCGGTGACGGACGGCCTCTGCCGAATGCGCCTCGCCGCCGCCCGTCGCCGGGATCGAGGCGGAGAAGAAATACTTGAGTTCAAACAGTCCGCGCGGCGTGGAGATGTACTTGTTGGTGGTCACCCGGCTCACGGTCGATTCGTGCATCTCGATCGCATCCGCCACCTGTTTCAGGTTCAGCGGGCGCAGATGCGCAACGCCATGCGCGAAGAAACCATCCTGCTGGCGTACGATCTCGCTCGCCACTTTCAGGATCGTGCGCGCCCGCTGGTCGAGGGACTTGATCAGCCAGGTCGCCGAAGCCGCGCATTCGGAGATGAACTCCTTTTCCTTGTCGCGCATCGGCAAGGCGGTGACTTCGGCATAGTACGCCTTGTCCATCAGCACGCGCGGCAGCGTGTCGGAATTCAGCTCAACGGCGTACATGCCATTCGGCAGTTCACGGACATAAACATCCGGCGCCACGGCCACGGTCGTCTCGCTCGAGAATCCGGCACCCGGCTTCGGCGACAGCTGGCGCAGTTCCAGCAGCATTTCCTGGATATCCGCCTTGTCGACGCCGCACACGTCCATCAATCCCTTGATGTCGTGCTTCGCGACGAGGGCCAGATTGTCCAGCATTGCCTTCATGGCGGGATCAAACCGGCCCCGGTCCTTCAACTGAAGGGCAAGGCATTCCGGCACCGAACGCGCCATCACGCCGGTCGGGTCAAAGCCCTGGCAGACGCCAAGAACGGCTTCGATATTCGCGATGTCGGCGCCGAGCGACTTGGCGATGTCCTCAAGCGGGGCGCGCAGGTAACCGGTCTCGTCCGTCTCGTCGATCAGGCGCGAGGCGATCAGCCGGTCGGCGTCCGAGAGGCCCGCAAAATTGAGCTGCGTATGCAGGTGCTCCTGCAGCGTCACGTCGCTCGAGAGGTTCGCGGTATAGTCGAAATCTTCCGAGGCCTGACCATTCCCGGCGGTCGACCAATCGGTCTTGGCAGACGGTCCGGTCGCATTCGCGGGCAGCGCCGCATCGGAGCCGGTACCGGGCTCGTAAACGTCCTCACCCGGAGCATCGAGCTGTTCGCGCGCTTCGCTCTGGCTGGTGCGGTCTTCGCGTTCGCGTTCGTCCTGGCGCTGCGTCTCGACCGTCTCGCCGGCCGGGCTGGTTTCGCCTTCGATCTTCACGAGCAGCGGGTTGCGCTCGAGTTCAGCCTCGACGAACTCGGCAAGTTCCTGGTTCGACAGCTGCAACAGCTTGATCGCCTGCTGGAGTTGCGGCGTCATCACCAGGGACTGGCCCTGGCGCATGTCGAGAGAATGTTTCATGGCCATAAGCCGCGCCCCCTGGGATCAAGCGGCGAACTGCTCACCCAGATAGACCCTGCGGACGTCGTCATTGCGCAGCACGTTTTCAGGCGTGCCGTCAAAGAGGACAGCGCCATCATACATCACGTAGGCCCGGTCCACGATCTGCAGCGTCTCGCGGACCTGGTGGTCCGTGATCAGAACGCCGAGGCCGCGCTGCTTGAGAAAGCGGACGAGGTCGGAAATGTCGGAGATGGCGAGCGGGTCAATGCCGGTGAACGGTTCGTCCAGAAGCATGAAGCTCGGACGAGACGCGAGTGCGCGCGCAATCTCGACCCGCCGCCGCTCACCGCCCGAAAGGGAGGTGGCCGGCTGCTTGCGGAGATGTTCCACGTGCAGTTCGCTGAGCAGGCTGTCCACCTGGGCCTGGCACGCGGCGCGGTCGGGTTCGACCAGTTCCGCAACAGCCAGCACGTTTTCTTCAACTGTCATGCCCCGGAAGATCGAGGCCTCCTGGGGCAGGTATCCGACGCCCAGTCGGGCGCGCTGATACATCGGCAGGCGGGTCACATCCTCGCCGTCGATGGAGATCGAGCCCGAATCGGCCCCGATCAACCCCATGATCATGTAGAAGCAGGTGGTCTTGCCGGCCCCGTTGGGTCCAAGCAGGCCGACAATCTCGCCGCGGGCAAGAGAAAGGGACACGTCGCGCACGACCTGGCGCTTGCCAAAAGACTTGGCAAGATTGGCAACTACCAGGCCTTCGGCCGCTTCGTTCATCCGGCTATCCATCCATCCACGGCCAGTTTTCCGGCCAGCCACAGCCTTAACCTGCTATACTTAAGATCGGTTTCACCAAACCCGTCAAATTCACGGAGTCTGGCCCGGCTGCGAGGATGGATCGATGACCATCCGGGTCCGTCCATTGCCGCCTTCCAGCGTCGTGCGCCGGTTCTTGACCTCCATCCGGAGGGTTGCGCCTTCGGCCACGTCGCGGTCACGCATCAGGGCCACCTGGCCGGTCATGGTGATCGTATCGGTCGCCAGTTCGTAAACGCCGCGCTCGCTCTTGGCCTTCAGTTCCGGGGTCACGTAATAGACGTTGCCCTCGGCGACGATGTGCTCGACCTGGCCAAAACCGCCGACGATGCTGGACGAGGCGGGCGCGCCGGCGGTCTTGCCGGCGAACCTGATCGTCACCTGATCGGCGCGCAGGCGGGCTGTGCCCTGCTGGATATCGACATTGCCGATCAGCAGAACCTTGCGCTCGGCCTCAAGGCTCTCGGTGCGGGCCGAGTTGATATAGATCGGGCCGCCCTCCGAAGAGATCTGCGCGGAGGCCGGGGCGGCCATCAGGGCAAAACCCAGAATGCCAACGCAGAGGGCGGGGCCAGCAGCTTTACGGAGTGCCATCTTGCTCACTTTCGACTGTTGCAGGCTCTTCGGCCGGTTCAGGATAAATCACGGTGCGCACATTGCCTTCAAAGACCACGCGGTTGCCGCCATCAAGGATTTCATACGAGTCTGCCCGGATATCGCCAAGGGGGCCTTTACCCTGCAAAGGTGACAATCCTTCGACCCGGTCCTCGCCGAGGACGAGGCGGGCGCCTCGGCTCACGAAGGAATAGCCGCCGCTGTCGGTTATGTTCACCGCCTCATAGAGTTCGAGCACACCCTTTTCGCGGTCATAATAGCCGGTGGGCGCCTTGAGCTCGGCGCCCTGCGCGTCCCGCATGACCGGGTTGACGAGGTCCACCACGCCGTTTTCGGCGCGGCGGCGCTGGGCGGCGTCGGCGGTGATCGTGAAGATTTCGCCGGCCGAATCCCGGCCCGTGAAGCGCGGATTGATCATCGTCACGGCCTCGGCGTCCTCAACCGCGCGCGGCCGGGCATCCTGGCTGAGCGCGCTGCGGAAGACGAAACCTAGAAACAGGCCGATCGAAATCGCGGCGGCGCCGACAAATGCGTAACGCAGCTGGACGACCCGTTCCGACCGGTGACGCGCCTGCGCCAAGGTCATCTGGCGCCGGGGGGCCCAGAGGGTTGCGGGGTCGTGGTGAAGGCTGGCGTCCATGTCCGGGTTGGCCTGATCCTGCGCTGCGTACAGGTCGGAAGCTTAGCCGCGATAGGCGCCAAGTGAAAGCGCGGCGCGCACAGGGTCAGCTATGGGAAAAGATGTCTTCCTCGCCCCAGCCGGCGAGATCGAGTTCGGCCCGGACGGGGAGGAAGGCGAAACAGGCTTCGGCCAGCGCCGCGCGGCCTTCGCGGTCCAGCATCGCCTCAAGTCCGGCCTTGATCTGATGCAGGTAGAGCACATCGGACGCGGCATACTGGATCTGGGCATCGGTCAGCGTGGCGGCGCCCCAATCGGAACTCTGCTGGGCCTTCGACATGTCGATCCCGGCGATCTCGCGGGCGACATCCTTCAGACCATGCCGGTCGGTATAGGTCCGGGCGAGGCGCGAGGCGATCTTGGTGCACCAGACGGGCGAAACCGTGATGCCCATCCACTTGCGCATCATGGCGATATCAAAGCGCGCGAAGTGGAACAGCTTCACGACCTTCGGATCAGTCATCAGCGCCTTGAGGTTCGGGCAATCGAAATCCCGCGTCAGCTGGACAAGATGCGCCGTGCCATCGCCGGACGAAAGCTGCACGAGCGTCAGGTAGTCCCGGTTCGGATTGAGGCCCATCGCTTCGGTATCGACGGCAACGACCGGTCCAAAGCTGAGGCCCTTGGGGAGATCCCCTTTGTGAAGCGTGATCTGACTCATCTGCGGCCCTTAGCACGGCCCCCGTTAAGGGCAAGTGAGGATGCCCTATCCGGCCGCCTTCTTGACGGCGACGAGGGCCGTGTCGAGGGCGGAGAGGAAGCGCGACCGGTCCGCCTTCGAAAATGGCGGCGGACCGCTGGCGCCGATTCCGGCGACGCCGACGCGCAGGTCCGCCTTGATGGCCCTTGTGGCGAGCGCGCCGCCAATCG
>JAIXRO010000153.1 GCA_027485145.1 Hyphomonadaceae bacterium | reverse complement strand
CTTGCCGATGGCGAACGACTCGCCCGGCTTCATGAGCTTCGTCATGGCGCGGGATTCCGGCAGGTAAGGCGAGCGCGTTTGGATTTCATAGCTGCGCGCAACCTTGTAGCCATCCGGACCTGTCACATCGATGCGCAGAGGCGAGATGCCTTCGCTTTTGGCGGCGACGCGCACCGGCAGGTCCGCGCGCTGGCCCTTGGCAAGCGTGCGGGAAAGCTGCGTGGCAGGTACGCTCACCTGCGCGCCGCCAGTGACCTTCGCGGTGAAGGGACCGGTTGCGAGTTCGACGTTATCGATGCTCGCGGTGATCACCGCTTCATCGCCGGGGGCAAGGAAGCGCGGCATCACGAGATCGGTCGGCGCCTTGTCGCGCACCGTCATTTTCTTTTCTGCAGACCCGAGTCCCGTCTTCGACCAGGCGACGGCCATCAGCCGCAGCTCGCCGTTGAATTCCGGCAAGGCCAGCGGGATCTTCGCGCGGCCGTTCTTCACTTCAACGAGGCCTGAGAAGATCACGACTGATTTGGTCGGGACAACCGTCAGGCCTTCGCCGCCGAGTTGGTCACCGCCGACGCGGACCTCTGCCGGCATGCCCATGTTGGGATCCAGCAGGCGGCCATAATCATCGTGCAGCTCGACGCCGAGCGCCTTGCGGCCGAAATAATGCGCGACAGGGTCCGGCGACTTGAACTTGGTCAGACGCAGGATGCCTTCATCCACCGCGGCAAGGGTCAGGTACACCTGTTCCTTGGGTCCGCCCGTGATCGTCACATCAACCGATTGCTCCGTACGGGGACGGGCCACATCCGGCGCCGCGATCGCCACCTTGAAGGTGCGCGAAGCCATGTCCACCGGGACGTGGGCGACGCCTACCGCACGGCGGGGTTTCGCATTGAGCACGGGGTCGCGGCCGGAATAGACCGTGACCATGACATAGGCGCCTTCGCCCCACTCGGCCGTGACCGGCAAGGTGATCTTGGTGCCTTTGGCCGTGACCGCGAGGTTCTGGACGCTCAGTACACGGTCCGTCGCCACAACAACCTGCGCCTGCCCGTCATAGGGCGGCACGATCGTCAGCTCGGCACTCTGGCCGGCTTTCGGCGACTTCTCGGAGGCAACGACCTTCACGCGGTCTGGCGCCTCGGTGCCGTCTTCACTCGTCCAGCCGCCCCAGCCGACATAGAAGCTGGTGCTGGCGCCGGAGCTCGCATAAGCGCCCTGCCCTTCGATGACGAGCTCGTGGCTGCCCCATTCGAGGCCCGGCGCCTTGATCTGGCCGGCGCCGCCTGCGGGAGTCGTCAGCACACCTTCATTGACTTTGGTGACGGTGCGCGAGCGGCGCCAGGTCCACTGTTCGCCGTCCCGGTACCAGTCATAGTGATAGTCGATCGCGAGCACTTTCCAGCTCAGGCGCTGGGCGACCGCCTTGCCGTCCGCGTTGACGGCGACGACTTCAAACTTCGCCTCGCCGCCTTCTTCGACACTGGACTCGAAAGCCGGCTTCACGCCGACATAGAGACCTTCGGGCCGGTAAGGCACGCGAACGCTTTCGGCCACCGCGCGGCCGCCAGGCTCCAGGACGCTGACCACCGTATTGAGGCGCAGCGGCAGACCGGAATTCGAACCGGCCGTTCCGGGCGCGAGGCGGACCACTGCCTTGCCCGCACCGTCCGTGGTCGTATCATCGAACTCAAGGATCTGTTCCTCAAAGGTCTGGTCATGACGGCCATAGAGGAAGCCTTCAAACGCCTTGAAGGGTGACGGATCGGCCTCAAGACGGGCTTCGGCTTTCACCGTCAGGCCCGCGCCGGGGGCGCCGTAGAGGAAACGCGAAGCGATCTCGACATCTCGGACGCCGCCGGCCTTGAGCGCCGTCTTTTCGTCCGCTTTCACATCCACCGCGATGCGCTGAGGCACGAAATCCTCGACTGCGAAGCGTATTTCGCCTGCCTCGGCGGCAATGCCGTCGATTTCGATGCTGGCGCGCCACTCGCCGCGCGACGCGCCGCGCGGCAGGTCAAAGCGGGAGAGGACGGCGCCCGGTTTCGGATCCTTGAAACGGACCTTCGATGCGACCAGCCCGTTCGGGCGGTAGATCACGAGGTGGCCGTTGCGGCCGGTGACCTGCCGGCCCGCGCGGTCGCGCAGCATGGCGGTCAGCTCGACGCTTTCGCCGGGCCGGTAGATGCCGCGGTCGGTATAAACATAGGCGTCCACGGGGCCGGGTGTGCGGCGGCCGCCGACTTCCTGCTCGGACAGGTCAACCGGCGCGCGGGCGAGATCGAGCGCCGCCAGTTCGCCGTGCGCTGCCGTTGCAAGCACGAGGCGGGGCGCCATGGTGCCCTGCCCGTTCATCAGGGGCGCATCGAAATTGACGCGGCCCTGCTCGTTGGGTTTCGTCTCGGCAAGGACGGTGTTGTTGGCCGCCAGCAATTGTACCTTGGCATTGCGGACGATCTTGCCGTCCTTCAGCGAGCGCAGCGTGACGTCGAGGCCGTTTTCGCCGCGATAGGCGGTGAGCGCGAGATCGGTCAGCAGGATCCAGCGGCCGGACGAGGCGGCCGGGCCCTCATTGTCGCCAAGCTCGGCCGCGTCCGTGACGCTGACAAAATAGGCGCCGGGCTTCATCGGGCCGATAACGTCCTGCAGCGGGAAGACCGTGATGACCGGCGCGTTGGGCGAGCCGGCGACATCCATCGTACCGGTGAACAATTCCTCACCGACATCTTCCGGCGAGTCGGCGCCGTACATCCAGGACCACTGGCCCTGACCGGTGGTGGTGCCGGCATTGATGTTCTTGAACACGAGCGCGCGGTCGTTGATGCGGCTGACCGTGACGCGGACCTTGTCCACGTTGACGGTTTCGATGGGCAGGCCGTCCGCATTCTCGCGCGGCAGGATCACGCCCGTGCCCTTGAAGCCGACGAAAGGCGGGCGATCGGCAAAATCGATTGGCACGGTTTCGGCGCGCTTCAACGTGCGCCCATCGGCAGCCGGGAGGCCTGCCAGGATCGTCGCGGTGCGCGTGGTGCCGAAAGACAGACCGCCCACGCAGAGTTCGCGGCCTTCAACCGTCAGCGCGGCACGGAAGGCGGGGCGGAATTCGACGTAAGGGGAATAGTCCGTTTTCGGATCAAGTGCGGCGGAAAAGACAAAACAGGCGAGCGGAGATTCGGTCGAGGTGTCGATCCGGTAGCGGAAATAGGAGAACTCGGCATCGGCCGCTTCGCGGGCCCGCTGGCGGGCTTCCTCGCGCTTGCGCGCCGCTTCGATGTCTGCCGGCGAGCGGGCAATGAGCACCTGGCCATCGCTGTCTTCACCGGGCCCTGTCACCGTCTGGGAACCCCCGCAAGCTGCTAGAACGAGCATTGCCGCTGAAACGAGCGTCCCAAGGACCCCCCACCGGCCCTGGACCTTGACTGACATCGATGAAACTCCTCCCGAGTATATCACCGACTCTTACACACGAACGGAGCGGCGCCATAGGGGCGCGATTCCGGCGGAAGAAAGAATTCTCAAGAAGATCCAGCGCTTTCCTCGGCGAGAACCGCGGCGAGGCCGTCGCGATAGGTGGCGTAGCGTGGGCGCCAGCCGAGCGCGGACTTGGCCCGCGCATTCCCGACGCGTTTGCATTCGGCATAGAAGCTGGCCGCCATCTCGCTGAGGCCGGCTTCGGCGAAGGGAACGTCCGGCGGCGGGGGCAGGCCGAGAAGACGTGCGGCATAAGCGGTGACGTCCTGCGGCGGGGCGGGAAGATCGTCACAGAGGTGGAACACGCCCGAGGCTTGCGGGCGCAGCATCAGGGCGGCAAGGCCGCTCGCGATGTCATCGACGTGAACGCGGGAGAAGACCTGACCCGGCTTGATGATCCGTTGGGCGTTGCCGTCGCGGATGCGGTCGAAGGGGGATCGGCCGGGGCCGTAGATACCCGGCAGGCGGACAAGGCGGGCGCGGCCATCGCTGGCGCCGAGCCACTGGTTTTCGGCGAGAACGCGGGCGGCGGCGCGCGGTGAGGCAGGCGCGACCGGACTCCATTCGAAGGCCCAGCCGCCGCGCAGGTCTCCATAGACGCCGGTCGTGGACAGATAGGTGATGGACAGGGCGGAGGCGGCCTTCGCGCTTGCCGCAAGTGCGGCCGGACATCCCTCGCGGCCGGGCGGCAAGGTGATCAGCCAATGGGCGCCGTCGGGGACGCTGACAGCGCCCTCCCCGGCCCAGACCTGAGCGTCGATGCCCTGCGCCCGCAGCTCCGCGGCCTTGCCCGCCGTGCGCACCGTTCCGGCCACGCGCCAACCCGCCGGGCCGAGCTGCGCGGCAAGCTGCAGGGCGCTATAGCCAAGCCCGAAAACAAAAAGCAGAGATTGCGGGGAAGTCATTTGCCAATGCCAAAGCGCCGTTGCCTAAAGCGGTAGATAGCCGGTCCGGAGACCCCTGCCCATGTCCTTGATCGCCCTCACACTTGGCACGGTCCTGATAATGCAGTCCGCCGGCGCCGACCTTGCGAGGGCCGAGGCCGAGCGGCTCGACGCCTGCGTCGCCAAGATCGAGACCGATCCCGAGAACGCCTATGAAGACGGCCTTGCCTGGACATATGAAGGCAACCGGCCCGGTGCCCGTCAGTGCACGGCGCTCGCGCTGATCGCGCTCGGCAGTTATGAAACGGGGGCTGATCGTCTGGAATCGCTGGCCTCGTCGAGCGATGGCGGCTCGATGGAACACCGCGCGATCTACCTGTCCCAAGCCGGTCAGGCCTGGATCATGGCGGGCGCGCCGGACGTCGCGGTTGTCTCGTTCACGGACGCCCTGAAATTCGCGCCCGGAACCGTGGAACTGCTGCTCGACCGGGCAGGCGCTTACCTGCTGATGGAAGAGTGGGACAAGGCGCTGCCCGACCTCGATCTCGCACTTGCCAACTCGCCGGGCCTTGCAGAGGCACATCAGCTGCGGGCGCAAGTCTATCTCAGCAAGAACAAGTATGACCTGGCGCTGAAGGATGTGGACGCTGCGATCGCGGCCGATCCGAAGAACATTGATACCCTCGTGGTGCGCGGCCGGGTGCGCGAAGCCATCCGGATCGCCGAAGCTGACGGCGTGCCGCAGTAGCCTCGCCCGTCAAGCCCCGTAGCGCGTTTCCAGCATCGACCATACCGCGCGCAACCCGCAGGCAGCGCCGCCGTCGGGCCTGCCATACTTCGCCTTGCGCCAGGCCCAGATGTCGAAGTGCGCCCAGCTTTTGACAGTCACGAACTGCTTGAGAAACACAGCGGCGGTGATTGATCCGGCAAAGCTGCCGCCCGAATTGACGAGATCGGCCAAGGGGCTTTTCAGGTCGGCGAGATAGGGATCCCAGAGCGGCATGCGCCAGACCGGATCGCCGGTGTGCGCCGACGCAGCGAGAATGTCGGCGGCCAGTGCCTCGTCATCGGTATAAAGCGGCGCTAGGTCGGCGCCGAGGGCAACGCGCGCCGCGCCGGTGAGCGTGGCGAAATCGAGCAGCAGGTCCGGCTCACCCTCACAGGCCCGTGTCAGCGCATCCGCTAGGACGAGGCGCCCTTCGGCGTCCGTGTTGTCGATCTCGACCGTCAGACCCTTGCGGCTGGTGAGGATGTCACCCGGCCGGAAGGCGTTGCCGGAAATCGCGTTCTCGGCCGCCGACACGTAGAGCTTGAGATGGACCGGCAGCCCCGCCCCCATGATCAGCTCGGCTAGCGCAATGGCATGGGCCGCCCCGCCCATATCCTTCTTCATGATCCGCATGCCGTCGCCGGTCTTGAGGTTCAGACCGCCGGAATCAAACGTGATGCCCTTGCCGCACAGCGCGAGTCTCGGCCCTCCCGGG
Organism: Hyphomonadaceae bacterium; assembly: GCA_027485145.1. Taxonomy (GTDB): domain Bacteria; phylum Pseudomonadota; class Alphaproteobacteria; order Caulobacterales; family Hyphomonadaceae; genus Hyphomonas. The sequence continues at coordinate 22,165 of JAIXRO010000153.1, read as the reverse complement.
ACTCCCCATTCCAGTTCAAGAAACCGCGGCGCGTCTACACCGGCGCGGCCGACCGCATGCACCATCGGATAGTTCTCGGTCAGCAGGTCTTCGCCGACGATGGATTTGAAGGTGGCGCCGAACCGGCCAGCCAGCGCTGCCATTTCTGCCTCAAGGGCGGCGGGGGTCATGTCGGCGGCGGGTGTATTGACCATGTCGCGCAGGTGGCAGACGGCGTCGGCCTCGCGTGACAGCGCGTCACCGTCCTTGCCGCCCGGCACCTTCAGGCGGGGCGGCGCCGTTTTCTCGGACTTGTAGCGATCAAACCGGTAAGCGCCATCGGCCCAGGCGGCGGCGATCCGCGCGAAGGACTGACCGCCATCATCGGCAATCTCGTAATCCCCTTCCGGAAGGCGCGCCGACAGGGCGGCGAGGGCCAGCGCGTCCTTGCCTGCGCCGAGCCCGAACAGGACAAACGCCACGCGTCCGTCCTCTCCGGGAACCAGAACGGTCTGGCCAGGGGCGCCCGTAAAGCCCTGCGCCGTTGCGATCGCGCGCGCGCCGGCAAACGGGTCTTCGGCGAGCGCCGCGAACACTTTCGGGGTGAACAGGTAGATTTTCGCAGGGGTAACGGGCTGGGTCGTGAAGCTCTTGTGCATGGCTCTTCCTGAAGGGCTCAGCGGGCCGCTGGTCTGGTTAAGGGTAGACGGGGCGGCGTTAACCGAACCTTGACCCGGCGCATTCAATATCCCGCGCAATGCTGCCGATACATACACGGAGCCTGATGATGTCCAGTGCCAAAACGTCTCTGGCCTTGCTTGCCTTTGCGCTCGCCGCCTCGGCGACCGCCTGCGCGACCGCGCCCAAGGACCAACAGGCCCTTGCCATGCGCGAGGCCATGACGCCCGCCTCTGCCGAGGAGCGCGCCGCGGCGAACCGCGCGGACGCGCTGACCCGTGCAAACTTCTGGGCCAAGGAGAACAACAAGGACCCGGAAGACCTCACCTCCGCGCTGGAGTTTGCCCGGGCGCTGCGCGAGATCGGCAGCCACGACCGCGCGATCGATGTGATGTCGCGCACCCTGATCGTTCACCCCGACAGCGTCGATGCCGTGATGCTGCTGGGCCGCATCCAGATGGCCAAAGGCGATGTGCCGAACGCCGCCCGCGCTTTCAACCGGGCCACGCAGATCGAACCCGAGCGGGCCGAGACCTGGGCCGCGCTGGGCACGACCTATGACCGGCAGGGTCATCATGGCCTCGCCCAGACCGCCTACCTCAAAGCTCTCGAACTCGAGCCATTGCGCACCACGACACTCACCAATTACGGCCTGTCCCTTGTGCTGTCCGGCGATCTTCAGGGCGCCGAGGCCAAATTGCGGCTCGCCGCCGCAAACCCCGACGCGAGTTCGCGCGTGACCGAGAACCTGGCGCTTGTGCTGGGCCTGCAGGGACGCTTCGATGAGATGAAGGCTGTCAGCGGCGCTGCGGCGCCGGAAGCGGTTGTCGACCAGAACGCGGCGCTGCTGCGCAGCCTGATCCAGCCGACTCGGAGCTGGGATGCATTGTCCGACACCGCGCCGGCAAAGAGCACGGCCAAAGCAGCGCCTGCTGTCGAAACGCCTGCATCGGCCGACAGCGTGAAACGCACGCTTCGCCCACGCAGCTGATCTGCTTACGGAGTATCGAAGCGGATGCCCTGCGCGGGCGGCAGCGCGCTTGAATAATTGACCGTTTTGGTCGCGCGCCGCATATAGCCCTTCCAGGCATCAGACCCGGACTCGCGGCCACCGCCGGTTTCCTTCTCCCCGCCGAACGCGCCGCCGATCTCGGCGCCGGATGTTCCGATATTGACGTTGGCGATGCCGCAGTCAGACCCCGATGCCGCGAGAAATCTTTCGGCTTCGCGCAGGTCCGTCGTGAAGATCGACGAAGACAGGCCGGCCGAGACGGCATTGTTCAGCGCGATTGCTTCGGTCAGGTCCGAGTAGCGCATCACGTACAGGATCGGCGCAAAGGTCTCCCGCAGAACGGGTCCGCTGTGCGACGGCATCTCGACGAGCGCGGGGCGGCGATAGACTCCGCCGCCAGAATTGACCGGCTCGCCGCCGAAAACGACACCGCCCGCGGTGCGCGCTTCGGAAAGTGCAGACGCCATCCCCTCGCCTGCCGCCGTGTCGATCAACGGGCCGACAAGGATGCCGGGCGCCAGCGGATTGCCCACCTGGACGGAGGCCCAGGCGGCGCGGAGCCGCGGAATGAGCACATCGGCGACGGAGTCGTGCACGAACAACCTTCGCATCGTGGTGCAGCGCTGCCCGGCCGTGCCGAGAGCCGAGAAGGCTATTGCGCGAACCGCCAGGTCAAGATCCGCAGACGGACAGACAATGGCGGCGTTGTTGCCGCCGAGCTCAAGGATCGTCTTGCCGAAGCGGGCGGCCACGACCGGTGCGATGGCCCGGCCCATCCGGGTGGACCCGGTCGCCGACACGACGGCAATGCGAGGATCGGCCGCCAGCGCCGCGCCCGTCTCCGGCCCGCCGATCAGGCACGCGGCCAAGCCGGACGGGGCATCACCGAAGGACCCGGCGGCGCGCGCGAAGACCTCCATGACGGCGAGCGCGGTCAGCGGCGTTTTCTCTGACGGCTTCCAGATCACCGGGTTTCCGCAGACGAGGGCCAGGGCCGCGTTCCAGGCCCAGACGGCAACGGGGAAGTTGAAGGCTGTGATCACGGCCGTGACGCCTGCCGGATGCCAGGTTTCCATCATCCGGTGGCCGGGGCGTTCGGAGGCAATCGTCAGGCCATGCAATTGCCGGGACAGACCCACGGCGAAGTCGCAGATGTCGATCATCTCCTGAACTTCGCCCATCGCCTCGGCCGGGATCTTGCCCGCCTCGAGCGTCACGAGCGTGGCAAGATCGTCCTTGGCGGCGCGAAGTTCCTCGCCCAGCAACCGGACAAGCTGGCCCCGGCGCGGGGCGGGCACGTCTCGCCAGACGGCGAACGCTTCGGACGCCGAAGCCATGGCGGCCTCTACCGTGCTGTCTGCCGCGCGCGCGAGATATCCGAGCGTTTCACCGGTGATGGGCGTTCGGCACGGCAGACCCGTTGCCACGCGGCCCGGCTGAATGCCGAACCGGGCGAGAGTCTCAGACGCGAGAGGAAGCAGGCTCATGCCTCCGCTCTAGCCTTGGCGCGGCCACGGGGAAAGCCCCGCAAGCCTCGCTCAGACGTAGTCGCGACCGACCTGAAGTTCGGTGACCTGCGGCGCCGCTTCGTGGCCGCCCTGCATCCTCTGGTACTTGATGTAGGCGGGGCCTAGCACAACAAGGAAAAGCACCGGGAGGAAGAAGAGGATCATCGGCACGGTCAGCTTGGCCGGCAGAGCGGCGGCCTTCTTTTCGGCCTCGGACATCCGCATTTCGCGGTTTTCCTTCGCCATCATGCGCAAGGCGTCGCCGAGCGGCGTGCCGTAGCGCTCGGCCTGGCCGAGGGCCATACAAACCGCTTTCACGCCTTCATGACCGGTCCGCTGCGCGAGGTTTTCGTAAGCCTGGCGGCGATCCGGCAGATAGGACAGCTCCGCGACCGTGATCCCGAACTCCTCGGCGAGTTCCGGCGAGGCGCCGCCAATCTCCTGGCTGACCTTGGCAAAGCCCATCTCGATCGACATGCCGGCCTCGACGCAGATCAGCAGCATGTCGAGCGCATCCGGGAAGGCGCGCATGAGGGACTTCTGGCGCTTCTGGGCGAGGTTCGAGATGTAGATGTTCGGCGCGTAGAAGCCGACGGCCGCGCCAAAGGCGAGCGAGCCGTACTTCATGAACGTGTTGAGGCCGTGATCGTTGACGAAGAAGATGTAGAGGAACGTCAGGATCGCGCCGGCGAACGGGAGCGCCATCCGGGCAAAATAGAAGGCCGAGATCGGACCCGGACCGCGCATCCCGGCCTGGTTCATCAGCTTGACGACGTTCGGATCCTCGAGCGCGGTGGCGAGGTTCAGCTTCGACGAAATGTTGCCAACGACGGAGTCGTCCTTGCGGCGCAGGCCCTTTTTCTCCAGCGCGGCGCGGCTCTGCTTGCGCAGTCGTTCGCGCTGGCTGGCGACGGACTTGAGCCGGGTTTCGAGCTTGTTGCCCTGCAGATAGGGCAAGAAGATCGACAGGAAGGTGCCGAAAACGGCCGCCGCGACGAGATAGGCCGCGAGGGTTTCGGGTTTCGTGAAGGAGAGCAGGATATCGTACATCTGTGCCTGCCCCTACATGTCGAAGTTGATCATGTTGCGCATGACGGTGATGCCCAAGCCCATCATCGCGGCAGCCAAGGCCAGAATGACGTGACCGGTCTCGGTCAGGAACAGTTCCATGATGTAGTCTGGCGTTGTCATGAACACCATGACGCCCACAGCAAAGGGCAGCGAGCCGATGATGAACGACGAGGCTTTCGCTTCCGACGACAGCGCGTTCACCTTCTCGCGCATCATCTTCCGGGAACGGATCACCGCTGACAGGTTGCCGAGGGCTTCCGAGAGGTTTCCGCCCGCCTTCGACTGGATCATCAGAACGATCGAGAAGAAGTTCACTTCCTGCAGCGGCATGCGCTTGTAGAGTTGGCTCAATGCCCGATCGAGACCCGCGCCCATCGACAGGTTGTCCGCGAAGGTCAGGAACTCCTTGCGCAGCGGCTCCGGGCTTTCCTTGGCGATGATCCGGATACACTCGTTGAGCGGCAGGCCGCTTTTGACACCGCGCACGATGATATCGAGCGCATCAGCGAACTGGTTGACCATCTTCTTGTGACGGCCCTTGATCATCGTGTTGAGCACGAACTGAGGCAATCCGAGCGTGCCGGCGAAGAAGGCCGCGCCGCAAAGGATGGGGCGGCTCTTGAGGCTGATGCCGCTGATCACCAGCCCGTCAGCGCCGGACATCCAGACAGCGCCTGCGCAGACCGCACCTGCGATGACGGAGATCAACCAGAACATCGGGACCGGCAGTTCGAGGCCGGCCTGCGTCAACTTGGAGCCAATGTCCTGCGCGGCCGAAACCTTGCGGCGCTCTTTGTCCTGCTTGCGCAGGCTTTCCAGCATTTCCTGGGTCTTGGCGCGGCGCTTGGCCGTATCGTCAATCGCCTTGCCGGCCGCCTTCGAGACGACTGCACTGCGTCCCGAGCCCATGGCGCGGGCGCGCTTGCGGGCCGCATCGTCCTGGCCTCCGGTGAAGGAGAAACCGATACCGGCGATAGCCGCAAAAGCGAGCAGCGCCACGAGAATGATTACAAGGTTGTTGCTCATCAGGCGCTGTTCAGAGTATCGAGCGCGTCGGCAAGTTCGCGCTCCATGTTGTAATAGGAAGCACGTTCCCAGAAGCGTGGACGGCCGATGCCCATGCCGCGGTGACGCCCGACAATCCGCCCGTCATCATCTTCGCCGTCGATCTCGTACTTCAGGATGTCCTGAAGCACGATCGTATCGCCTTCCAGGCCGAGCACTTCGGTAACGCACATGATGCGGCGCGAACCATCCCGAAGGCGCGAGGCCTGCACCACGATGTCAATCGATCCGACGATCATTTCACGGATGGTCTTGGCGGGCAGTGAAAAGCCGCCCATCGTGATCATGGATTCGACGCGGCTCAACGCCTCGCGCGGAGAGTTGGCGTGCAGCGTTCCCATCGAGCCATCGTGACCCGTGTTCATGGCTTGCAGGAGGTCAAATGCTTCAGGCCCGCGAACCTCGCCCACGATGATCCGCTCAGGACGCATACGCAGACAGTTCTTGACGAGTTCACGCATTGTGATCTCGCCGGAGCCTTCGATATTGGGCGGGCGTGTTTCAAGACGCACGACGTGCGGCTGTTGCAACTGAAGTTCGGCCGAGTCTTCGCATGTGATCACGCGTTCACCGGGTTCAATGAAGGCTGTGAGACAGTTGAGAAGCGTCGTTTTTCCCGAACCGGTACCGCCGGAGATCAGCACGTTGCAGCGGCTGTGGCCGATAATGCGCAACACTTCGGCGCCGGCTTCGCTGATCGAGCCAAACTTCACGAGATCGTGCAGCTTCAGCTTGTCCTTCTTGAACTTACGAATGGTGAGCGTCGGCCCGTCGATGGCAAGGGGCGGCGCAATCACGTTCACGCGTGAGCCGTCCAGCAGGCGCGCGTCGCAAATCGGGGAACTTTCATCGACGCGGCGGCCAACCTGGCTTACGATGCGCTGACAGATGTTCATCAGCTGGGCATTGTCGCGAAAGCGGATGTTGGTACGTTCGATCTTGCCGTTGACCTCGATGTACGTGGTATCGGCGCCGTTGACCATGATGTCGGCGATATCGTCGCGCGCCAGGAGCGGCTCGAGGGGTCCGTATCCGAGAACATCGTTACAGATATCGTCGAGCAGGTATTCCTGCTCGGAGATCGACATCACGACGTTCTTGATACTGATGATTTCAACGACGATGTCGCGGATTTCCTCACGCGCGCTTTCAGTGTCGAGCTGGGCAAGCTGGGAAAGATCGATCGTATCGATGAGCGCGTTGAAGACGGTCGTCTTCGTTGCATAGTATTGGTCTGAGTGCTGATTGACCTTGCGCACCGGCTCCGGCTTCAGCTCAGGCACCTTCAGCTTGACCGCCGGCGCGGACGCGGCACCCTGCGCTGGAGATTTAGGCAAGGAAGCGGCCGCAGCCGGTTTCTGCGCTGCAGCGGGTGCAGGCGCCGATCCTGGAAGCGTCGTGACCGGCGAACCCGATCGTTTTCCGAAAGCCATGTACTTACCTGTTCACTTCAGTGAAGATTCACTTGCCCAGAATTTTCTTGAGGAAAGATTTCTGTTCGATCTGGATCGCCCGGCCGGTGAGAAGTCCCGCCAACTGGTCGATCGCCATCGAGGATTTGGCCGACGGGGACGTCTCCGAAATCATCTGGCCGTTGTTCGCCGCCATGCCGAAGACTTCCGGCTCGAACGGCACGACGATGTCCGGCTCCACGCCGATGGCGGCTGCAAAATCCTTCACAGGAATCTCGGGCCGTTTCGGCACACCGCACATGTTGAGCACGAGACGCGGCGCGTGGTCGTTGACCCGATGCCCCTTCAGCTGGTCGATCATGTTCTTGCCGTTGCGAAGAGAGGCGAGATCCGGCTGGCAGACAATGATCACTTCGTCCGATGCGATCAGCGTGTTGCGAACCCAGTGACTCCAGGCGTGCGGCATGTCGAGCACCATGTAGGGCACGTTGCGGCGCACGCTCTCGATCACCATCGCAAAGGATTCGTCTGGAATATCGATGATCTGGTTGATGTTGGCCGGCGCCGTGAAGAGCGACAGGCGCTCGGTCGCTCGGGTCAGGAGGCGTTCGATCACCGCGCTGTCGGCGCGCTCCGGAGCCAGTAGAGCGTCCGCAATGGTCTGCGGCGTATCCTGGTTGAAGTCGAGCGCGGTCGTGCCGAACGACAGATCGAGATCGACCAGCGTGGTATTCACGAGCGTGTTTTCGGCCAGCGCCCAAGCGAGGTTGTGCGCGATGGTCGAGGCCCCTACCCCACCCTTCGCACCGACGACCGAGATCTGCTTGCCCAGGAACGGCGCATCCGGATCCGTGAACAGGCTGGCGATTGAACGGATGATCTGAAGTGGCTGGAATGGCGGAACGATGTATTCAGACACGCCGCGCGCGACCAGCTGCCGGTAGAGCGCGATGTCGTTGACGGCGCCGATGACGAGCACCTTGACATGCTCATCGCAGAACTCTGCCAAGGTATCGATCTCGAGCAGAACCTGAGCGGCCTGCGCTGAGGATTCGACCATCAGGAGATTGGGCGTGGCATTCGTCCGAAGTTCTGCCACAGCGGCCGAGATACCGCCCGGAATGCAGTCCACGGTGGCGCGGCCCATGCGGCGATCCTTGGCGCACAACTCGACCAAAGCGCGCGTTTCCTCGCGCTCATAGAAGAGCTTGATCGAAATCGCGGGGAGCAGCGCATCCCCGCCCTGCTCCAGCGGCGTGAAGGTGGAGGCTATCGGCGCCAGCGGCTTGGCAACAAAATCCGTAACCGCTTGCACCGGCTGTGCGGCGCCTTCCGTCACCGGACCAAAATCATTTGCTCCGGTGAGCGGGTCGTCGTTGAATACGTCTTCGAACTCCGTGCCGAAGTCGTCCTCAAAAAGTGCCGTTTCCTTACCCATAGTACGCTAACTCCTGTTGCCGGACGGGCCGGCTCATTCCACGGCGGTCGAGATCGCGCCAGATTCCTGGCCCGACCGGATGGACGCGGTGGACTCGCCGCGCCGGAATTTCTCGAGAATGACGTCGCGGCGCGCATTGTCTGCGGCGCCGAGTTCGCGGTTACCGAGCAGATCCGCCGGATCGGCGATCATGGCCGCAAGATTTGTGCGCATCGAGCAACCGAGCGTCGGCAGCGTGTTATTTGAAGCAACGTCACTGAAGTCAATCGATGCTTTGGAGGCACACTCGGGGGCGATCGCATCATAGGCCTGGTAGGCAAGGATCATCGGCTGCGGCGCAGTATCCCCGGCGCCGTGAACTTCGCCTGCGATCTCGTCATACTCGACGCCGCTTTCCCAGGCGATGGCACGTGCTTCGGCAATGGCGGTCACCGCCAGCTGTGCGTTGTTGCTCGTTTGCGGCAAGGACAGGACCAGCGGCCCATGGCCCGTCTGCGTGTAGGCACGCACGAAGCTGCGGATGCGGTTGCGGTCGGTGTCCGAGAGCTCGCTCGCCTCTGAGGGCAGCGCGATTTCCAGGAACTCTGCGCGCTTGGTGACGCCGATTTCGTTCCGGCTGAGCGCCGTACCCTGAAGATCGGATTCAGAAACCGCCGTTGGTGCGTAGCTGGCACAGGCGCCGAGGGCCATCAGGCCTGCGCCGAATGCCAGGAATGTGAGAGGTTGTTTCGAGACGATGGTCATATGGGGATCCCCTACTCTTCCACAAAGCCCACGGGGGCCCGGTAGTCTTCTGCTTTCACTGGCGCGCCGTCACGGCCATAGGTTTCGTTGAGTTTGCCGAAGAAGATCGTCTTGGCATCCGAGGCGTTGGCGTAACCGTCCGCGGGTGTCCGCATGTCTGACTTCGCCGCCGGATTGACGAGATAAGGCGTCACGATGATCACGAGTTCGGTTTCTTCCGACAGGAAGTCACGCGACTGGAACAGGGCGCCGAGGATCGGCACCTTCTTGATACCGGGCAGCTGGTCGAGAACCTGGCGGTCCTTCACCGAGATGAGGCCGGCCATCATCATCGAACCGCCCGATGGAAGCTCAAGGACGGATTCGGCGCGGCGGACCGTCAGTGCCGGGAGGGTTACGCCTTGAATGATTTGCGTTTCGCCATCCGAGTTCGTGACGGTGCGGGCCGCCCCCTGGAAAGCTCCCTGCGATGTGAGCTCGGAAACCTCGGTGGATACTTTCAGCGATATCCGGTCTTCCGAGAGAACGACCGGCGTGAAGCTGAGGCCAACGCCGTAAGGCTTGAACTCGATCGTGATCTCATCGTCGCTTTGCCCCACAGGCACCGGGAATTCACCGCCCGCGAGAAACTTCGAACTTTCGCCTGACATCGTCACGATGTTTGGCTCGGCGAGGGTCTTGACGATACCGATGCGCTCCAGCGCGTCCACGGCCAGGCCGACCGAACTCTGCAGACGGTCGCCCACATAGTTCGTGTAACCCGTATTTGCGGAGATGCCACCGAGGGCTTGACCCTGCACGTTGAAGCCATTCGAAATACTGGCGCCCGAGGTATTCGAGAAGGGCCCGGTCGCCTGAGTGGATTGCTGCGCTGTGCCGACACCGACCGTGTTGAGCCCGAGATCCTCGTCAAAGAACAACGGCTGACCACCGGAAATGATCTGCTGCAGCGATTGAGCGGCCAGCTCGCCAAACCCGGTTGAACCGGAGACGTTGATGCCCAGCTGCTTGATGATACTGCGTTGCATCTCGACGATGCGCACTTCGAGCAGCACCTGATCCGGCGCGTTCACGTCCAGCATGTTGACGATCTGTGGCGCGGCATCGCCAGATGGAAAGTAAGCGGCGACGAGCTTGCGGACCTGATCGGACTGGGAGAGGTTGTCCACCGAACCCGTCATCACGATGCTGCCATTCAGGCTTTCAAGCTTGACCCGGGCGTCCGGGACGTGGCGGACAATCGTCTCCTCAAGCGCCGTCATGTCGGTTTCGACATGCAGGGACAGGTCGAGCAAGGTGCGGCCCTGACGGTCAAAGATCAGCGCGCTGGTCTGGCCGTATTTCACACCGCGAAAGATGATCCGCTGCGCAGTCTGCACGACCGCGTCGGCGATCTCGGGATTGGCGATCACGACGTCGGCGGCCGGAAGCTCAAGCTCGATGATCACGGACTTGTTGACACCGACGGTAACGCTCTTGGAGACATTGCTGCTGCCGGCGTCGGTGATCACCGTTCCCATCCCGTTCGGCACGGTTTGCGCAGGTGCCGGCAAGGCTGGACCGAGGGCCAGGGCCGCGGAGACCGCGAGAATTCTTACTGTACGCATGGTTAGTTGCCCCCCACACCCGCCGGTGCCGGCTGGCCGTTTCGGATGATCGTGATTCCGGCGCCAGCTGCGCCGCCATCTTCGTCCAGCAATTCGGTGCGCGGATCGCGCTGTGTGCCGCTGATCTTGTTGTCGAGCGGGCGCAGCGACAGCGACACTTCGCCGAGGCGCTGCCCCATCACCAGAAGTTCGGCTTCGCGCGGCGACACTTCGAGCGTGGCTGTGCTGCCGAGCCGGGCCGTCTCGCCTTCGGCCTCGGTTGAGAAGTTCTGGTCGATCGCCAGCACACGGACGTTCTGAACAATCGTCGTTGCGACGGTGCGCTCTATGATGCCGCGCTCCGGGTCACCTTTCTGGTCGTAGGTGAGAATCAGGTCCACACGGTCGTTCGGAAGGATGAAGCCGCCGGACGCCGATTCTGCGGAAATCTCGACCGAGATGGCGCGCATGTCTGGCTCCATCATCGCCGCGAGCAAGCCTTGCTCGCCCTTGATGGCCACTTTTTGCGGCAGGACAGGCTCGCCTTTGAAAAGGGCCGCCTTTATCACCGCGCCGGTCAGGGTTTCGACGGACGTCGGCGCCGCGGATTCAAGATAGTATCCTGTGACGACGTTTGCCTCAGGCCATGGGGACCATTGCAGGTCGTCAGCCTTGATCGTCTCGCCGACCGCGATGTCTCGGGTGACCGTCAACACATTGACTTTGGAAACTTCGAGCTCCTCGACGACCAATTTGTCCTTGGAGACGATCTCGGTCCGGACTTGCGGCTGGCTCAGCTGCATGACCAGGAAGGCGGCGCCTCCCGCGGCAGCCAGCGCCAGAAGAAGGATGATAATCCGCATGGGCGACATCAGACGCCACTCCTCTTACTCGAACTTTTGTGGTCACCGCGGGACGCAGAAACCATCTTAATTGTTCCGAAAATTCGCACGCGCCGCCTAAAGGAGTGTTAACCGGAGGCGCCGATCGCTTCATAAAGACTGACAAGCATCAGCGAGTGTGGTCCGGCGAGCATCGCGCCTGCAGCAATAGCGACACCATAAGGCACGCCGGCCTTGGGTTCGAACGGTGCGCGCATGAAGCCTGGCACGACGTCGACTGGAACGCTCCGTTTGCCAATCAGCAGAATCAGCGCGCAGGCACCGCCCACGATTGCCATCCAGTAAAGGAAGGGCAAGGAAGCCGCTGGCCCCATCCAGAGGACCACGGCGGGAATCATCTTGGCGTCCCCTCCCCCAAAGATCCGGAAGGCAAACAGCCCGAATGCCACGACAAATGCGAGACCGCCCGCGAGCAGATGTCCGCCCAGGAGTTCGAGCGGCAATCCCGACACCATGGCCGCGGGCAGGAACAGGGCTGCCAGTGTGATATTGAGCCAGTTGGGGATCGTCAGCCGGTTCACGTCGTGCAGCGCAGCGAAAATGCACAGGGCCAGGAAGAGGCCTGAAAGAAGAATGAGAATCATTTGAACACGCTCCGGATCGGTCAACCGGGGCACGCTGCCTCAAAAGGCTGAACGAAGCCTTTCCCGGCGCAGGCATGGACCGATACCGGCGCGCAAACGAAAAGAGCCGCCGGAGATAACTCCGGCGGCCCCTTTTCAGTCAGACTGACCGTGTCTTATTAGACGGCGATCTTGTCAGCAACAGCGTTGAACGTGTCGTTGGTCGAGGTGCCGAGAGCGGTCACGCCGCCGATGATGGCAACTGCGATGAGGGCGGCGATCAGGCCGTACTCGATTGCGGTGGCGCCAGATTCGTCTTTCAGGAAACGTGCAAACATTGGAAACTCCCATCATGTGTTTTGACATGTCCCGGCTTGAACTTTTCTTCCGGAACAGGGAGATATCTACACGGTCGGAGTTGAGGTCCGATTGAAGGAATCAGAAAACTCGTGAAGTCGTCTCAGGATTTCGTTTACCGCAACTGAAGCAATCCTGAATGCTGTGAGCGCGGATACTTGATAGACGTCGAGCTATACAAGAACACCGGATAGGCCAAGTCCTTTTTCGAACCTGGGCGATCTGGTCGCACTCCTTATATATGGATCACATGCCCAGCGCCTCCCGAGGGCTTCCGGTTAGCATTCAGTAAACCAAAATCTGAGATGTTGCAGCATCCCTGTATGCTGGAGTTTCCGTATAATGACGATCTCGTCCAAAGTTGCCTTGTTCGGCGCAATTGCCCTGTCCGTTGCGTCGGTTGCCTCGGCAGACCAGATCATGGTGGAGTCCAGCAAGACGATTGCTGTTCCCCTCAACGGATCGGCCGCCAGCATCGTCATCGGGAACAAGAACATTGCGGATGTCGCCGTCCACAATGACCAGCTCCTGTTCGTGACCGGCAAGAGCTACGGCACCACCAACCTCCTGGTGTTCGACAAGGCAGGCCACCAGATCTTCTCATCCGATGTGCTGGTGGGCACCAACTCTTCGAGCCTTGTAACCGTCAACAAGTCTGGCCAGAGCTATACTTACGACTGCTCGCCCAATTGCCGGGCTGTCCTGAGCATTGGTGACCAGGCCGACCATTTCGCCGCCCTGATCGACCAGCAGCTGCAATCGCAGACGCTGACCGACGGCCAGTAGGCGCGCGTACTGGCGCTGACCCGAAGGCCGGATCGATCAATTTTCAAGTATCGGTTCAACCCTCCGCAAACCGGCACGTGATAAGCCAATTGTCTCTGGATTAATTGGGGAACGGATCAATGACCGGCGCTTACGGCCTCAGTCTCACAGCCCGCCTGAGACGGCGCTGGGAAAGCTTCGCCGACGACCGGCGCGGCGCCGCAGCGGTTGAGTTTGCGCTGATCGCAGCTCCATTCTTCTTCCTCATCTTCGGTCTGCTCGAAGTCTGCCTTATCTTCATCATGTCGACCGTGATGGAGCACGCCGTTGGCGAAGCGTCCCGGTCTCTGCGCACCGGCGAAGGCCAACAGGCCGGCATAACCTCGGCTCAGTTTCGCGACGATGTTTGCGCCGAATTGATGGACCTGCTCGACTGCGACTCCCGGCTACACATTGATGTTCGGACCGCCTCAAACTTCGGCTCTACCCCCAGCGGCACGCCGCTGGACGCGAACGGCGAGTTCGACGATTCAGGCTTCACGTTCCAGGCAGGCGGCGCCAACGACATCGTGGCGGTTCGCGTTTTCTACGAATGGGACCTGATCACACCCTTCATCTCGCAGCCGCTTCAGAACATGTCGGGAAACAAACACCTCCTGCAAACCAGCGCCGTGTTCCGCAACGAACCCTACGGAACCTGAACCATGACCGTTCGCAAGTTTCTCTCTTCGCTGAACCGCCGCACGCGTTGGCGCGGTATTCAAGGCCTCTGGTATAATGAAAAGGGCGTCTCGGCCGTCGAGTTTGCCCTGATCGCACCGGTCATGCTGTTGATTTATTTTGGCTGCATCGAGCTGAGCCTTCTGATGCGCGCTGACCGGCGCGTGACAACGACGGCTTCAAGCCTGGGAGACCTGACGGCCCGCCTCGTCACGGTCACGGACGCCGACATGCAGGATCTTTACAACGCCGCAGCGGTGCTGATGCAGCCCTACCCCGCCGGCAGCGCCCGCATGCGGATCACGTCGGTCGTAGACAACGGCAATGGCGAGACCCGCGTCGACTGGTCGGACGGCTTCAACATGTCGGCTTATGCGGAGGATGCCTTGATCACGATCCCTGCAGGCCTCGTCGCTTCGCCCGGATCCGTCATCGTGGCGGAAGTCGAGTACGATTATGAAAGCTCGTTCGGCGTGGTCCTCGACGCATCGCGCACGGTGAAAGACACATTCTACCTGCGCCCGCGCAGGGTTTCCTCCATCGAACGCACCAACGACGCAAATCCCGCGACCGGCTTCGGGCCGGCGAGCTAGACCGCAGCGCGCAGCCGGCAGGCGTCTACCGCGTCTCGTCCGCGTGCTTGGGCGCCTGCACTTTCCAGAGCACGATCAGCCCGATCAGGAACATGAAGCCGATCCCGCCCATGCCGATGCGCTGGTTGCCGGTCAGCCATGTCAGTAAGCTGACGATTCCCGGTCCCATCCAGACGGTGACAGTTCCAGCAATCGCATAGAGCCCGAAGAATTCTCCGATCCGCTCGCGCGGCGCAATGTGCACGAGCATGTACCGGCTCGAGGAGATCGAGGCGACCACAGCAATGGCCGTCGGGATCACGAACAGGAAGTAGGTGATATCCGACAACGTGTCGAAGAACGGGCTGTTCCAGACCGGTTCGCCGCTCGGGACAAGACCGAAGAGAAGCGAGTCCGGCGTGATCGACAGCTGCGCGAGCAACAAGACAACCAGGATCGAGATCTCCCAGACGAGTGCCATTTTCGGGCCGAGGTGGCGATCCAGGAAGCCGCCGACAAACCCGCCGACGGCGCCGAACAGGACGCCGGTGATGCCGAAGAAGAGAATCTCGACGCCGGACCAACCGAGGAATGTGCTGGCGAAGACAGCGCCAAGTGTCAGCAGGGCCGACATCGCATCCGCGTAGATCGTCCGCGCAATCAGGAACCGCATGGTTTGTGGATGTTCCTTGAACAGTCCTTTCAGATAGTCCCAGAACACCCCTGCCCTCTGGAAGATCGAATGGCGCTTTGCACCGTCAACCGGCTCGCCCAGGAACACGTCGGCCGCCGCCCGCTTCCATGTCAGGCCGCCCGGCGCGCCGTCCGGCATGAACATGAAGAACGGGATCACCAGCAGCAGCATCCAGACCGCCACGAACGGCCCCGCGAATCGTTGCGGCGCGTTGGTCTCGCGGTCGAGTGCAATCAACTGTTCGTCCGCCGCGAAAGGCAGGCCGGAACCCGGTAGCAGCAGGCCGAACAGGAAGAAGAAGAGGATGCCGACGCTGAGCAGGTTGCCCATCGCCAGTCCAAGACCGGAAATAAACGGCAATGCGCCCGGCCGCCCGGCCGAAGGCAGCATCGCGTTGTGCAGCACTTCCGAATATCCGTAGCAGCAGTAGGCGATCGCGAGCACCGCCATCGTCGGCCACATGGTCAGCGGGCCTTCGGGCCTTGCCCACCAGAGGGCAAAGGAACACAGTGCGAGCAGGCCGACGAAGAAGACCAGCGGGGGTTTTCTCTGGCCTGCCTTGTCGGCGATCACTCCAAGGAACGGCGCCGTCAAAGCCGTCACGATGCCGGCGATCGTGATCGTCAGGCCTGACAGGCTGAGCGCTTCGGCCCCACCACCCGCCAGTACGGAGGCGAAGTAAGGCGCAAAAATATAGATCACGATCAGGTTGTAATAGGGGTTGCGGGCGCCTTCGAAGATGGCCCACGCAAGACCCTTGATACCAAAGGGGCCGCCCTCCGCGGCAACATAAGAAGACGTCTCGCCCGTTTGCGAGCCGGTGCCGGCGGATACAATCGGAGTACTCATGCGTGTCTTGTCCCTCAGGCGTCTGGCGCGCCTTCCCTCTGAATTCAGACTGCGTTATTCGGAACGCGAGGGGAAGCCTTTCCGGCACACGGTCGGCGTTGACCTCACGGGAACTGCCGCATGATGCCTTCGGCCCGAACCGCGCTTGTCCTGGTGTGGCTCGTGTCTGCGTGCGCGTCGGTGCCGGGAACAGACCGGCCGGTGCCGCTCGACGCGGACTACGCCGCGCGCGAGTTGGGTGCGAGCAAACCCTCGGACCGTTGCGGACCAGAGTTCATCTCCGATAATCTGCCGAAGTCCATCGTGTCGCTGATGGGCCCGTTGCTGGATGGCTCGTTCCGGCCGGTCTGCGCGCGGCATGATGCCTGCTACGAGCTGCGCGAACAGACGCAGGCCTGGTGCGATGACCGCATGCACACGGAAATGCTCGCCATCTGCAACGCGAACCGCTCGGAGGCGTCCGGCGGCGCCGCCCTCTGCCGCATGCGCGCCAAGCTCTATTTCAATATGGTGGACAATGCCTACGGCGCCTATTCGTATCACGGATCCGCCGGCGGAGAGATTGCCGGCGTGGAAATCATGGATGCACCCAAGGGCGAGTTCGAAGTCTGCGTCACCGCCAGGAACACGACGCCATTGCTTCAAGAGTACATCGTTGACCTGCGCAGCGGCGACGGGCGCCGGATCGCCCGCGCACCGGCTGCCGGCGAGCGTAGTGTCCGCGCGGGCGAAACCGGAACCCTGTGCCTGGGAACGGCGGCTTCCACTTACTGGAACCTGAAGCGTATCGCCCCGCCGGTCACGATCCGTCTGCTTGCGGATGATCCGGACTCACTCGCGTTGGCAAATGATATCGTCGTGGTGACGGAGCGGGCGCTGGACCTCGCAAACCTTCAAGCAGACTAGAGCTTGCCGGCAAGTTCGCCTGCATACCGGGTGATATCCCCTGCCCCGAGACAAACCACCATTGCGCCCGGTACGGCGAGTGGGCGGACCGCATCGGCAAGTCCGGACAGTCCTTCCAGAACATCCGCGTTCTTGTGCCCGTGACGGCGGATCGAGTTGACGAGCGCTTCGCTCGTGACACCCGGAATCGGCGTTTCGCCCGCTTCATACACGGGCGCGACCAGAACGTGGTCCGCCGCATCGAAACAGGTCGAGAACTGCTCGAACAGGTCATTCAGCCGCGAATACCGGTGCGGCTGGCAAACAGCGATGAGCGTTTCCTTGCCCTGCATGGACCGCGCCGCCTTGAGCACGGCGGCGATCTCGACCGGATGGTGGCCGTAATCGTCGATGATCTTGACCGGCGCAGCGCCCGGCTCCGGCGTCCACTCCCCCACGGCCGAAAACCGCCGCTTCACACCGCCGAACTTCGCCAGCGCCGCTCGCATCTGGTCGTCGCTGGCGCCGAGTTCCAGCGCGACCGCAATCGCCGCCAGCGCGTTCTGCACATTGTGCTCGCCCGCCATCGGCAGTGTGAACGCCTTGATCATCCGCGCCCCGCCCGACGCAGGGCGGTTGATCTCGACATCGAAATGCGCGCCGCTGAGATCGGTGCTCAGATTCACGGCACGCACATCGGCTTGCAGGTTGAAGCCATAGGTAATGCGACGCCGGTCCGTGACACGGGCGGCCAGCGCCTGAACTTCCGGATGATCCGTACACAGCACCGCAAAACCATAGAAAGGCAGGTTCTCGACGAAGGTGTCGAATGCCTCGCGCAGCCGGTCCATCGTGCCGTAATGGTCCATATGCTCGGGATCGATGTTGGTGACGATCGCGCAAGTCGGATGCAGCTTGGCAAAGGTGCCGTCGCTCTCGTCGCTTTCGACGACCATCCAGTCACTCTCGCCCGCCTTGTAGTTCGAGCCGTAGGCGTGGATGATGCCGCCATTGATCACCGTCGGATCGACACCAGCGCCGTCCAGCAGGCAGGCGACGAGTGACGTCGTGGTGGTCTTTCCGTGCGTGCCCGCGATGCAGACGGTGTATTTGAGCCGCGTGATCTCGGCCAGCATGTTGGCGCGCCGCACCACAGGTATTCCTGCCGCGCGCGCAGCCTGCACTTCCGGATTGTCCCGCCGGATGGCCGACGAGATGATCACCGTGCCCGCGCCCGTCACATTCTCCGGCTTGTGGCCGATAAACACTTTCACGCCGCGTGCGCGCAGGCGCTCCACATTGGCGCTGTCGGCCACGTCGGAGCCCTGCACCTCATACCCCATCGTCAGCATCACGTCGGCAATGCCGGACATGCCGATGCCGCCGATACCGACGATATGCGCGGGGCCAACGGAAAACGGGGTGGGTGCCGTCATGGAGCAGTTCCTGGTTGATAGTTTGGGCGACCGGGCCGCGGAACCGAAACCGCTATAGCTCCGCAATCCTCTCAGCAAGGTCTGCAAGCTCGGCGGCCGCATCCGGCTTGGCCGCAGACTTCGCCGCCGCCGCCCTCGCCTTCAGGTCGTCCGGGTCGGACAGCCGGGCGGCG
This sequence comes from Hyphomonadaceae bacterium, assembly GCA_027485145.1. GTDB lineage: Bacteria > Pseudomonadota > Alphaproteobacteria > Caulobacterales > Hyphomonadaceae > Hyphomonas. The sequence continues at coordinate 3,756 of JAIXRO010000153.1, read as the reverse complement.
ATCAACGCGCCGAGCAGGTTGGGCGTCACATTCGCTTCGAGCAGCATGTCGGCCGCGCCCACCTCCGTCAGCGCTTCGGCGTTCGCGGCCTGATGGTCATCCATCGCAATCGCAAGCGGGATCAGGATCGACGGGCGTCCGACCGCCGCCAGCTCGCTCACCGTACCTGCTCCTGAACGCGCAATCACCAGATGCGCATCGGCAAGCCGATCCGGCATGTTCGAGAAGAACGGCGCCAGTTCACATTCGACCTGAGCGAACCGGTAGAGCGCACGCACGGCTTCAACTTGCTCTTCCCGAACCTGTTGAACCACCTTGATCCGCGCGAGCAGCGGCGGCGGGATTTGCTTCGTGATGGCGTGCGGCACCATTTCACCGATGACGCGCGACCCCTGACTCCCGCCCGTCACCAGAATGTTCAGCATTCCATCCATCGGCGGGAAGGGCCGGGCGGCGGCTGCGAGTATGGGGGCGCGCACCGGATTGCCCACCGCGATATGCGCCGATCCCTGCGGCAGGAAATCGAGACGTTGAAATCCGCTGCACACGAGCTTCGCATGCTTGGCAAATTGCCGGTTGACCCGGCCGAGCACGGCATTCTGTTCGTGAATGATGATCGGCACACCTTGCCGGCGCGCGGCCGCAAGCGCCGGAAAGGCGGGATAGCCCCCGAACCCGGCCACAAGAGCTGGCCGATGCCGCTTCAGCAGACGCGAGGCCTTGGAAATACCGGCATTGATCTTCAGGGCGGCGCCCGGGAGCTTCCAGGGCTTGCGGAAGTTCGGCGATGCCGCTTCGATCTCTTCCTTCCAGTCAGCCGGGAAGTCGGCGGCATAGCGCAACCCCCGCGAGTCCGAGATCAAGGCGATCTTCCAGCCGCGCGCGCGCATTTCATCGGCAAAGGCGCGGGCCGGAAACATGTGTCCGCCCGTGCCGCCCGCGGCGATCACAACCAGTTTTTCAGGGGCAGGTTCAGCCATACGGCCCGTGGCTCCTCGTGCCTTCACCCCGCACGAGAGCAAGCGCAAGGCCGAGCGTCAATCCCATTCCGGCCATCGACGAACCGCCATACGAGATGAATGGCAGCGTCAGCCCGGTCGGCGGCACAATCCCGAGGTTGACACCAATATTGATCGCCGCCTGAAGAACGAACAGGGCGAACAGCCCGGCGGCAGCCGTTCGGGCAAACCCGTCCTCGATGCGGGCGGCGGCCCGGAAGCCGCGAATCGCGATCAGGCCGTAGATGGCCATTACGGCGACGATGGCCACGAGACCGAACTCCTCGGCGATGACCGCGAAGATGAAGTCGGTATGGGCTTCCGGGATCAGGGATTTCACTTGCCCTTCCCCCGGCCCGGTCCCGAACAGCCAGCCCCGCCCGATGGCATCCCGGGCCATGTCGATCTGGAACGTATCGCTGGCGCTGGACGGGTTGAACACCATGTCCACGCGCCGTTTGACGTTCGGGATCACGGTGTAGAGCACCGCAGCCAGCGCAGCGCCGCCGGCCGCAAAACCGATGATCCAGCGCTTCGGCAGGCCGCTGACATAAAAGGTGGCGACAAAGGCAGCCGAGATCAGTGCAGCGCCTCCGACATCCGGTTGCAGCAGGAAGAGGCCGAGCGTCGCGGCAAAGAATATGAACGACACCACAGCCCAGGGCCCGGCGGGATACCGCTCGCGCTGGGCCAGCAGCCAGGCGCACAGAACGATCAGGCCGGGTTTGGCGACTTCGCTGGGCTGGACCGAAAAAGCGCTGAACCGGAACCAGCTCTGTGCGCCGTTCACCTCATGGCCGATCGCGAGGATCAGGGTCATCAGGAAGAGAGCGCCCAGAAAGAGGAGCACCCCAATCCGCCGCGCCCATTTCCGGTTCAGTGTACTGACGGCCAGCATCAAGCCAAGGCCGATGGTGGCATGCACGGCCTGCCGGAAGATGAAGTGGTAGGTGTTTTCATACCCGATCGTGGCGGCGGCGGATGGTCCGGCCGCCAGTGACATCAACAGGCCGATTGCAGCGAGAAGGGCGATCCCGGCGACCAGCCCCCAGTCCAGCGTCCGCCGCCATTCGGTGAACCATGAGGTGTCCGACCGTCGCAGGAGTGAGGCAGAGGCCGTGTGTGTCACGCCGACGCCTTCATGGGTGCCGGCGTCAGGGATTGGACGAGATTGCGGAACACATCGCCGCGATGCTCATAGTCCTTGAACTGATCAAAGCTCGCGCAGGCCGGCGACAGCAGCACAACCGGCGCCGCGTCGCCCGTCGACTGGGCGTCCCGGAATGCCATCTCCACCGCCCTCTCGAGCGTGCCGCACACCTGAGCCGGCACCTTGCCCTGGAGGGCCGCCGAGAACGCCTCCTCCGCCTGACCGATCAGGTAAGCCTTCGTGACATGCGGGAACAACGGCGCAAGCGGCGCAATCCCCTCGGCTTTGGCAACACCGCCGGCGATCCAGTAAATGTTACGGAACGAGCGCAGCGCCTGTTCGGCCGCCTGAGCATTCGTTGCCTTGGAGTCGTTCACGAACCGCACACCGCCCAGCACGCCGACCGTCTCCATCCGGTGGGCGAGACCAGGGAAGGTCTTCAGGCCCGCCATGATCACGCCGGGATCAAGCCCCAGCGCGCGGCAGGCTGCATAGGCCGCGGCCGCGTTCTGGAAGTTGTGACGGCCTTGCAGGGCCGGGCAGTCTTCGAGCTTGCCGATGAACTGTGCCTTGCCGTTCAGGTTGTCATAGAGGCAGCCGTCGACGGCGCTGACGCCCTTGCCCAGGGTGTAGGTCGAAGAGATCTGCGTCACCTGTTGCGGGCCGCTTGCCGCGAGCCCGATGGCCATCGACTGCGTATAGATGTCGTCGAACCCGATCACGGCCACGTCCTGCGGCGTCTGGTTCTGGAAGATGCGCATCTTCGCCGCCTGGTAGCCGTCCATCCCGCCATGCCGGTCCAGATGGTCCGGCGACAGGTTCAGCATGACCGACACATTGCAGCGCAGGCTCTTCACGAGATCAAGCTGGTAGGACGACAGCTCCAGGACATAGACGGCGTTCGAATGCAGCGCGGCGAGGTCCAGCACACCGGTGCCGATATTGCCGCCGACCCGCACATCGCGCCCGGCCTCCTTGAGGATATGCCCGATCAGCATCGTCGTCGTCGATTTGCCGTTCGTGCCGGTGATACCGATGATCTTCGGCCGCCCGCGTTCCGGCATGGCCAGCACGGCGCGGGCAAAGAGTTCCATGTCGCCGATCACCGGCACGCCGGTCATCTCGGCCATGCGCACAATCCGGTGCGGCTGGGGGAACTTGTAGGGGATACCCGGCGACAGGACGAGCGCGGCGAAGGTCTGCCAGTCCCGCTTGTTGATGTCCGACAGGGCAATACCGGCCGCTTCGGCCCGGGCGCGCATTTCCTCGTTATCATCCCACGCATGGACGCGCGCGCCGCCAGCCTTGAGGGCCAGCGCTGCGCTGAGACCTGTGCGGCCGAGGCCATACACAGCAACGTCTCGTCCAGCGTATTCGGTGATCCGGATCATCGCGTGGCCATCACCTCAGCTTCAGCGTGGCAAGGCCGGCGAGGGCGAACAGGACGGAGAGGATCCAGAACCGGACGACGACCCGCGTCTCCGGCCAGTTCTTCTTCTGGAAGTGGTGGTGAAGCGGGGCCATGAGGAAGATACGCTTGCCCTCGCCCGTCAGGCGCTTGGTGATCTTGAACCAGCCGATCTGCGTCAGCACCGACACCGCCTCGAT